>JBDLQQ010000105.1:0-4977 GCA_039800465.1 Verrucomicrobiota bacterium
TCATACCCCCTGGCCGCAGCCTGCCGCATGACCTCGAACTGGCGGGCCTGGTAGGCGGCGCTGACCACCTGGAACCAGTACTGGGCGAGGCCTCCGAAGTCCTTCTCGAGCTTCCGGAGCAGCGCCGTGGCGTGGGTGTGCTGACCGTGCCTGTTGAGAAGCTGCGCCATCCGATAGCTCGTCAGGGGGTTGTTGGGGGGGAAATCCACGCAGCGGGCGAAGGCGGTCTCGGCCGCCCCGGTCTTCCCGGCCTGCAGCTCTGCGATGCCCTGGAGCATCCAGGCGTAGCTGTTGAGGTCCGGCGAGATCCGCTCCATCGCACGGAGCCCGATGGCCAACGCCCGCAGATCTTCCCAGCGCTTGAGCTGGATGAGCAGGTCGGCCTGCCGCTGCCAGATCTCCGGGTTGAAGTCGAACCGGGCCACCTGCTTCTCGAGGAAATCCGCGGCGAACTGGGTCAGCCCCAGCTCGAGGTACAGGTCGGTCATCTGGAGCGCGTCCGACGCGGTGTCGGGAGGATTCGAATACCGCTGGGCCAGCTCGGAGGCCCGTGCCCGCTGCCCGGCATTCACCAGGAGCCGCCAGTGGTTGAGGTGGTCCGAGACGCGGTCCGCATGGCGGTCGACGATCGCATCGAGCGACGCCTCGTAGGCGCGGATGTCAGCCCGCGAAAAGGCAACCGAGAGGGTCAGGCGGTTGGCAAGGACCATGGTCGACGGATCCTGGCGCGCTCTGTCCAGGCGTTCGGCCCCGGAATGAAGCGTCTCGGCCGGCCCCCATCCCGCCTCCCAGGCCGCCCGGTAGAGGGACATGTCCGGAGTGCTCTCCACCTCCTTCCCGTAGCGGTCCCAGGCCGTGCCGAAGGCGTCCATGTAGCCGAGATGGAACTGCGACTTCAGGTATTCCCGGGCCTGGACCGGGGTCAGGTTCGTCTCGATCGGACGCAGGAGGCTTGCGACGTAGCTGTCCTGGCCGTAGCGGCTGAACAGCTTGGCCGCGAGATCCAGGTCATCCCGGTTCGTGTGGGTGAGGCGCAACAGCCACAGGGCGTGGCTCGCGCCCGAGCGGAGGTGCTTCTTGTCCGGGACGGGTTGCCGGGCGATCAGGGAGACGAGTCCTCTGGAGAGGGCGGGATCCCCGGGGTCGTTGGCCACGGCGAGCTGCCATCCCAGGACGGCGGCCTCGACCTGTCCCGCAGCCTCCGAGGACTGGGCTGAACGCGACAGGGATCGGGCCTGGATCTTGTCGAGCAGCGCGACATGGATGACCGGCAGGAATCCCCCGGGGGTGGATCGGAAACCCTTAGGGAGCAGGATGGCAGTGGAGGCGACAAGCAGCGTCACCAGGGCGAGACCAAATCGGAAGTAGCGGTCGTTCAGAAGCTGCCGCAGCAGCGAGGATTGACGCAGGGTTTCGTCGCTGATCATCCCCTTCCCGGGCGCGAGAGGGGTGGGTTTTTTCGACGGTTTCTCCATGGAGGGTTCCGGTTGACGCCGGGACGATGCCCGCGGGCGCCATGGGGGTCCAGAGGTCGATGTTGGACCGTGTCGGCGCGGGCACGGAGGCGTTGGTGGCGCCTTCAGGCCCCGGGGGTGACCGAGAGCAGGACCGAATCAGCGCCGACGCAGAGCGTTGGGTCCTTGAGGGACGCCCCGAGGAGCACGAATCCGCCGGCCGGCACGGAGACGGTCTCTCCGGCGCCCGACACGGTCAGATGGCCCCGGACGACACCCACCACGGCAGGTGTCCCTGGACGCCGCAGGTCGGGGATCGAACCGCCCCGGGGCACCTGCAGTTCATCGATGTGGAACAGGGGATGGCGGACCAGTTCCCTGGTTTGTCCGGTGGGTCCGACCCGGCCGGGCGACTCGATGAGTCCGGGTTCGAAATCCTGGAAGTCGATCGACTCCATCGAGGCCTCGAGGTGCAGGTCCCGCGGCTTTCCATCGAGGCCGACCCGGTTCCAGTCGAACACCCGGTAGGTGGTGTCGGAATTCTGCTGGATCTCGAAGACGAGATTGCCACCTCCAAGGGCATGGACCCGTCCACTCGGCACGAACATCGCATCTCCGGGGCGGGTGTCGTGGGCGTGGAAGCAGTCGGCCACGGTCCCGTCGGCGACCTTCCGGGAGAACTCCTCCCGGGTGACGCCGTTCCGGAGGCCGACATAGATGCGGGATCCGGGTTGGGTGTCGGCGAAGTACCACATCTCGGTCTTCGGTTCGCCACGCAGCGCGGTGGCCTTGTGGGCCGGGGGGTGGACCTGCAGGGAGAGGTCGTCGGTGCAGTCGAGGAGCTTGATGAGCCAGGGAAAGCGTTCACCGGGTGCCGGGACGCGGCCGAGGAGGGCTTCCCCATGGTGGGTCATCAACCAGCGCAGATCCTTGCCCTCCAGGGGGCCGGTCGCTACGACCGAGACCCCCTCGGGGCGGTCCGTGATCTCCCAGGATTCCCCGATCGGGATCTGGTCCGGCAGTGGTTTTCCGAAGGTCTCCGCGAGTCGTCGGCCGCCCCAGATCCGCTCCATGAGGATCGGGGTGAAGGTGAGCGGGGGAAGTTCCGCCATGGTCAGGGTCAAGCAGCCGCGGCAGTGGCTGCCGGTTGGTGGACCTGCCCGAGCGCGCGGAACTTCGCGTAGCGTCGGGAAAGCCGCTCCTGGGCGGGAAGGGCACGGACCTCGTTGAGGTGCTTCAGCAGCGCGTCCCGGAGGTTGGCTGCCGCGAGCTGGGGATCCTGATGGGCACCCCCCTCGGGTTCGCGGACGACCTCGTCGACCAGCCCCAGTTCCCGCAGATCCGTCGCGGTGATGCGGAGCGCGGCAGCGGCCTTCGGGGCGGCGGCGCGATCCTTCCAGAGGATGGCGGCACAGCCCTCCGGGCTAATCACGGAGTAGTAGGCGTTCTCGAGGATCAGAACCCGGTCAGCCACCCCGATGCCAAGGGCCCCGCCCGAGCCACCCTCGCCGATGACGGCGGCGAGGATGGGGACCTCGAGGAGCATCATCTCCCGCAGGTTCACCGCGATGGCCTCTCCGATATGGCGTTCCTCAGACCCGATGCCGGGATAGGCCCCGGCGGTGTCGATCAGGGTCACGATCGGCAGCCCGAACTTGTCGGCCAGCTTCATCAGGCGGAGGGCCTTGCGGTAGCCCTCCGGATGGGCGGACCCGAAATTCCGGAGGATGTTCTCCTTGGTGTCCCGGCCCTTCTGCGTGCCGATGACCATGACCTGTTCGCCCCCCAGCCGGGCGAATCCGCCCACGACCGCACGGTCGTCCGAATACTGCCGGTCACCATGGAGCTCCTCGAAATCGGTCAGGCCGAGCTGGATGTAGTCCAGCGTGTAGGGCCGCCGGGGATGCCGGGCGAGCTGCACCCGCTGCCAGGGGGACAGGTTCGAGTAGATCTGGCGTCGGGCCTCGTCGAGCTTGCGCTCGAGCTGCTGGATCTCCTCCTCCCAGGTGAATCCCATCGAGTGGTTCTCGGGGTGCTGCCGGAGATCCTGCAGCTTCTGCTGGAGCTCCAGGATCGGTTTTTCGAAATCCAGGTGATGTTTCATGGGGGGACGCCGTGATGGACGTCGGAACTGGACGGCACCGTACGGGGCACCCCGGACTCCCTCAACTCTCAACTCGGGGCCGGGGTGTTGCCGGATCGGATGTCCGGGGCATGTCCGGTGCCGTGTCGGGATCACCCCTGGCCATGTTCCCGCGGAGAGAGAGTGTTTGTGATTCCGGGGCCGAATCCTGAATCTTGCGGTGTTGACGACCTATACCGCCAAGTTGGATCGGGACCAGATGGCCCGGCTGGAGGCCCTGGTCCGGGGCGGGAACTTCCAGCTCCGGGACGTCGCGCATGCGCGGGTGAGCGGGGTGAAGCCCGACTTCAACGTCACCCTGTACGAGTCGGGCAAGGTGGTGGTCCAGGGCAAGGGTACCCGGGAGTTCGTCGAGTTCGTGCTCGAGCCCGAGGTCCTGGGGAGCGCCAAGCTCGGCTACGAGGAGGAGCTCGAGCCGGAACGCCTGCTGCCGCGGCTGGGTGTCGACGAATCCGGAAAGGGGGATTTCTTCGGTCCCCTGTGCGTCGCGGGGGTGTATGTGAACGCCGACGTGGTGCGGTCGTGGAAGGATGCCGGGATCCAGGATTCCAAGAACATCGGCAGCGATTCCCGGATCGCAGACCTCGCCCAGCGCATCCGCGACACGCCGGGGTGTGTCCACACGGTGGTGACGATCGGCAACGAGGCCTACAACCGGATGCACCAGCGCAATGGGTCGGTGAACCGGGTCCTGGCCTGGGGCCATGCCCGGGTGATCGAGAACCTGCTCCTGCAACGGCATCGGATGATCCCGGCCCCGGTCAGGGCCATCAGCGACCAGTTTGCGCAGGACAAGGAGACGGTCGCCAAGGCCCTGATGTCGCTCGGACGCGAGATCGAGCTGGTCCAGCGTCACCGGGCGGAGGAGGACCTCGCCGTTGCGGCGGCGTCGATCCTGGCGCGCGACGAGTTTGTCCAGCGGCTGAAGCGTCTGGGAGGGACGCTGGGGGTGACGTTGCCGAAGGGGGCCTCCACCGCGGTGGAGGAGGCGGGGCGTCGGGTGGTGGAGAAGCACGGCGAGGCGGGGCTGCGCCAGGTGGCCAAGATGCATTTCCGGACCGCCTACCGCGTCCTGGGCCTCCCCGAACCGCCGAAGGTCGAGTGGAAGCGTCGGGGCTGAGGACGGCCTTGGCTGGGGCCGTACCCGTGGCCGGGCACTGAGCGCTTGCACGGACCCTGTCCGGCCGTAACGTCGCGGCCTGTTTCCGGCAGTCGCCGGCTCCTTCCATCACCGTGAGCGCCAGCCCATCCCCGTCCACCCCGTCCGAATTCCTCCACCGTCATCTTGGTCCCTCGGAGGCCGAGCAGCAGGAGATGCTCCGGTTCCTCGGGGTCGGTTCCCTCGCAGAGCTGGTGGATCGCGCGGTGCCAGCCCCGATC
>JBDLQQ010000106.1:0-9319 GCA_039800465.1 Verrucomicrobiota bacterium
CTCGGCGAGGGTGAAGGCGGTGTTGGCACCGGCACCTTGGAACGGACCGAAGCTTGGACCGTGGATGGTATGGATCACGCAGGGGACTCCAGCGCGATGAGCGGCGAGGCGCCCAACGAAGCCCGCCTTGCCGCTGTGGGTGTGGACGATGTCGGGACGGGTGGCGCGGAAACGTCGGAACAACGCGCGGTAGGCCCTCAGGTCCGCGAGGGGACGCACCGGACGGATGAGGTCCGGGATCACCGTGAGACATCCAGGGTGATCATCAAACACCGGCTCCAGGGTCCCCTCGGGACCGTTGGTGGGCCCCGAGATGAGGTCGACCCGGAGGCCGGGTGTCCGTCGGAGGCCCAGGACCGAGGAGACGGTGTTCTCCTGGGCCCCACCCACGATGAGGCGGGTGATGACGTGGGTGATGTCCATCAACGCCCACCACCGCGGATGACGCCCAGCCGCTGGGCGACCGTCGCATATTCCGCGGTGTTGGTCGGCGCGAGCTTGAGGTACTTCTCGAGGTGCTCAATCGCCGCGTTGGTGCTCTTGCGGCGCAGCGCGATCTCCGCAAGGCCATACTGGAGCATCGGGAGCTCGGGGTATTTCTCCTCGATCTCGAGGTACTGCCGCTTGGACTCGTCGAGCCGGTTCAGCTGGAGCAGGCACACCGCCTTGTTCAACCGCGCCGCGGTGTTGTCCGGCTGGAGGACGAGGAGCTGGTCGAGGAGCCTGAGGGCGGGGTCCCACTGGGCACGGCTGATGTAGATCGCGGAGAGTCGCAGGGTCGCCGGGGGGTCGTCCGCCCGGATCTTGCGCCACTGCTCGAGCAGCGGGATCGCCTCATCCAGCCGCCCCTGCCGGATGAACAACTCCGTGAGCAGGTCGAGCAGGGAGGTGTCGTTGGCGAACTGGGTCCGGGCATTCGTCATCAGCGACTCGGCCCGCTTCAGGTCGCCCTGCGTCAAGGCGTAGTAGATCTCGAGCCGCTGCTGTCCGGCCAGGAAATCACGGGTCGGATCCTTGGCTGCCGGCGATCGGGCCAACGCGTCGAGCTCCTGCCGGACCCGCTGGTACTGCTCCGCCTGGAGGAAGGCCTCGATCTGACCGAACCGCGCGTTCTGGTCCCTGGGGTCGAGCTGTCCCAACCGGTGGAAGGTCTCCCAAGCCTGGCGCGGCAGGCGGTCGACGGAGGAGAGCAGTCCCGTGCCGAAGTTCCTGAGGAACACCGGCTCGTCCACCGGCCCATCGGTCCCGAGCACCTCCTGCAGCACGGTGTCGGTGAGCGGCTTGTTGTCCTCGGGGGCGATGGGACGTCCGGCCTGCAGGGCTGCGTTCACGTTGGCATTCGCCTTCGCGGCCCGGTTGTCGGGATTGAGACGCGATGCCAGGGCGAAGAAACGGGCGGCGTCGGCGAGGCGCTTCTGGCGCTGCAGCACCACACCCACCCCGTTGGCGTTGCGCGACCAGATCACCGACAGCTGCTTGCCGTCCTTGGTGCCGAGCGCACGGGCGCGCACGAGGGCATCAAGCGCCGGGGCCATCGCATCCCACGATTTCACGAGAGACTCCAGTCGTGCCGGCTCGATCAACACCTCCTCGAAGCCCTCGGGCTGGGGGACGATGGCGTAGCCGGGACCGTTGGGGACGGCCCGGAGCCGCTCGAAGAAGAACCCAAAGCTCGGATGCAGGTAGGCAGCACGGCCTTCGGCGGCCAGCTGGGCGAGCACACTGATCGATGCCCCGGCGACATTCTGCTGGACGTCCTTCAGGACACCGAACTCCGGCAGGGATTCCCGGGTGCTGTCGGCGAACCATCGGCGGTAGACCGGATCCGGTCCCCGGGAGGTGTCGAAGAACCCATGCCGGGGAGCCTCGGGAATCCCCACCCAGGCGGCATGCGCCAGCCGGGTGAGGGTCGGATGGTCGGAGAAGACCGCCGAGGGCTTGGACGGAAGCGCCCCCACGACAGCCTGGAAGAGCTCGAGCGACTGGCGACCGTTGCCGGCCTGAATGACCGGCCAGTTCCTGAGGACCAGGGCGGCTGGAACACCAACACTTGCCACCACCACGGCCAGGCCGGCCAACCGGCCGAGGAGATCCAGAAGCGGATTCGGCTTCTCCCAGGTCTTGGTCGGCGCGGCGAAACCCACCACGAGGAACCAGCCTGCGAGGTAGCCGGCTGCCAAAGCCCCGGTAAACGAGAAGGTCAGCAGCGGAAGCCCTCCGGAGGACTCGTCGAGATACATGAGACGGCGTGCGCTGAACGGGGTGTCGAATGCGACGAACGGGATGGCCACCAGCCAGAGCACCTGGAGGAGGATGATGCCGCCGATTGTCATGTACCGCTCGACCGTCGACGCCTTGCTTCCCTGCCAGCGGACTCCCGCGAACATCAGCGGCAGGACGAGCACCAGCCCGAGCAGCAGAGGGCGGCCACGGGGAATCCCGAACAGGAAGGCCTTCTCCATCATCAGGTTGGCCCGGAGGGACCACCAGAACCCGAGTCCTGAACGGCCGCCCAATGCCTGTCCGATGGGCACGATGAGATAGGCCACGAGGCCCAGCAGGCCCCAGAAGATCAGACGGGTCAGGAAGACGGCGTTGAAGAAGGACCAGCCACGGACCCACACGATCGCGGAGAGGTACAGGGGGAAGAATCCGATCATCGCCCAGTTCGTGGTCATCCCCAGCCCCCAGACGAAGGCCCCCGTGAACAGCCAGGAATCCTTCAGGTCGAGACGGTACTCGAGGATGCAGAGGGTGCAGAACGCGAAGAGGAGCAGATCGAGCATCTCACCCGTCTGGAGCGTGGCGTTCTCCCAGAAGGTCAGCTGGAAACCCAGGAGCCCCGCGGCGAAGACGACCGGGAGCGCGGCGAACCACCCGTGGAGCATCGCGCCATCGGAATGCCCCCGGACGCGCTGCTCCCGGGTGCGGTCATGCGGCATCAGGGCCACACACCGGGCCAGGATGGCGACCGTCATCGCCGCAGACACCGCCGACAAGGCATTGAGGATGCGGGGCAGCTGGCCCGCCGGCAGCCAGCCCAGGAGCTTGCCGACAAGGAAGAAGAAGGGCTCCGAATACGGGGCGTCCGGTTCCCAGCCCAACATCTGGTCCACCAGCTGGATGTTGCCGGGACCCACCCACGGATGGGCTGTCAGGAGATAGAGGGCGAGGAATCCTGCTCCCAGGATCCAGGGCAGAATCCGCGCGTTGAAGGATCGCGGCGGAGGCACGGTTTCTTCCATAGGGACGTTGTCCCACGGTGAGCGGAGCGCGCCCCGGAGGCAAAGCAAAAGGCGGACGGAGCGCGGAGCACGGGGCCACCCACGGCCACATCCCCCTATCGCAGGTGCCGGTCGAACCAGTCGGCGAACAGGATCAGGTCCTTGTCCATCCCGGGCCAGCCGTGGTCCTTGCCCGGACGCCGATCCAGGGTCACAGGGGCCTTCACCCCGACCTCGCGACATCTCTGGACAAAGATCTCCGCCTGATGGATGGGGACCAGCTTGTCGGATTCCCCATGGACGATGTAGGTCGGCGGGACCGAGGCCGACACGAAGTAGAGGGGGGAGATCTCCCTCCCGTACACGCGTCGACTCTCCTCGGTGTCACTCCGCGGTCCGAATGCCGGCTTGAAGTCCTTCAGGACCCCCACCCCCACGGCATCATCCCCGGATTCCCTCCAGTTCAGGTAGTCGGTCGGCGGGAAGAAGCATGCCACCGCCTGCACCGCGCTCGATTCGCGGTCGACCGGATCCTTGGCGCTGGGATCCCCGGGTCCCCCCTGGGTGGCGAGGGTCAGGGACAAGTGTCCCCCTGCGCTCGCCCCGAACACCCCGAGCCGGTCCGGGCGGATCCCGTAGTCCGCCGCATGATGACGGATCCACCGCACGCTCCGGTGGATGTCCCCCACGATCTCCGGGATGACATATCGGGGCTGGGATCCGTGGACGACCGCGAACACGGTGTAGCCGCGGTCTAGGAACGGCTTCAGCATCCCGGGATTGATGGCCTCATGGCTCGAGAAGAAACCGCCGGAGATGATGGCGACGACCCCAAGGGTGTTGGTCGAGGCCGGCCGGAACACATCCAGGGTCAGCGCGGTGCCGAATTTCCGGCCATAGATCACCTCGGTCCTCGTGGAGGGAGCGGATTCCGCAGCGTTGGCCCGGGAAAGCGACAGCAGGAGGAGGCAGGAAAGCAGCAGTCTCATGGGATCCTTCGAGGCTGCGGAAAACCAGTCGGACCCGGCAAGCGGGGTTTCGGTTTTGTCACGGCGCCCGTTTGACGGTTTCCTCCCAGTCCATGAAGTCCCTGCTCCAGTGCTCCTTCCTCCTCCTGTGCGGGTTCCTGTCGCTCGGAGCGGAACCCACGAGGACGGAGGCCAAGAGCCCCTGGCCGGGGGCCGAGATCGATACGTGGCGAGGCTTCCGGAGGTTCCGTTTCAACGTGGCGGGCTGCCAGGCCTGGGTCGTCGAGCCCACCAGACCTGCCGCGGGCAGGCCCTGGACCTGGTGCATGGAGTTCCCCGACGCCTTCACCGAACGGACTGGCGTCACCAACCTCCTCGCCCAGGGGTTCCATCACCTCCACCTCGTCGTCGGCAACACGTTCGGATGCCCGGCGGCGCTTGATCAGTTCGACCAGTTCTACCGGGTCATCACCAACGGGGGTCTCGCACGACGCGGGGCCCTGATCGGGATCAGCCGGGGCGGACTGTATGCCTACAACTGGGCGGCCCGTCACCCTGACCGCGTCAGCGCCGTCTACGGCGATGCGCCCGTGTGCGACTTCAAGAGCTGGCCCGGCGGACGGGGCACCGGACGCGGCAGCCCACCGGACTGGCAGAAGCTGATCCGGGACTACGGGTTCAAGGACGAGTCGGAGGCCCTCGCCTTCCGGGGAAATCCGATCGACCAGCTCGCCCCCCTGGCCAAGGCCGGGATCCCGCTGATCCATGTGGTCGGGGATGACGATCCGGTCGTGCCGGTCCCTGAGAACACCGCGCTCCTCGAGCAGCGGTACAAGGCCGCGGGCGGAACGATCCGGGTGATCCACAAGCCGGGCGTGGGACACCATCCGCATGGCCTCGACGACCCCTTGCCGGTGGTCGGGTTCCTCCAGTCTGCCGCCAAGGCCGCGGAATCGAGATGACCGCGGGACAGGTGGCTCCAAGGCCGCCTACTTGAAGTGCGGCTCGTTGTCGCGGTTCCACAGCCGCGCGACCTCCTGACGTCGTCCCAGGTCCTTGTGGAGCTGGCCGATGATGTCGAGCCGGCGCTTGGCCTCCACATGGCCGTCGCAGAACGCGATCGAGGTCCGTCCCCCATGGAGCTCCAGAGGCCATTGACGCTCCTCGTACATGCCAATGAACCCGCTCCAGTCCGAATCGCCCTTCTTCTTCTTGTCCCAGTTGCTGTCGCCGAACGAGATCATGGCGCTGGGCATCTTCACGGCGGACTCCCGGGTCTCACCCCATACGGGATCACCCAGATAGACCCCGAGCCCGGTGTTGGGGACCTGCCCGGCAAAGGCACCCCACACATTGTAGCCATAGCTCATGAAGAACTTGCCGCCTGGACGGAGCCGCACCTCGTCCTGCAGGTATCCCAGCTTTGCCGGCTGGCCGCTGCCGAACTTGGGGATCCACTGGGACTGCACCGGCGCCATCGGACAGTGGAAGACCTCGGTGTTGCGGCCGCTGTACATCGCGCTGCGGAGCAGCGCGGGCCAGATCCACGCCGCGCCATCGGCCCCGTCGATGCCCACGGGATAGAACCCGTGGTCCATGATGTAGGTGGAGGTGGCGAGCCCGAGCTGACGGAGGTTGCTGAGGCACTTCACCCCATTGGCCTTCGCCTTCGCCTTGCTGAGAGCAGGGAGGAGCATGCCGGCCAGGATGGCGATGATGGCGATCACGACGAGCAGCTCGATCAGCGTGAAGGCCGAGCGGATCATGGACCGGCCATGACCCACGCATGGGCGCCGCCTTGGGGGGAACATAAGACCACTGAACCCAAACCCCTCCGGAAGGTCAATGCCACCCAAGGAGCCACCCCACGTTTTCAGCGGCCCAGAACAATAACCCCATCATTGGGCGGGGACGACCAGGGTCGCCACCGAGCCCCTGTCCAGGGTGACCGGGAAAACCCGGCCGTGTGTCTCAACATGGCAGGTCTGGGCGCGATCCGTCCGGTTCAGCACCAGGAGCACCAGGTTCCGCTGCGGGGTCAGGAAGGCGACATTCGGCAGGGACACCGAGGCGGTTGATGCCACATGCCGGGAACCGGGCGGGACGAATTTCGACGCATGGGCGATGATGTAGTAGGCCGTGTTCTGGACCACCCGATCTCCATCCAGTGTGAGGGCCCCCAGACATCGCTCACATCCACCCCGATCGGTATGTGGACGCTGATGGGGATCGGCCGCCAGGTTCCACTCGAGCACCGTCCGACAGCCATTGCGGATCGCACCCACCATGACCTCGGCGACATGCCAGCCGAGGTCTCCTGCGAAATCGCCCGGGGCCCCGATCCACTGCTCCGTGAAGTACAGCGCGCGGTCCGGATGGGCACGGAACACCTGCTGGAGGTCCTCGATCCGGCCTCCGTACAGATGGAACGCCGAGCCATGCACAAACCGCTTCGCCTCGGGATCGTCGAGGATCGCCAGGGGAAAGTCCGGTCGATCCGCATTGTGGTCGTAGCAGAGGATCTTCGTCCCAAGACCTGCGGCCCGGATTGCCGGACCCAGATGATCCCGGATGAAGACCCTCTGGTCCTGGGCCGACATGAACATGCTGGGATTGTTGTCCGGATTGAGCGGCTCGTTCTGCACGGTCAGCATCCCCACCCGGACCCCCTCCTGCCGCATGGCCTTCAGGTATCGGACCAGATACCGCGCATAGACCGGGTACCACGCCGGCAGCAGGCTTCCGCCCTTGGAATCCCGGTTGGACTTCATCCAGGCCGGGGCCGTCCACGGGGACGCCATCAACGCGAGGTCGGATCGGATTGCAAGGATCTCCCGGAGCACGGGCAGCACCTCCCGCCGATCCGGCCCCAGGTCGAAGTGCTCCAGACCCGGATCGATCTGTCCCTCGGGCATGTCGTCGTACGTGAAGACCCGATCATTGAGATCCGAGGCCCCGACCGTGAGGCGGAGCATGCTGATCCCGATGTCGTCAGGGCCGGTTCCGAACAGGTGCCTCAGGAGCATCGCCCGCGCCGGAGGCGTCATGGCCATCAGCAGCTGGGCACTGCCTCCGGTGAGGGTGTACCCGAACCCCTCGATGGGCTGCAGGCGCAGGCCGGGATCGATGGCAATCACCGGGGCTCCCATCTGGGAACTAGCCACCGTGTCGGAGTGGACCAACCGGCGTTCCAGTCGCGCCACCCCATGGGGATCGGTCCGCCAGAGTTCCACCGGCTCCCCCACCCCGAGCACCTGGGACCCGCGGCAGGAAGCCATCGCGATCAGAAACAGGATCCTGGGCCAGAGCCCGGCCCCGGGTTTTCGTCCAGCCCTCATGGAGGGATGAGACCAGAGGAAACCCCGGAAGATCAGCTCAAATGGATGGTTCTCGCGAAGTTCGAGAGACAAAGGGCCAAGCCAATGGACATTACCCCGGGAGAACAGACCCGGCAGGAACGGCCTGCCTGGCGCCGGATCCATCCGCCCCGATAGCCCTCCCCCTCAGACCGAGAGCCCAAGGGAACAACAACCAAGCACTTGGCGCCTTCCTGCTTGGCCTAACAGTCGGAATCCGTAACATCCACCGGATGGCCAAGATCATTTTGGTGGATGATGAGCTGACCATGGTCCAGATGGTCGCCGAAGTTCTGAGGGCAGACGGTCATCAGGTCCTGCCATTCACCAGCGACGCAGGGGTGATCGAGGCGATTGCCACACAACAGCCGGACCTCGTCATCACCGACCTCTACCTCGACAAGACCCGCCCCACCGGACACGCCGTCCTCGAGAAGGCCCGGGCCCTCCAACCGCCCCCGACCGTGATCATCATCAGCGGTCTCGGCACGGTCGAGGACGCGGTCAAGGCGATGAAGGTCGGTGCCTTCGACTTCCTGCGGAAGCCATTCAGCCTGGACGACTTGAAGCTCTGCGTTGGTCGTGCCCTGAACTACCGGGAGGCGGTCACGGAGAACACGCAGCTGCGCAAGGAGCTGCGCCGGCAGTACAGCTTCAACCAGATCGTCGGCGCCAACGCCGCCATGCAGGGGGTGTTCAACGTCGTGGAACGCGTGGCCGACACCGACACGACGGTCCTGATCCTCGGCGAGAGCGGCACGGGCAAGGAGCTCGTCGCCCGCGCCCTCCACTACAACTCCAGCCGCTCGCGCTGCCCATTCGTGCCCCTGAACTGCTCGGCATTGCCGGAGAACCTCCTCGAGTCGGAGTTGTTCGGCCATCGCAAGGGAGCCTTCACCGGCGCGATCGCCGACAAGGAGGGTCTCTTCCACGAGGCGAACGGCGGGACGATCTTCCTCGACGAGATCGGGACCATGCCGGCCCAGCTCCAGAGCCGCCTCCTCCGCGTCCTCCAGGAGAAGGAGGTCCGGAGGGTGGGCGACAACGTCTCGACGCAGGTGAACGTCCGGGTCCTGGCCGCCACCAACGAGAACCTCGAGGAACTGATCAAGTCAGGCCGCTTCCGGGAGGACCTCTACTACCGGCTGAATGTGGTGAGTGTGCAGCTGCCCCCGCTCCGCGAGCGCGCGGACGACATCCCGATGCTCGCGGTGCATTTCCTGCGGGACAAGGTGCACCTCGAGTCCGGGCAGCGGTTCCGGATCTCGCAGCGGGCGATGGAGACACTCAGCGCGTACCCATGGCCGGGGAATGTGCGGGAATTGGCGAACGTGATCGAGCGCGCCACCGTGCTGGCCGAGGCCCCTCTGATCCGGTGCCGGGATCTGCCCCCGGCCTTCCAGAAGCATACCCCGGCCGACGACGGCCGCGAGGAGCAGGAGGCCGCCGAGGTCGCTGAACCCGTCGGAGCCGAGATCCACGACCGTGCCCGGGGAGGACCGGATCCAGAGGCTGCCCCTCGTGTCGAGGCCGCCCCTCAGGCGGTCCGACCGCTCGGGAACATCATCTCGCTCAAGAAGTTCTCCCGGGACCAGGAGGTCAACTACCTGCGCCAGGTGCTCCACAAGACCAACGACAACAAGGAGGAGGCGGCGCGGCTGCTCGACATCAGCCTGGCCACCCTCTACCGGAAGCTCGCCGACGACGGCGAGTGACGTGGATCCAGCGCCGCGAGACGGAAGCCCGCCGAGTCCTGCCGCATGAGCTCCAA
>JBDLQQ010000107.1:0-3775 GCA_039800465.1 Verrucomicrobiota bacterium
TGGAATCCCGGGCTGCACGATGCCGAGACCTTTCCCGTGGCGGATCCGGCGGGATTCCTGGTCGGGGAACTCGATGGACGCCCCATCGCCTGCGTCAGCGGCGTCCGCTACGACGACACCTTCGGGTTCATGGGCTGCTACATCGTGCGCGAGGGATTCCGGGGTCACGGCTACGGGATGGCGGTCCATGAGGCGGCCCGGGAACATCTCGCCGGCTGCACCCAGGGCGGTGATGGCGTCCTCGCCAACGTCTCGAAGTACCAGCAGATCGGCCGCGTGTTGGCCTATCGGAATGCCCGATACCAGGGGGTACGGGGCGCCGATTGGACCTCGGCAGGCGGCACGGTCCCGGTGGCGGAACTGGATCCCGTCGGAGTGGAGCGGCTGGACCGGGACTGTTTCCCGGCCCCGAGGACGGCCTTCCTGAGGGCGTGGCTCCGACAACCCGGGGCGGTGTCCCTGGGAATCCCCGGGGGGCCGGGTGATGACCGGCCTAGGGCCTTCGGGGTGATCCGACCCTGTTTCGAGGGTTGGAAGATCGGCCCGTTGTTCGCCCGCGATCCGGTCTCAGCGGAACAGGTCTTCCGGGATCTCGTCCACGGAATCCCGGTCGGGGACCCCTTCGTCCTCGATGTCGCCGAGCCGAACACGGCTGCGCTGGACCTGGTCCGGCGGCACGGGATGACCGAGGTCTTCGCGACGGCCCGCATGTACACGGGCCCGTTCCCGGAGATCCGACTCGACCGGGTCTACGGGGTGACGACGTTCGAGCTGGGATGAGCTCCATGGACCGCCAGCTGGGCTTCCTCAATGCCACGGCGCTCAACATGGCGAACATGTTGGGGGCGGGTCCGTTCATCACGATCTCGACGCTGATGTCGGCCCTGGGCGGGCCGCAGTCGATGCTCGGCTGGGCGATCGCCGTGCTCATCGCCATCCCCGACGGCATGGTCTGGAGCGAACTCGGTGCGGCGCTGCCGGGTTCCGGCGGGACGTTCCGGTACGTCCGTGAGGGGTTCGGCCGGGAGACCTGGGGACGGCTCATGGCCTTCCTCTTCCTCGCCCAGCTCCTGATCAGCGGGCCGCTGGAGATCGCCTCGGGCTACATCGGGTTCGCGCGCTACCTCGACTACCTCACCCCGGGAGTCCTCCGCGACGGAATGCTCACCTGGAAGGGGTCCCTCGCCGTCATCGGACTCGGACTCCTCAACATCGGGCTGCTCTACCGTCCGATCCGCGGGATTGGACGCCTCCTGGTCGCCCTGTGGATCGGGGTGCTCCTGACCGTCGGGACCGTCCTGGTCAACGGGGCGATGCACTTCGATCCGCAAATTGCCTTCGATCTCCCCGCGGGGGCGTTCCAGTTCTCCTGGGGCTTCCTGCTGGGCCTGGGCGCCGCGACCCGGACCGGCCTCTATGACTTCCTGGGGTACTACGACATCTGCTACCTCGGCGACGAGGTGAAGGACCCGGGCCGCACGATCCCCCGATCGGTGCTGACGAGCCTCGTCGTGGTGGCCCTGATCTACGTGGGCATCAACCTGTCGATCAACGGCGTGATCCCCTGGCGGCAGTTCGTGCCGGAGGACCAGCATCCCGAGGCCGCCTACATCGCCTCGGCCTTCATCGAGCGGCTCCACGGTCCGATCGCCGCCCGGATCTTCACGGTGATGGTGCTCTGGACCTGTGTGGGGTCGGTGGTGGCGCTGCTGCTCGGATATTCGAGGATCCCGTACGCCGCGGCGCGGGACGGGGTCTTCTTCGGCACCTTTGGCCGGCTCCATCCCCGGCTGGGGTTCCCCCACCTGGGACTCCTGCTGATCGGGCTGCTCGCGATCGCGGGGAGCTTCCTCCCGTTCGGGACGGTCCTCGATACGCTCATCGCCCTCCGGATCCTGGTCCAGTTCGTGGCCCAGATCGCGGCGGTGGTCCTCCTCCGACGGCATCAACCCGACCTCCAGCGTCCCTATCGGATCTGGCTCTATCCCCTGCCCCTGATGGTGGCGTTGTGCGGTTGGCTCTTCGTCTTCGTGACCTCCCCCGTGAAGGTGATCGCGTTCTCGATGACGGCGCTCCTGGCCGGTGTCATCGCCTATGGCGTGTGGTCGTGGCGCACCGGTCGGTGGCCCTTCGGCGCGGGGGACGGGGGATCCAACGCGTCCCAGTCCGAGGCTGATGCCTCGGCGACGTAGCGGAGTGCCTCGCCCTGCCTCCGCGGGGGGACGGGTCGGCCCGGTGGGGCCTCGATACCGACGACGGACCGGCTGGAACCGACCGTCCAGGCCTTGGGCTCCCCAGGTCGATGTCGGAACGCCGCGCTTTGCTCCTTCCCCGGGGGGGGCCTCCGACGTCATGATCCGCCCATGCGACGTCGTCGGGAGGCACGCGAGCGTGCCGTCCAATTCCTGTTCCAGCACGAGCTCAATCCGCCGGAGGATCTCCAGGCGGCGCTCGACCATTTCTGGGACTCCCAGAGGTCGAACGCGGTGATGGAGCGGCTCCCGGGCGCCACCTGGGGTGAGAAGGTCGAGATCCCCCCACCGACCGCCGACGATGTCGCGATGCGCGCCTTCGCCGACAGCCTCATCCGGGGGGCCCTCGAGCACCAGGAGGAGTCCGACGAGACGATCCGCAAGTTCACCAAGAACTGGGAGATCAGCCGTCTGGCGGTGATCGACCGCAACGTGCTCCGCCTGGCGATCTACGAGATCATGTTCCGCGACGACATCCCACCCATCGTCAGCATCAACGAGGCGGTCGACATCGCGAAGAAGTTCTCCACCGAGCAGAGCGGCCGCTTCGTCAACGGGATCCTCGACAAGGTGAAGGAGACGATCCTCCGTCCGGCCCGCACGGCGAAGGATTCCAACCCGGGCGCCTCCCCTTCGTGACGCCGCTTGCACCCGGCGCCACAGGGCCTCTCTTCTGACCTCATGGTTGCCGACCTTCATCTCCACACCTTCTTCTCCGACGGCACCTATTCCCCGGAGGAATTGGCGGCCCATGGGCACAACGTCGGCCTCTCGGCCCTCTCCCTGACCGACCACGACACCGTCGAGGGCTGCGCCCGGGCGGAGGCCGCCTGCCGCGCGCTCGGGATCGAGTTCATCCCGGGCACCGAGCTCACGGCCGAGCATCGGAACCGCGAGGTCCATGTCCTGGGCTACTGGCTCGACCCGGAGTGCCCCGCCCTGCTCTCCCGGCTGGCCGGGTTCCAGGCGGTGCGGGAGAACCGGATCCGCGACATGGTCCACCGCCTCAACGAGCGGGGCGTTGGACTGAAGGCCGACGACGTCTTCCGCATCGCCAACTGCAAGTCGCCCGGACGTCCCCACGTGGCCCGGGCCCTCGTCGAGGGCGGGTTCTGCAGCGACTACGACCAGGCGTTCGATCGTTTCCTGAAGAAGGGACGTCCGGGGTGGGTGCCCAAGGCCCGGATGGACATCCCCACCACCGTCGGCCTCATCCACGCCGCTGGAGGCGTCGCCGTGCTGGCCCATCCCGGACTCTACAACGACGACACGCTGATCCCGGAGATCGCCGAGGCCGGACTCGACGGACTCGAATGCTGGCACAGCCGCCACTACGGCACCGAACCGGCCCACTACGAGCGCCTGGCGGCCGAGCTCGGACTCGTGGCGACCGGCGGGAGCGACTGTCATGGGATGTCCAAGGGCGAGCCCTTGATCGGCCGGATCCGCCTTCCCTACGCCCAGGTCGAGGCCCTGAAGGCCCGGCGCCCCGCAGGCCGGTCCGCCTCGGCCTCCTGACCTCC
>JBDLQQ010000108.1:0-3863 GCA_039800465.1 Verrucomicrobiota bacterium
GGAGTGGATTCGTGCGGTGGATGCGGCGATCCGCGCCTACAACGAGCAAAGGCCTCACAACGGGATCCAGGGAAGGATACCCGCCCAGATGCACCCGACGGGGTAGAAGCCGCCGCTCCCCCTGGGTGGGGATCGGCTCCGCTGCGGGTCGCTTCGCTCCCCGCAGCTACGCCTCACCCCACCCAGGGGGACACCTCACAGTGCAGGTACACCCCAGAGAGAATCCCTCACCTAATGTGACAACCGGAAACCAGGACGTGACAGTCACGGTGGGGGAGCAGTGCCCTGGGACGAAGGCGCCGGATCGCCTCTCGAGGTATCAACTGCCATCTCTGTCGTCCCCAACAGGACCGCGCAGATTCAGTGCGTGTCTCGTGTGGGCGGGTTTTGGGGCGCGTGGGTGGACCCAATGGCGTCGTGGCGGGATCGGCGGGCAGCGGGGGGATCGAGATGGTGGCGGATGGCACTCCGTCCCTTGTATCTTGGGAATGGGGTTGTTGTGAGTCCACCTCACTGGTTAGGGCAGTACTCGTAGGAACTCTCAATAGCCCGAAAACAGCCCGATGCCGTCCTTGAGGTGCAGGTCTGAGAGGGAGTATTTGTCGCTGTTATGAAATCTTCCCCCGCCCTCCCGAGGCCCATCGCCTTCCCGCGCGACTCTTCGGTCCTCGGATCTGTCGCGGGTCCCGACGTAGTTGATGCCGCGATGGCGGCCCGGATGCCCGGTACGCGACGTCCGGGTGGTTGGGGTGGTGCTGAGGGACTCGTGGGGTGGCTGGTGTTCGCGGCCTGCGTCTGTGTGCAGGTGGGCAGGGCTGTCGCACAGGCCACTGACGGTTCCGTGCTCCCGTTTCCACCAACGCCATCGGCCAGCATCGCGGCACCGACCCTCCAGGAATCGACCATGAAGTGGCGTCAGGAAATCAGCCATCTTCCCGCGGGGGCCCCCAACATCGTCATCATCCTGATGGATGATGTCGGCTTCGGCCTCCCGGACACCTTTGGTGGTCCGGTCCACACGCCAACCCTGTCGCGTGTGGCCAATGTGGGCGTCACCTACAACACCTTCTGCACCACGTCGATCTGCTCGCCCACGCGGGCGGCTCTGCTCACGGGACGGAACCATCATCGCGTCGGTTCGGGCACGATCGCGGAACGGGCCACGGATTGGGACGGCTACAGCGGGGTGATCCCAAGGACCTCCGCGACGCTGCCAAAGGTCCTGAGCTACTACGGCTACGAGACGGCGGCGTTCGGCAAGTGGCACAACACGCCGTCGGACCAGACCACGGCGATTGGGCCTGAAACGCTCTGGCCCACGGGAGAGGGTATCGGCTTCGACTATTTCTACGGGTTCCTCGCGGGTGAGACCTCCCAGTGGGAGCCGCGGCTGTTCGAGAACGGCAACCCGATCGAGCCGCCCAAGGCCCCGACGTACCACCTCAGCGAGGATCTTGCGGACCAGGCGGTCCAATGGATGCGGCGCCATCGGGCCTTCTCGCCCGATAAGCCTTTCTTCATGTACTGGGCTCCGGGTGCCGCGCATGGGCCCCATCAGGTCTTCAAGTCGTGGGCCGACAAGTACAAGGGGCGGTTCGATGGGGGGTGGGACCGGCTCCGCGAGGAGATCTTCAAGCGGCAGAAGGACCTTGGCTGGATCCCCGCCAACACCCAGCTGACCCCGCGCGCCGACTCCATGGCCTCCTGGGACAGCATTCCGGCGTCGGAGCGGGCCTTCCAGACCCGTCTGATGGAGGTGTTTGCCGGCTTTGCGGAACATGCGGATACCCAGGCCGGCAAACTGATCGATGAGCTTGATCGGCAAGGGATCCGGGACAACACGCTCGTCTTCTATCTCTGGGGCGACAACGGCTCCAGCGCCGAGGGACAGAACGGGACGGTCAGCGAGTTGCTGGCCCAGAACGGGATCACCAGCACGGTCCAGCAGCACATCGACGCCATGAATGCGATGGGAGGCCTCGACGTGCTGGGTGGGCCGAAGGTGGACAGCATGTACCACGCGGGCTGGGCTTGGGCCGGCAACACCCCGTTCCGATACACCAAGCTCGTCGCCTCCCACTTCGGCGGCACACGGAATCCCCTCGTCGTCTCCTGGCCCAAGCAGGTCAAGGCAGACAAGACCCCCCGAAGCCAGTTCCACCACGTCAACGACATCGCCCCCACGATCTATGAGATCCTGTCGATCCGGCCACCGTTGCGGGTGGATGGCTTCGACCAGGATCCTCTGGACGGGATCAGCATGGTCTACACCTTCAACGGTGCCAGCGAGCCCGGACGGAAGCGGGTCCAGTACTTCGAGAACAATGGCAGCCGTGGCGTGTACCTGGACGGCTGGTACGCCTGCACCTTCGGTCCGTTGATCCCATGGGAGATCTCGAATCCCGCCGCGCTGGCCGCCTGGGATTCCTCGCAGGATGTCTGGGAGCTTTACGACATCCGGAACGACTTCTCGCAAGCCAACAACCTCGCCGCCACGGAGACGAATCGACTGGAGGCGATGAAATCCCTGTTCCTCGATCAGGCGAGATCGAACCTTGCCTTCCCCATCGGGGGAGGCCTCTGGACCCGGATCCATCCGAGTGACGGCAAGGTGCCGCCGTACACCAACTGGCTGTTCTACCCGAGCATCAACCGGATGCCCGAGACCACGGCGCCGGGTCTGGGGCGGCAGTCCAGCCTGGTTCGGGTTGAGGCGGACCTGGGGGCTGACGCCTCCGGTGTGCTCTATGCGCTCGGCGGTGCCGGCGGTGGGATCTCCCTCTTCATGGATCAGGGATACCTCTGCTATGAGTACAACATGATGATCATCGAGCGGTATCGTGTCCGGACCGATCAGAAGATCGCTCCGGGTCGGCATCTGATCGATGTGGACACCCGCATCACCGCGACCCGAGGGCCGGCCACCGTGGTGATCCGGGTCGATGGCTCGGAGGTGGCCAAGACCATCGTCGACCGGACGAACCCCGGACTCTTCACGGCCAGTGACTCCTTTGATGTCGGCATCGACCTCGGATCGACGGTGTCCCTCGACTATTTCGACCGGGCCCCGTTTCCGTTCAATGGAACGGTCCAGAAGATCATGGTCAGCTACGGCACGGGCAGCGGCCAGACGGTCCTTGTCTGGAGCCGCGACCCCAGCGGTGTCCTCGACCTCACCGTACCTTCTGGATCGGTGCTGCAATCGGCACCGGGTCTGTCGGGTCCTTGGTCGGTCCTGCCGGTCGCGGGCGAGGCCAAGATTATCCCGAATCCGGCAAAGGGCTCCGAGTACTTCCGCCTGCAGTCGGAGTAGGGGGATGGGGACTCCCGCGGTGACGCGGAGACGCCCAGAAAAGACGGGGAGGAAAACAGGGAAAGGTGGGGCGGGTGATCGGCAGATTGGCCGACCGGATTGGTGGCTGATGCAGTGCCCTGCGTCACGGGGTGCGAGAGCACCCATGCCGGAAACAGAGGGTCAGGTCATGAGTTTGATCTCTGACGCATCAGTGGACCCAATGGCATCGAGGGGTGAAACGGGAGTCCTTCCTGATCAACGACCTGGCCCTCTATAGTTCCCTTAGGCCGGTAGGGATTGCACTCCGTTGCGTCCCAGTCTGGACCGCGAGGGTTCGGTCTGGGCGTTGGGTGGTCGGGGCGTCTGTGATGCCTCGGTAGACCCGTCGCCGGCTCAGGGGCAATCCGGTTGTGCTACGGAAGCCATTCCGGCTCGGCAGTGAAGCTGCGTCGCGCGAGTCCTGGCCGTAGTGCATGGGTGCCATCGGCCTGGTCCAGAATCCATCCGGTCTTTGCGCCCACATCTCCCATGGCTCGCTCCATGACCCTGGCGGCATGGATCTTGTCAC
>JBDLQQ010000109.1:0-9304 GCA_039800465.1 Verrucomicrobiota bacterium
TGGCGCTCGAGGAACGGCGGGTGGATCCGGAGCTCCTGTCGGCAGCCCTCGGTCGGCTTGTCGAGGGGCCCCTGTCGACGACGGCGCTTCGGGAAAAGGTGGAGAAGCCCATTCTCTGGGAGATCGACTATCTTGATGGACTCCGGGCGCGTGTGCTGGAGCTGAACGGGGCGATCCAGGGCTGGTCGGGGGCCTGGCGGAGTCCGGCCGACCGCTCCGTGAAGGCGACGCAGTTCTGGACCCAGGAGGCCCGTCCAGCCGCCCATTTCACGCTCCTCCTGAACGGCATCGAGTCCATGGTGTTGACCGGCAAACCAGCCTGGCCGGTCGAGCGGACCCTCATGTCGAGCGGCCTGCTGGATGCGCTGCTCCGATCGGGGCAGCGATCCGGTCAGATGCTCGCCACGCCCTGGCTGGGGTGGGCCTATGCCACCCCATGGCGCTGGCACGAACCCCCGCCGCCGCCGCCGGGACGTCCATGGGGGGAGCAGTAGCCTCGGTCGAGAGTTGATGGTTGAGTGTTGAGAGGTCGATGGGCGTCATCGAGGCATGCCATTGACGGTCTGGTCCAACCACACCCTTCGTCCTGCGGCCGATACTCTCTTCCAGAAGTCGCTCCGGGAGCTCGACTGCCGGCTGATCCAGTCGACCCAATCCTCGAAGTCCGTCCTCACCCAGGGGGAATCAGATCCCACGCTCGCCGGGGCGGATGTCGCCTACGGCCAGCCCGCTCCCGCGGATGTGCTGGCGGCACCACGACTCCGCTGGGTATCGCTCTCCACCGCCGGATACACGCGTTATGACAGCCCGGACTTCCGGGAGGCGATGGCGGATCGGGGAACCCTCGTCACCAACGCTTCCGGGGTCTTCGCCAATCCCTGTGCCGAGCATGCATTCGCCATGATGATGGCGTTCACCCGCCAGATCCCCTCGAACGTGCTCAACGGTGTTGGATCCCGGGAATGGCGCTACCTCGAGGGCCGGTACTCGATCGAGCTGCTCACGGGCAGCACGGTGATGATCCTGGGCTACGGGGCGATCGGCAGGCGTCTTACCGAATTCCTCGCGCCCTTCCGCTGCCGCGTTCTGGGGGTTCGGCGCAGTCCAGTCGCGGAACCCGGGGTGGAGGTCCTGTCGTTCGCCGACGTGGCGGCTCGCCTTCCGGAGGCCCGGCATGTGGTCAACTGCCTGCCGGATGCCACGTCCACCCGGCGTTGGTGCGACGCCGGGTTCTTCAGCCGCATGGCGTCCGGCTCCTACTTCTACAACGTGGGCCGCGGGACGACCGTCGACCAGGAGGCCCTGGCTGCTGCACTGGAATCCGGTCACCTCGGCGGGGCGTTCCTCGACACGCTCGATCCTGAGCCCCTGCCTCCAGAGCATTTCCTGTGGCGCGCCCCGCGATGCCACGTGACGCCGCATCTCGCGGGGGGACATCGGGGACAGGATGAAAGCCTCGTGGAGCACTTCATCGGCAATCTCCGCCGTTTCCTTGCTGGTGAACCGCTCGCGGACCGAATCCTGGCGCGACGGGACTAGGCGGGGCCGGGTGGGTTTGCTGTCCGTCGGGGTGTCCCGGCACTACCCGGCGAAGGGGATGACAGGCGGTCCGCCGATGCCCACATGGGCCCGGAACACGCCACCTGCGAGGGGTTGGGCCGCGCGGCCCGCGGCATCGAGATCCCTGCTGGCCGTCGTGATCCAGAGTGCGTCGCCCTCGGCGAAGCAGCACGAGGTCACCGCCTCCACCGGCAGCGGCACCTCGGCGAGGCGACGTCCGGTCCGTGGGTCGTGGCACGCCACCTTCCATCCCCCCCAGAGCGCCACCCAGAGGTTGCCGGCGTGGTCGATCGCCATGCCGTCGGGCAGGCCATCCTCCACTCGGATCACCGTGCGCCGGTTCGAGATCGACGCCGACGCCCCATCGAAGTCGAAGGCATCCACGCGCCGGGTGGCGGAATCGATGAAGTAGAGGGTGTCGCCCTCCGGTGACCAGGCGAGGCCGTTGGAGATGGTCACCTTCGGAACCCGAGGCATTGGGACCCCATCGGATCCGACGACATACAGGGTCCCCAGTTCCGGTGCCTCGCTCAGCGCGAGCGTGCCCGCCCAGAGGCGGCCGGAAGGGTCGCACTTGGCGTCGTTGAACCGGTGGTCATCAGGCTCCCCGGCGGGACGGGTCCAGGGTGTCAGGCGACCGGACCCCAGATCCACCCGGGCCAGCGTTGCATCGGCCCCCACCACGGCGTCCCCGCGGGTCGAGGGGATCACAAAGCCGAGCCGGTGGGGAAACTCCCAGTGCTGGTGGCTCTCGGATGCCGGACTCCACCGGTGGATCCGACGCCGCTCGATGTCGACCCAGAGCAGGGTCCCCTGCCACCAGACGGGGCCCTCCGACAGGACCGCCCCGGCTCCAACGATGTATTCGGCGTTCATGGGCATGAGGATGGCTGGGTTCGACGGGGTGGGGGCAACCGGGATCTGGGCCGGGTGTGACCGTGCCAGGACCGTTCAGCGCGGGGTCATCGGCAGCAGCTCGAAGCTCGAGGCGAGGAAGCGGCCATTGCGGACCTCACCCGTCACCTTCGCCCGGCGGATGACCTCACACATGCCGTCCTTCGCGTGGGCATCCCCGAGCGAGTCCATGTTGATGCCGTCGACGTAGTAGCTCCGGCCGTCGATCCGGACCGCGAGGTCGCAGCCCTTGCCGGGCAACCCGAAGAGGCACTCTCCGCAGGCGGCGTCGACCACTGTTGGTGTTGACAGGGCGGCGGGCGTCCGGGTGGCACAACCGGCGAGGAGGAGGGCGAGGAGGGTAGCATCAAGTGCGCTGTGGGAATGAGAGGGTCGCATCGGATTCACGAGGTTCAGCTCCCGTCAGGCTGCAGCAGATGCCTCTCGATGGAAAGATGCGCCTGGCAGGGCGCCCACCGCGGGCTCCCCCGGCCCGCTGTGGGCGATCAACAGCAATACGTGGGCCGCGACGCTTCCCCCTTGCAGTGAACACCACACGATCGAATAACTCGCGGGTGCGGTACGGTCCCCATGTCCTCTGCCTGCTGATGCTTGTCTCCGGATGCCGCAACCTGCCGCCCCCGGAAGAGGTCCGGCCCGTCGTCCAACAGGCTCCCGTGCGCCTGATCCGTCCGCTCGATGGCCAGGTGGGACAGGTGATCTCGATCAACATGCGGCTTGGGTTCGTGGTCCTCGACTACTCCCTGACCGGACTACCACGTCTGGGAGATGTCCTCGACCTCTGGCGTCAGCAGTCGATCGTAGGGCGCCTCAAGGTGTCGGGGCCAATCCTCAACACCACCGCGGTGGCGGACATCGTCTCGGGGAATCCGCAGGTGGGCGACCTGGCCCGTCCCGCCTCCGACAACCTCGACGCTTCGAAACCCGACGAGGGGGTCAGGCCGCCGGCGGCGCCTGCTCCGGCGGGTTCTGTGGCTGAGCCTCCAGATGGCGCGGTTCCGGCTCGGGATCCGTCTTGAGGAAGGCCAGGGGAATCGACACGAGCACGAGGACAGGGTCCACCAGGTAGTCCCAGAGGTTGGTGGATTCCATGAGTCCCAGCCGGTTCCCGGTCAGCGTTTGGAACAGCCAGAACGCGAGGGTCAGGACGAGGATCCAGCCTAGTTGGGATCCCCTGATCAACAGGTGAAGGGTCCAGATCAAACAGAGAAGGTCCGGGTAGGCCATCCATCCGAACTGATACGAGTCCCATTCCACCCAGCCGAGGACTGAGGGGTAGAGGAGCACGCCGAGGACGAGTCCTCCACGTCCGATGTCGCGCAGGTCGGAGGTTCTGAGGAACCCGCGGTATCCCAACATCCGTCCGGTGGCATGGGCGACGAGTGCCAACAGGGGAATGCTGAATCCCGCGGTGGCCCCCGCGACCCATCCGGCGGCAGACACACCCTTCCACGGCATCAGGACCAGGAGCGCTGCCGCGCAGATCATGCCATCCAGCCTCGGAACGGTCTTGCCGCGCAGGGCGAGACGCAGGATCCCGGCGAGCAGCCACGTCGCGATCAGGACGACCAGGGCCTCGGTGAGCAGCGTCGGGCTGAGGAGGTGTCGGGTCATGGGCTCTGAGGAAGCCGGGCATCCAGCCAAGGGATGTTGAACGAGACGACCCGGATCGCCTCGCGCTTCCAGGTGTAGGCGAGGTGGATGGATCCGTCGCGGGCCCGGAGGAGAAACGGATAGGAGAACTCGGCCTCCGGCTCCTGTTCCACGAAGGGGCCTCGGGACCAGGTCTTGCCGGCGTCTGCCGACACGGCCAGCCGAAGGTTGGCCCGTCCATCGGGAGTATCGTTGAAGGCCAGCAACAGCCGGCCGTCGCCGAGGCGTACCGCGTCGATGCCGGAATCCGAGTTCGGGAGTCCGGTGGGCTCCGGCGGGCTCCAGGAGAGTCCCCCATCGCGGGTCCTGGTGAGGAACAGATCCCTTTGGCTGCTGGCGGTCCTGCAGAGCATCACGGCATGGGTGGGATCGAGCGCCACGAGGCTCGGCTGGAAGGCGGTGCGTCCTCCGAACGCCCGGGAGCGGACCGCGGTGGTGGGATTAGCGGAGGCGTCGAGCCAGAGCAGTTCTGGGAACTTGCCGAAGAGCTCGTGGTAGATCGGCACGACCCAGCCCCCACCCTCGAGCTGGGTGGGGCCGTTCTTCACGAGCTCGCTGATGTTGAAGAACGGGCTCAGCACCAGCCGCTGGCTCGGGGTCCACGTCTTGCCGTCGTCGTCGGAGTGCTTGATGCAGAGCGAACTGCCCGACCAGCCGCCGACCGTGATGGTGACGAACAGGAGGGACATCCGGCCGGTGTCGTCCGAGAAGATCACGGCGTTGCCCACCTTCCGGACGTGGTGGCCAAGCTCGCGTCGTGCTGTCTCTGCGGTGACGATTGGGACCGGTTCGGTCCACTGGTTGTCCGTGCGGGTCGAGAACCAGACCGCGACGTCCCGGGCTCCCTCCCGGGTGCCGCCATACCACACCGCGGCCAACGTCCCGGGCCTGGATTCGCAGAGCGAGGCCACGTGGACGCTTGCGACGGATGAGCCCAGGGTCTGCACCTGGTGCTGTTCAGCGACCCCGGACGCCCCGGCTTTGGGGTCCACGGGGTCGACGCGGAAACGGGGGGCGGAGTGGCCTGACCTGCGGATCGGGGAGGATCGCGGGGATCCCATCGGGTAGAACAACCGGTAGAGGGACACCGCCAGAATGAGGGCGATGAACAGCGCGCCCAGATCTCGACGGACCACTGGTCCTGGAAACCTCATGCGGAGGCCTTTCGGACCACCTCGAGCCCGATCAGCTCGGACTTCAATCCCTCGAGGGACCGGTCGCGGAAGGCCCGCCGCCAGTCCTCGGCGGTGGCGTCGGGCCGGGTGAAGCGGATCCAGACCTGCCGGGAATAGAAGGTCTTGTACCGGGTCACTTCCCGGACGGAGATGCCGGCCTGGGCCATCTCGGAGCGGAACCGGTCCACAACGGAATCATCCACGAAGACCACGGACGGGGTCTCGGGTGGCAGTTGGTCGATCCGGAACTTCTGCACGCTCCGTCCCAGGAGGGACGACAGCATCGCTGGCTGGGAGCGGTCGTAGATGAAGGTGGGCCGGTTTCCAAGGATCGACGGGACCTCGGACGGCAGGTGGTTCAGCCCCAACAGCGGGTAGAGTCCGCCCAGCGCCAGCGCCAGCACGGCTCCGCTGGCCGCGACGACCACCGTGGGACGTGCTCCACGCCAGGCGGCCAGGATCGCGGAACCCCCGAGGATCCAGACGAGGACCGGGAGCAGGATCGCGAGGTGGAACCAGAGGAAGAAGGCGCCGGCCATGACACCTGCGACCCCTAAGACCAGGGTGGCGATCAGGAGGGTCCAACGCTGAATGCCTCCACCAGGCTCCATCCATTCGGCCGCCAGCACCGCCTCGATCGGCACCACCGCCAGCATGTAGCGCTCGAATGTCGCCATGAAGAAGAAGGGCACGATCGCGAGCAACACCGCCGTCACGAGCCATCGTCGCGCCGCATCCCTTCCGTCCTCGCGCCTCCGTAGCGACTCGATAATCGCCATGAGGACCGCCGGGGTCCATGGGGCGATGAGGCCGAGAGCCCCACCCAATGCCGAAAGTGGGGCCATGCCATGCCAGTGTCCGAAGTCACGGGCCGCCAGCTCCTCGCCGAGGATCTGGGCGAACCGATCCCCCCAGAGCTGTTGCATGGCCAGGGGCCAGGGCACTGTGATGAGGGCGACCACGAGGCCCGCGAGGATCCAGTGGGAATACCGGCTCCGGCCCCGGGAACCTGCTCCGAGGCAGATCAGTGCCGCCACCGCGGCGGTGCCGAAGAAGAAGAACCCGATCGGCCCCTTGGTGAGGAACGAGAGTCCCAGGCTGGTGCCCGAGGCGATCGCATCCCAGAGGTCCCCGGTGCGGAGCCATCGCAATCCAAAGAGCACGCTGAGCGAGACAAAGAAGGCGAGGGGCAGGTCCAGCATCGCCTGCCGTGCCTGCGCGGCGACCCCCACGCAGCTGGCCGCGAGCAGGCCGGCGAGGAGTCCGTCCGAACGGAACAGCTCCCGGCTCGTCAGGCATGACACCACCGACACGCCCACCCCGGCCAGAACGCCCCAGATCCGGGCAGCCACCAGCCCCACCCCGAACACCTTGTAGTTCACCAGCACCAGCCAATACAGGAGGGGCGGCTTCCTCAACCTGGGCTGGTTGTCCAGCCATGGCGTCAGCCAATGTCCGTGCTCGAGCATCTCCATCGGCGTCCGCAACGACAGCGTGTACTCGTCCGACCCCGTCACGGACGAGTCGGACCAGATCGAAGGCAACATCACGAGGAGGCTGAAAACGACCACCCACCATGGCGCCCAGTGGTTCATGGTGTTCCCAACGCCGCTCCGGGCTGCTGGGAAGGATCCAGGGTGTGCGGTTGGAGAAGTCATCGGAGTCGAGCGGCCTTGGAGGCCCGACCGGTCGGGATCGTCTCCCGTCGCGCTCCCCATTCGCTAGGAAATTTCCGGGAAAGCCCTCCGTCGCGGAGGAGTCGATCCATGCCGATCGACCCGCTCAGTGGCCGGCCGGGACCGGGCCGGTTCGCAGATGTCGGGCGATCGCGACCAGCCCCCCTGCGAGGTCCTCGGAACACCGGCTGAGACGCCGTTGGAACCGGATCAGCCCGGGGATCAGGGAAGGGGATCCGAGGAGGGTGAGTGCAAACCGCGTCCAATCCATCCGGTCGTCGGGTCCCATGAGGGCCCCGAAGTCCAGGGGCAGGGCCTCACCCGCGTCGTCCGAGATCACGCGGATCGTCGCGGAGGGAATCCCACGGACGTGACAGGCCCGGCGGATCGTGGCGGATTCCATGTCCACCGCCTGGCATCCGGACCGCCGTCGCAGCTCCGCCTTGGCCTGGGGTGTCGGGATGACCCGGAGCGACTCGTGGAAGGTCATCGGCAGCAGCCCGAGCCTCTTCGACACTCCGGAGTCGATGAAGTCCGGGTCGCTCGAGAGGCCCACCGTCCCGTGGGGGCATCCGGGGTCGAGTCCCCCGGCGAAGCCAGCGGTGATCACCCATCGAGGATGCTGGTCCTGCAGGAAGTTCTCGATGCCCCTCTGGGCGTTGCGGGATCCCATCCCGGTGACGAGCACGTCGAGGTCGGGGAACCGCCAGAGGGAGGGGCCGCAGCGGGTGGGTTTCGATGCGGTCGCACGGCCCCAGGCCCGGAGGAAGGGACGGGATTCCTCGGGCACGGCGAATGTGACGAGGCCTGGGCCGTTCCCGCTCAGTTCCACGAGAGGTCCTCCGGGGATTCCGCCAGCAGGCGGCACTGCCAGTCTGGACGCTGGAGGAGGAGTCTCCGCCACAGCTGCGATGGGTCCAGGTCCGCGAACATCCCGGGGGTGGCGCGCTGGTGGAGCCAGGAGTCGCGTCGGATCTCATCATCCAGCTGTCCCGGGCTCCATCCCGCATAGCCTGCGAAGGCGAACAGCCTCTGGTCCCCGGTCCATTCGGATCCCACGACCTCGAGGGACTCGGGCTCATGGCCCAGCGAGAGGTGGTCCAAGACGTTCCCCGAGCCCTTCTGGGGATGGAAATGGAGGAAGCTGAAGGCGTTTGGCTGGACCGGTCCGCCATGGAACACGGTCAATCCACCGAGATGGGAAGGCAGCTCGATGGGGAGGATGTCCTCCAGCCTTCGGTCCGAGGGCTGGGTCAGCACGAGGCCGAAGGCGCCCTTCGGATCGTGCTGGCAGACGAGGACCACCGAGCGGAAGAAGGCGCTGCCTCCGAGCTTCCCGCCGTCCAGGAGCAGATGCCCCTTCAGTGATGATGGTGTCGGCCTCATCGCGGCGGCGGAGCCTGATGCAAGCTTGAGGGTCCGGCAAACCCGTTTAGCCTGTCCTCATGAGGACGTTCATCCTGCTCTGTCTCCTCCTGTGTCTGGTCGCCGGTGCCGGCGTGGGTTGCCGATCCTCCGGGAGCCGGGAGTTCATCCCGGGTCGCGGTTGGGTGCCCACCCGATAGGGATTCCGCCGCACCGAGGGTCCTGGGTCTGGGATTTCGTGTGGACATGGCTGGGGCGGTTTCCTACCTCTTTCAACATCGGTCCCCGATCTTCGGGGCTTTTCCATCCACCAAACTCAAAACCAGAAGAAACCATGAAATTCCTGTCTGCCGTGTTCGCCGCCGCCTCCCTGACCCTACTGAGCGTCCCGACGTTCGCCGGCGATGCCGAGAAGTGTGAGAAGGGATCCGCCTGCTGCGCCACCAAGGCCGCCGCCAACGTGACCAAGGCCCAGTTCAAGCTGGACGGCGTCACCTGCAGCACCTCCGCCGCCAAGGCCGAGACCGCGCTGATGAAGGTCAAGGGTGTCAAGTCTGCCCATGTCTGCCCCGACAGCCATGTGGCCAGCGTCGAGTTCGACAAGACAGTGACCAGCAGCCGCAGGATCTCCTCGGCCGCCAAGAAGGCCGGCTTCAAGGTCGAGAAGGGTTCCTGAACAGAACCTCCGATTCCCGCCCCCCAAGGTCGCGGGCATTCGATGTGACGGGGTGACGGCTCTCGAGGGGGCTGTCACCCCGGTTCTTTTGATGGAGATGGGTTTGGATGCCGTCGCTTGGGATGAGTTCCTTGGAGACGACCCTGGGAGCTGAGAGGTGTGGGCCCCTGACTTCCCCGCGAGGATGGAGCGGACCAGTGGCGTCGTCGGGAGGGGGATGGCACGCGGAGACGCCGAGAGGGAATAGGCCCAGGAAAGCTGAGATGAGGCTCGCGCTGAGGCGC
>JBDLQQ010000110.1:0-8704 GCA_039800465.1 Verrucomicrobiota bacterium
GCTATAGCTACCCGGGAACTGATTGGGGCCGTCGAAGAAGATCGTCCCGCCGGTCATCTCGAACGTGGAGAGAACCGTGCTGAAGCCGATCACCGCCTTCGGATCGCCAGGGGTCGCCCCGAGATCGAGGAACCCACCACTCATGACGACGTGTCCGGACTCCGTGCTGCCCTGGGTTTCACCCAGTCGCAAGCCTGCCAGTTTGCGGTCGCCTGCGGCGACGCCGATCAGTGCCTTTCCTCCATTCTTGATGGAGGCGATGGTCGAGACATCCGGAGCCGTACCGGTGTCCCAGTTGCTGCCGAGGAAGAAGTCTCCATCCGGAGTCTTGATCCACGTGGCGACAGTCTGTGCCTGGGCGGAGGACGCCAAGGCCAGCGTCAGGACCGCCAATGAGACGGTCAGTTTTTTGGGATTCATGGGAGTGTGGAAAGGTCGGCGACCCGACCACCGGGCCGCTCGACGAGGTCCTCCGCGACTATCACATCCAGGCCGGCATCAAGGACACCGGCCAGGAAGGACAATTTTAGAGGGATTCCCTTCAGGGAACAGATTGGGGACCGTCGGTGCAATCCCCGGTTACGGATTTATTTGCGGAATACGGAAGGTATGCAGCGCGTCTCCTGTCCCCAGACGGAGTTTGAACTCCGCCGCCGGCTCCCTCTAAACTCCCATCTCGCCATGACCATCCCTCCTCTGCCCACCCTGCTGCGCAATTCGTTGCTGGCCGGTCTCGTCCTCGGCATCCGTTCACTCGCCGCAGAACCGGATTTCCAGAAGGACGTGCTGCCCCTGCTCCAACAGAAGTGCATCGACTGCCATGGCGCGGAGAAACAGAAGGGCAAGCTCCGATTGGACTCGAAGGAGGCGACCTTCAAGGGCGGCAAGGACGGTCCGGCCCTGAAGGCGAAGGACTCCGCGGGGAGCGAACTCATCAAGCGCGTCTCCCTGCCGGCCGGAAATGACGACCGCATGCCGCCGGAGGGAGATGGCCTGACGGCCGAACAGATCGCAGTCCTGAAGGCCTGGATCGATGCCGGCGCCGCCTGGCCGGAGGGCGTCGTGATCGAATCCAAGAACAAGCCAAAGACCACCGCCGCCCCGGTCCGACAGGGCCCGCCCCTGCCCCCGCTCCCGGAGCTGCCGAAGGAATTCAAGGCCGCCGCCGGTGAGGCCGCCGCACTGGCCACCCTCAGCAAGGCCGGACTCGAGGTCCGCCCCATCGCCCAGAACAGCGCCTGGCGCGAGGCCAACTTCCGGCTCGCCGGCACCAACGTCACCGACGCCTCCATCGCTCCCCTCAAGGAGGTCACCTCTCTGATCGAGCTGAACCTCGGCGCCACCCGGATCACCGATGCCGGACTCGCCAACCTCTCCCACCTCGGCTACCTGCAGAATCTCCAGGCGCCCCTGACCGGCATCACCGACGCCGGACTCGCCCGGCTCAAGGGACTGTCCAACCTCGTCAGCATCAACCTGTACGGCACCCAGATCTCCGACGCCGGACTGGAACACCTCAGGGGCCTCAAGCACCTGCGCTCGGTCTACGTGTGGCAGACCAAGGTCACCCCCGAGGGAGCCGCAAAGCTCAAGGAGTCCCTGCCCTGGCTCTATGTGAACACGGGCGCCGAACTGGCAGCCCTGGCAACGAACACCCCTCCGGCTGAGAAGAAGGAGGAGAAGAAGTAGTGGAATGGAAAAAGGGGGGCGGAAGCCCCCCTTTCTGTTTTCTTCGTCTACCGGGGCGGAACCGCCCTCAGAGAGGCTTCACCCGGATGTTCCGGTAGTAGACCACGCTCTTCGGATCGTGCGCCTGGAGCGCCACGGTCCCGGCGTTGAGCTTCCGCTCGAAGTCCTTGCCGGGCTTGCGACCCGGCTCCTCCTTGAACTCGTTGACGAGGGTGCCGTTCAGATAGACCCGGATGGTGTCACCCTTCACCACGACGTGATGGGTGTACCACTCGTTGTCACGGGTCACGCCCTTGATCTTGTCCTCCCGAACGTCCTGGACCGCGTAGACGCTGCCGGACTTCCGCCAGTCGCCCTGGGTCTGGTTGACCTGGGTCTCATAGCCACCCCAGGGCCACCCGGTGTCCTGGTACTTGGTGTGGATGTAGACGCCGCCGTTCGAGCCAGGCTCGGTCTTGATGTCGATCTTCAGCTCGAAGTCTTTGAAAGGCTGGAGCGGCCCAACATAGAAGTTGTGACTTCGAGGCCCCTGGGCGCGGAAGCCGCCCTCGGCGAGGGTCCACGCCTGGGCGTTCTCGTTGACCTTCCAGCCGTTCCAGGTGCCGTCGGAGATCCGGATGAAGCCCTCGGCATCCTTTGAGCCGATGCCGGACTTCGGGGTGGAGGGTGTGGTGGAGCAGCCGGCGATCAGCACGGCGAGCGCGAGGAGGGAACCGGTTTTCATTGGAGCGGCCGCTTGATACGCGCCCACCGGGGTGGCCGCAAGGAAACACCCTGTCGATCCCCCACCGGATCCCCATTGCCACACCTCCGATCCCCGCGGACACTCGAGACTCCGACGCCGTGGAGGAGAGTCCCCGGACGGATTGCGGACGCTGCGATCATGAAGCTGGTACTCGACACCGAAGCCCAAACGGTCACCCGGACGGATGCCAACGGCACCCGGACCGTGCCGCTCTATTCCGACGAGGCCTTCGACTGGATTTCAGACCACTGGCTGACCGTCGGCTGGAACCAGAAGTACTCCTACACGTTCTCATGGATGGGACGCCCCATCATCCAGCTGCCCGAGGACATGGTCCGGACCCAGGAGGTGCTCCATCGCGTGCAGCCGGATGTCATCGTGGAGACGGGCGTTGCCCACGGCGGATCACTGGTCTACTACGCCTCCCTCTGCAAGGTGCTAGGACGCGGACGCGTGATCGGTGTGGACATCGAGATCCGTCCCCACAACCGGAAGGCCATCGAGGAGCATCCCCTGGCCGCCTCCATCAGCCTGATCGAGGGAAGTTCCACGGATCCCAGGACCGTGGCTCAGGTCCAGGGCCGGATCCAACCCGGGGAGCGGGTCCTCGTGCTGCTGGACTCCAACCACACCCGCGACCACGTCCTGGCCGAGCTGGAGGCCTACCACGGACTGGTCTCGCCCGGTTCTTACATCGTGGCGACCGACGGCATCATGCGGGATCTGACACGGGCCCCCCGGGGCAATCCCGAGTGGTCGTGGGACAATCCGACCGAGGCCGCCGCGGAGTTCGCGCGGCGGCATCCCGAATTCATCCTCGAACAACCCGCATGGCCCTTCAACGAGAGCGGGCTTCGCCGCAACCTGACCCATTGGCCGGGCGCGTGGCTGAGACGAAGTGAAGGCTGAGGTCTGATTGGGCTACCGGTAGAGGGGCGCTCAGGAGCCATGCCGCAGGGCACTGCGGCACCCACCTCGAACCCACCACCCGAAATCTGGACCGGGACTGGTACTTACGACGGCTTTGGGCGACCTTCCCGCCCATGCACTTCCCCCGTCATCTCGTCTGCCCGCTCCTTGCGTTGGGATTCATCGCCCTAAGCTCCCTCCCCATCAGCGAGGCCGCCGAACCCAACCCCGGATCACCAGCCACAGGACAGGTCGTCGCCGATGATGGCCCCGGCTGGATCCCCTGGACCCTGGACCAGTTCAAGAACGTGAACTGCGCCACCAACACGTGGTCGACGAGCGACGGGGTCATCCGCTGCACCGGCAATCCGGTCGGCGTGATCCGCTCCCATCAACCGGTCACCAACATCGAGCTGGTCGTCGAATGGCGGCACCTGCAGTCCGGGGGCAATTCGGGGATCTTCCTCTGGGCCACCGACGCCTCCATCAAGAACCTCGAGGCGGGCAACGGACGCCTGCCCGAGGGCATCGAGGTGCAGGTCCTCGACCACGGCTACACCGAGCAGTACGAGCGGGACCACAAGAAGAAGGCCGACTGGTTCACGACGCATGGGGACGTGTTCCCGACCGGATCGGCCACGATGAAACCCTTCCCGCCGATCGCACCGAACGGCCAGCGCAGCTTCCCCAGGAAGAATCGGAGCCGGGGCGTGGGCGAGTGGAACCACTACTACGTCCGCGCCATCAACGGTGAGGTCCGCCTCTGGGTGAACGGCGAAGAGGTCTCGGGTGGCTCCCACTGCAAACCCGCCTCGGGATACCTGTGCCTGGAATCCGAAGGGGCTCCGCTGGAGTTCCGGAACCTCAAGGTCCGCCTGCTGCCCTGAATCGATCGGGCGCCGCCCTCGGGACGGTCCCACCCGGAGGGATCCTCAGACCGTGAGGATCTCCTTCTCCTTGTGGGCGAGGTGCTGCTCGAGCTTGGCGATATAGCGGTCCGTGAGCTTCTGGACCTCTCCCTCGGCCGTCTTCACCTCGTCCTCCGAGACGCCGTCGTTCTTCGCCTTCTTGAGGGCCTCCATGGCCTGGCGCCGCTCATTGCGGACCGCGACCCGGCCATCCTCGGTCATCTTCTTGCAGAGCTTGACGAACTCCGCTCGGCGCTCAGCGCTCAGGTCGGGAAGGACGATCCGGATGAACTTGCCCTGGGTTGCCGGATTGAGGCCCAGGTTCGAGTTCTGGATGGCCTTCTCGATGGCCTTCGTGTTGCTGACGTCGAACGGCTGCACCATGAGCATCCGGGCCTCGGGCGTGCTGATGGTCGCCAGCTCCTTGAGCCGCATGTGGGACCCGTAGGCTTCCACCTGGACGTTCTCAATCAGGGAGGGGGAGGCCTTGCCGGTGCGGACGCCCGCGAACTGCTGCACCAGATGCTCCTCGGTCTTGAGCATCTTCTCCTCGGTCTCGAACAGGATCTCGTCGGTCATGGGATGGGAATGGGAAAGTCGGTGGATCTCAGTGGCTCACAAGCGTGCCGACCCGGGCTCCGGAGACGACGCGCAGCAGGTTGTGGGGGCGGAAGAAGTCGAAGACGATGATCGGCATCTTGTTGTCCTGGCACAGCGCGAACGCCGCGGCGTCCATGACCTTCAGCCGTTTCTCGAGCGCCTCGGTGTAGGTGATGCGCTCGTAGCGCTTCGCGTCGGCGTGCTTCTTGGGGTCCTTGTCGTAGATGCCGTCCACCTTGGTGGCCTTGAGGACGACCTCGGCCCCGATCTCATTGGCCCGGAGTGCCGCGGCGGTGTCGGTCGAGAAGTACGGGTTGCCCGTGCCGGCGCCGAAGATGAGGACGCGCCCCTTCTCGAGGTGGCGGACCGCGCGTCGACGGATGAACGGTTCCGCGATGGCCGTCATGGTGATGGCGCTGAGGACCCGGGTCGCCACCTTCTGCTTCTCGAGGGCATCCTGGAGGGCGAGGGCGTTGATCACCGTCGCCAGCATCCCCATGTAGTCCCCGGTGGCCCGCTCGATGCCGCGCTCGCTGCCCTGGAGACCCCGGAAGATGTTGCCGCCGCCGACCACGATCACCACCTCGACCCCGAGCTTCTGAACCTCGGTGATCTGGGTGGCCATGTCATGGACCGCCTCCGGACAGATCCCGGCACCCGACTCCCCGCCCAACGCCTCCCCGCTGAGCTTGATCAGCACGCGCTTGTATCGGGGCTTTGTCTTGGCAGAGGGGCGGGGTTTGTTCATTCGGCACGAGGGAGTTACCAGAGTCGACACACCGGGTCAAACCACCCGGCTTGAATCGGGTGGTCCATCGATGGAACCCGTCACTGGACCGGTCCGGTCCCCTTCACATCGACACAGACCACATCGCCCTTGGAGTTCCGGACGTAGAGCTTTCCCGCATCCAGGACCGGGGCGCTCCAGACCTTGCCGCCCGAAACCTGCGCCCGGACGATCTCCTTGTAGGCCTCGGGCGTGGCCGAGACGACCACCAGTTCGCCGGCGCCGGTGATCCAGATCAGCTTCCCGTCGGCCGCGGTGAGGTTGCCCATCGGAGCCTCCGGGGAACTCCACTTCACCGCGCCCGTCTTGACGTCCAGACAGCGGAGATGTCCCGGCCGGTCGCCATTGCCGCTGATCCCGTAGAGGTGTCCACCGATGAGGACCGGGGTCGAGAGCTGGCTCGCGAGTTCCTTGGAGAGCCAGAGCTTCTGCGCTCCACCAGCCGTGGGTCGGAACAACGCACCCGAGGCTCCGGTGCCAGGCCCCTCGAGGAATTTGTACCCGGAGGTCACAAAGAGATCGTTGCCGACCACGATCGGGTCCGGCGCGTTGACGTCGTACATGGTCTCCCAAGGGAACCGCGACAGCTCCTTGCCGGTCTTCGGGTCGACCACAACGACCGCCTTGGCGGCGAAGACCGCGAGTGCGGGCTTGCCATTGAACTGGAACGACACCGGTGTCGCATAGCCAGAGGCATCCTTGCCGGAGGACCAGATGGGGCTGCCATCCTTGGCTTGGAGGGCGATGCCATGGGTCCCAGCGTTGAGGAAGATAACGCTTCCCTGCACCAGCGGGGATCCGGCGAATCCCCACTCGGGCTCCTCGACCCCATGTTCCTTCCGGATGTTCCGGAGCCAGATCTCCTTCCCAGTCGCCGCATCGAGGCATCGGACCTCGCCCTGCTTGCTGATGAAATACAGCCGGCCCTCGGCGATTGTCGGCGTCGCACTCGGTCCACCCTCATAGTACTTGGGATCCAGCTTCTGCGGATACACCACCTTCCAGACCTCGGCACCCGTGTTGGCGTCGAAGCAGAAGATCGTATCCTGGTTGTTGGCGTTGCCCACCGTGTAGACCTTTCCGGCGGCCACCGACATCGAGGAGTAACCGATCCCCACGTTCTTCTTCCAGAGCTGCTTAGGCTGCCCACCGGGCCAGGCGCCGAGCCAGTTGCGCTCCGGCGAGATGCCCGTCTGATCCACGCCGCGGAACATCGGCCAGTCGGCCATCACGACCCCGGCGGTGACGGTGAGGAGGGAGGCTAGGAGGGGGAGCTTTCGAATCATGGACCGACCTTAGTCAGGTCCCCCAGACCGTCAAACCCGGGATCCAGACCCACCTGCCTCGTCAGGCACCGACAAGAACCCGGGGAAGCCGCTTGTCAGTCGAAACCCCGGGTCGGAGGCTTCTCCTCACCCTGAACACACCACGCCCCCGCCCCGTCCGGTCTCCAACGGCACCCTTCATGAAGTCGCCCCTGATCCTCCTCTCCGCCCTCCTCGCAGTCCTGCTCCCCGCCCACGGGGCGAAAGCTCCGGTCGACTGGCCCGAGTGGCGCGGTCCGGACGCCCAGGGACACGCCACCGCAAAGGGTCTTCCAGACACCTGGACCGAGACCCAGAACATCGCTTGGCGCTGTGATCTGCCAGGACGCGGCTGGTCGACGCCCGTCATGGATGCCGACCAGATCTGGCTGAGCACCGCCCTCGAGACCGCAGCGTCACCCGAGGAGGTGGCCCGTCGCACCAAGGTCAACACCGCCGATCAACCCCTCACCGTCCTGTCGAAGGTCGAGCTCAAGGCCCTCTGCGTCGACCGCAAGACAGGAAGGCTCCTCCGCGACCTCCCGCTCGTCACGGTCCAGGACCCCCAGTGGGTGCATGAGCTGAACAGCTACGCCTCCCCCTCCCCGGTCCTCGAACCCGGACGCGCCTACTTCCATTTCGGCACCTTCGGGACCTTCTGCGTCGATGTCGATGCAGGTTCCGTGGTGTGGGCCAACACCAACCTCCACATCATGCACGAGAACGGACCGGGCAGCTCACCAGTCCTCGTGGGGGACCTGCTGCTGTTCCATCTCGACGGCAGCGACTCGCAGTCGATTGCCGCCCTCGACAAGAAGACGGGACGCCTTGTCTGGCGGACGGACCGCTCGGGCAAGATGAACGACCATCCCCAGCTCAAGAAATCCTACGCCACGCCGACGGTCACCCGGTGGGGCGGCAAAACGGCGGTCCTGTCGCAGGGTGCCGACTGGATCTACGCCTATGAACCCGCCACCGGACGGGAACTCTGGAAGGTGCCGTATGGGAGTCTCGGGTTCTCCCTGTCGTCGCGAGCGGTGCTCGGCAACGAGCGGGTCTACTTCGCCACCGGCTACTCCCGGTCCGAGATCCAGGCCGTCCAGCTCGGCGGCCCCGATGCCGCGCCGTCCACGGTCTGGAAATATGCGAAGGGCGCCCCGACGATGTCCTCGCTGCTGCTGGTCGGGAATGAGCTCTACTTCGTCTCCGACTCCGGCGGCATGCTGACCTGTCTGGACGCCCGCGATGGTCGTGAGCACTACAAGGAACGCCTCGGTGGCAGCCACAGTGCTTCGCCGCTGTTCGTGGATGGCAAGATCCTCCTGTGTTCCCGGGAGGGAGAGACCTGCGTCGTGACCCCCGGGACCTCGTTCAAGCTCATCGCCAGGAACCGTCTCCCCGGCAAGCTCATGGCCTCGCCGATCGCCTCGGGGGATTCGTTGTACCTCCGCACCGACACGGCGCTCTACCGGATCCAGGCCAGGAAGTAAGGGGGCTGGGCCCTGCAGAAAAGCAGGTTCCGAACCCCGGACAGATCTCCGCGGCTGCACACCGCGCAGCCGGATCCCACTCATCGGCTCAGGAAGGTGAGGAACTGTAGGGCCGGCGGGATGCCAGCACTTCGGGCTGGCTGGCATCTCACCGGACGTGGAAACTCGCTCCATGGGTGGGGGTTCGGGTCAAGACGCTGGATGGCACCGCACACGGCCCACCCTGGGATTCCTCCGACACCGACTCCCTCGCGGCCATACCCTCCGACGTT
>JBDLQQ010000111.1:0-12445 GCA_039800465.1 Verrucomicrobiota bacterium
TCGAGGGCCGCACCCTGCGCGAGGAGCTCCACCAGGGACCCCCCCCAATGCGGAGGACCCTCGAGTACGCCCTGCAGATCGCATCCGGCCTTGCCGAAGCCCATTCCCGGGGCGTGGTCCATCGGGATCTGAAGCCCGAGAACATCTACATCACCGAGGATGGCCGGGTGAAGATCCTCGACTTCGGCCTGGCCAAGCTCCGGCAGGTCAGCGGCCGAGGATTCCGGCCACGTCGACCGGATGGGGAGGTGGATTCACCCATGGATTCCGGCTCGAGGGCGGCGATCCAGTCGCCCACGGAGAGTGGCATGGTCCTCGGCACGCCCTGCTACATGTCCCCCGAGCAGGTGACAGGGCGCGAGGCGGACCACAGGTCCGACCTCTTCGCGTTCGGCGCCATCCTGTACGAGATGATCTCGGGTCAGCGGGCGTTCCGTCGGCCCACCAGCGCCGAGACGATGACGGCGGTGCTTCGGGAGGAGCCGCCTGATCTGATCGAGCTGGCGCCGAACCTCCCGCCGGGACTGGACCGGGTGGTCAACCGGTGTCTCGAGAAGCGTCCGGAACACCGCTTCCAGTCCGCGAGCGATCTTGCCTTCGCCCTCGAGGGTCTGTCCCAGCAGAGCGGCTATCGGCGGATCATCACGGAGCCGAAATCCCTGCTTCCGAAGTGGTGGATCCCGTTCGCCGCCTCGCTGCTCATCCTGTTGATGGCCCGGCTGCTGATGGTGGATTCCGTCGACCCGCAACCTGAGTTCCGTCAGGTGACCTTCGGCCGGGGTACCGTCATGAACGCCCGGTTTGCTCCCGACGGGGAGAATGTCGTGTACGGCGCCCGGTGGAACATGAAGCCGATCGAGGTCTTCTCGTCACGGCCTGGCACTCCGGAGGCTCGGACCCTCGGCTACACGAATGCCGACATCCTGGCCGTGTCCTCCAAGGGGGAGATGGCAGTCCTCCTCAATCGTGTCGGGGTTGGCTGGTTCTCGGGTCTGGGCACCCTGGCGCGGGTATCGCTGGCAGGCGGCACCCCTCGGGAGGTGCTCACAGAGGTCAAGGACGCCGACTGGTATCCCGATGGCGAGCAGTACGTGGTGGTCCGGAAGGCGGGTGGGCGGTGGCGACTGGAACAGCATCCCACCCAGGGCGGGGGACTCCAGTTGGCGGAGACCTCCGGCACCTTTGGGCATCCACGGGTCTCCCCCAAGGGCGACTGGATTGCGTTCTCCGACCATCCTGTTCCCAAGGACAGCCGCGGACGGATCCGGCTCGTCAACCGGCAGGGTGAGTTCCGGAATCTGACCGGAGAATATGCGCAGATCGACGGCCTGGCCTGGCATCCGGACGGGAAGGAGATCTGGTTCACCGCGATCAGCCACGGAGAGATCCAGAGCCTTCGTGCAGTGACCGTGAATGGGGAGGAGCGGGCGATCCTGAACACGTCGGTGAACATGACCCTGCACGACATGTTCAAGGACGGGCGGCTCCTGATGACGCGTCAGTTCGAGCTGCAGGAGATCATCGGCCTGGTGCCTCCTGAGACCCACGAGCGGAACCTCACGACGATGGGCCGCTGCATGCTTCGGGGCGTCTCCGAGGACGGCAGCCGCTTCCTTGTCATTTTCTTCGGCGAGGGCGCCGGCAACAGCTACTCCACCTACCTCATCCGGTCCGACGGCAGCCAGTCCGTGCGTCTCGGGCCTGGATTCGGCCATGCCATCTCCCCGGATGGAAACTGGGTGTTTGCCAGCGCCTATGACCCGTCCCGGTTGATCCTCATGCCCACCGGTGCTGGCACGAGCCGGACCCTTTCGGTGACCAATCTCGACCTCTCGGCCGCGTCGTGGCTGCCCGACAGCAGGAACCTCGTCGTCCACGGGCGCGTGGGCACCAATGGATTGCGGTACTACCTGCTCGACACCGAGGGGGCCAAGGATCCCGTGGCCATCACGCCCGAAGGGGTCAGTCCACCGACCTATTTCGGGGTGCCGGTCTCCCCGGACGGTCGCCTGGTCGTCGGGGTCCTCCGAGGGGAACGACGGGTGTGGCCGCTGGACGAGGGTCAGTCCCGTCCGCTTCCGGCCATCCGGAACTACCAGGTCGCGGGATGGTCCCCGGACAGCAAGGGGCTGTACGTCTATGATGGCACTTCACCCGTGAAGGTCTTCCGGTATGACTTGGCGACCGAGCGTCTGGAGCCGATCCGGGAGATCTATCCCACCGACCTCTCGGGAAGCCTGGGCGGTGAGCCCGCGGTGGCCATGACCCACGGCGGGGAGGGCTATGTCTACTTCAACTGGCGGATCCTGACCGATCTGTTCGTGGTCGAGGGGCTGAAATCGGGCCGGTGAGATTATTGTCACCCGGGTCTGTGGGCCTCAGGTCAGAGGTCCAGGATGAGGTTCCTGTTGCACCGCTCGGCGACCTGAGCACACTGCGCCCGCGCCGACGGCAACACGCCCACCGCGCGACCGCGAATGAAGGCCATCCTCGCTCTGGAAGACGGATCTGTTTTTGAAGGTCAGGCATTCGGCAGCCGCACCACGGTGGCCGGGGAGGTGTGTTTCAACACCTCGATGACCGGCTATCAGGAGATCCTCACCGATCCGTCCTACAAGGGGCAGATCGTCACGATGACCTATCCCCTCATCGGGAACTACGGCGTCAACCAGCAGGACGTCGAGTCGTGGGCTCCCCATGCCTCCGGTTTCGTCATCCGGGAATTGTCGCCCGTCGTCAGCAACTGGCGTGCGGACTGGTCGCTCGCGGACTATCTCGAACGCCATGGCATCCCCGGGATCCAGGGCATCGACACCCGGGCGCTCACCAAGAAGCTGAGGGTCCGCGGCGCCTTGTCTGGCTGTCTCTCCACCGAGGGTCTCGGTGCCGAGGAGGTCCTCGCAAGGGCCCGGTCCTGGGGGGGCATGGCGGGACGCGACTACGTATCCGAGGTCACCCATCGGGAACCGTTCGTCTGGGATCCCGAGGACAAGGACTCCGGGGTGTTCCAGCTGACCCAGACCAATTCGGCGCCCGATCCCCGGGCCATCCGGAAGCCTCTGCCCCCGGCCGATGTCCCGATCGTCGCCTACGACTTCGGGATGAAGTACAACATCCTCCGCTGTCTGCGGCAGAAGGGATTCCGCATCCAGGTCGTGCCGGCACACACGCCGGCCCGCGAGGCGCTCCAGTACAAGCCGCGCGGGATCTTCCTCTCGAATGGCCCCGGGGACCCTGCGGCGCTCGGGGGCATCGTCCGGGAGGTGAAGGAGCTGGTCGACCATGGGATCCCCATCTTCGGAATCTGCCTGGGCCACCAGATCCTCGGTCAGGCGCTGGGCGGAAAGACCTTCAAGCTGAAGTTCGGCCACCGCGGTGGCAACCAGCCGATCAAGGACCTCGAGACTGGGCGGGTCGAGATCACCTCCCAGAACCATGGATTCGCGGTCGATGCGGAGTCGTTGCCCGCGGACGTCGCCGTCAACCGGATCAACCTCAACGACCAGACCGTGGAGGGCCTCCGTCACAAGAAACGACCCCTGTTCTGCGTCCAGTACCACCCCGAGGCCGCCCCGGGTCCGCATGATTCAACGCCGCTGTTCGACGAGTTCCACGCCATGGTTGTCCGCCATGGTTGAGCCGGCCCAAGCCCGTCCGAAGACGGGAGCAGGCCGCCGTATGGGTCCCTCCATACAGGGGGAAAGCGTTTGACGGCTGGTTCCGTCAACCGCTACACAAGCCTACGACCTCGCCTATGCCGAAACTGGTTTGCATCACTGCTGGCTTCACGGATCGGGTCTTCGACGTGAAGCCGGAGAAGGGGACGCTCGGGCGCCTCGAGGAAAACGCCTTCTGCATTCCTGAGCCGAGCGTGTCCAGTCGCCACTGCGAGCTCTGGGCCAAGGGTGATGAGATTGTCATCAAGGATCTGGGGTCGACCAACGGTTCCTTCATCAACGACGCCCAGCTGGCTGCGGAGAAGGAGGCGACCCTCAGGCCCGGACAGACGCTGCGCCTAGGGCAGATCGAACTGCGCTACGAGACCGGCAAGCGGCAGACCGACCAGCCGCGTCCCGCGGTGAAGATCGGGGCCGAGGCGGCCGCCACCTCGTCCGCCAAGGGTCCCGCCTTTGGAAAGAAGACGAACAACACAAACAAGATCTTCCTCGCGGTGGGTGCGGTTCTGGTGATCGTCATCCTCGCCCTCCTGTTCGTCGCCTTCTCCGGAATCGGTGGTGGTGCCTCCGGGCAGTAAGTGCACCGGACGCCAGACGTCCCTGACCCAATCACCGGTCAATTCCACGACCCCGGCTTTTCCATGTCTGGAGACCGGTGATACCGTCTCTCCATGAGTCTGGTTCGACTCCTGGCACTCCTCTCCATTCTTCCCGTCCAGGCCGCGCTGTCGCCTGAGGAATCCCTCCGCCAGATCGTTGCAGATCCCCGCCTGGAGGTCCGTCTCTGGGCCGCGGAACCTCAGGTCCTCGACCCCGTGGCGATCGCCTGGGACGAGACTGGAGCGGCGTTTGTCGGGGAATGCCGTGATTATCCGTATGGCGCCGGTCCCGATGGCACGACGGGAAGTGCTGTCAGACGTCTGGTCGATACCGATGGGGACGGGAAGGCGGATCGTTCCACGGTGTTTGCCGACGGTCTCAGCTATGTGACGAGCGTGGCTCCGTGGCGGGGAGGTGTCCTTGTGGTGGCGCCCCCGGAAATCCTTTGGCTTCGGGATGCGGACGGTGACGGTGTGGCGGATCAGCGGGAGGTGGTCCTGACCGGCTTGAGGCGTGGGATCTCGGACAGCCTTGCCAGTGGACTCCGCCATGGACTCGACAACCGCTTCCACGTCGCCAACGGGGGAAGCAGTGGATCCGTCCGGTCACCCCGGATCCCGGATGTGGTGACGCCGCTTGGCGACCACGACTTCGCCTTTGATCCCAACACGGGACGTGTGGATCTCACCGGGAAGACGGGTGGCGGGTTTGGACTCGTGTTCGATGGGTTCGGACGGGCCTTCACCCCCTACAACATCAGCCACATCCAGCATCGGTTCCTCCCCCTCGATGTCGTGCAGCGGCATCCCGGCTTCCCTCCCGTGTCGATCACCGCCTCGATCTCCGACCATGAGGAGATGAGCCGGATCTATCCCATCTCGACCGCGCTGACCCGTCCGAACCACCCGGAGCAGGCGGGCCATTTCAGCGCGGCCGGCGGCATGGGACATTTGGATTCAGGCGTGTTCCCGGCAGACCTCCGTGGATCGATCCTCGTGGGTGATGTGGTGGGCAACCTCGTCCACCGCGACGTGATCCATCCCGATGGACCGGTCTTCAAGGCCAGTCGAGCCCCGGACGAGCAGGCGCGGGAGTTTCTCGCGAGCCGGGATCCGGCATTCCGCCCCGTGGCCTTCGAGATCGGCCCCGACGGAGCGCTCTACGTCCTCGACATGCAGCGGGATGTGATCGAGCACCCCGACTACATCCCGGAGAAGGTCCGGAAGAACCTCGACATCCGGGCCGGTGAGAATCGGGGTCGGATCTATCGTGTGTTTCCAAAGACGGGATTGGCATCCCAGCGAGTGGCCTCCAGGTCCCCGGGCGACGAGGAGTGTCTGGCATGGCTCGGGCGGGCCAATGCCTGGCAGCGCACGACGGCGCAACGGCTTCTGGTCGAGCGTCGTGCGACCCCAGCCGTTCCCCGGCTCCGTGATCTGTCTCGTCGGGCACCGCTCCCCGAATCCCGGGTCCAGGCGTTGTGGACGCTGGCGGGTCTGGGTGGGCTGCGTGAGACGGAGATCCTCGATGCCCTTGAGGATTCCTCACCCGAGGTTCGAGAGCAGGCCCTGCAGCTGGCTGGCGATCGACTCGCCGGGTCGGAGCCCCTCCGCAAGAGGGTTGTCCAACGATTCTGGAGCCAGGCCCAAAAGTCTGGTTTGCCGGATCCCTCCCTGCGTGTCCGGTTTGTCATGGCCCAGGTGTTGGGGCGCGTGGAGGAGGACAAGGCTGCCGAGGTGCTCGCTCGGATCCTCGTCGAGGACCGGGCATACCGGTGGTCGCGACTCGCGGTGATCGCGTCGATCCCGCCGGGTCAGGGACGCCGGGTCTTTGATCAGTTTCTGGGGACGGATGCTGCAAAGAGGGATGACCTGGGCGTCCAGGAGGCCCTTCGGGATCTGTCTTCCCTTCTCGGGGCGCGGGCTGGATCCCGTCCCGAAGACGTGGTCTGGGGGGTTCAGAAGGCGTTGGACCTGGCACAGGTCGCGGCACGGATCGCGGCGTGGAAGGGTCTGGTGGAGGGCTTGGAGCGCAGCGGGGCGGAGGTGGCGTTGCCGGAACCGCTCCGGCTCCGGATCGACGAACGGTGTGCCTCGGCATCTCCGGCTGAGATGGATGCGTTGTGGCATCTCACCCGCGCCTTCCAGCTGCCGGAGAACGCATCGCAGAGGGCAGCGCTGGCCCGGGCAATCCGGACCGTTGTGGATCCCGCCCAGACTGTCGTGGAACGCAAGGCCATGCTTCCGCTGCTGGCACTGGGGACGCCCGGAAGTGTCACCAACGCGTTGGTCCGACTCCTCGATGCCCGGGAACCCATTGAACTGCAGCAGGGTGCCTTGGCGGCGCTGCGATCCTTCAAAGAGTCGGACCTGGGGCCGATCCTGATGACCCGCTGGCGGTTCGTGAGTCCCTCGCTCCGCATGTCGCTGCTCGAACATCTCCTCGAGCGACGGGCCTACCATGACGCGCTTCTCTCGGCCTTGGAGACGGATCAGGTTCGGATCGGGGAACTGAACCTGGATCTGGAGCAGCGGCGGCGGTTGTTGCGGGGCGGTTCGCCTGAGATCCGCCGCAGGGCCGCTGCTTTCATGGGCGACGAGGAATACAGCAATCGAAAATCCATCGTGGCTGACTGGATGGCGAAGCTGCCAGCCCAGGGAGATGCCGTCCGAGGACGGGCTCTGTTCGAGGAATCCTGCTCCCGTTGTCATGTGGCGGGCGGGCTCGGACATCGTGTTGGACCCGACCTCAGCGGGGTTGCCCATCGGAGCGTGGAGGATCTTCTGTCGAACATCCTGGATCCCAACATGGCCATCAACCCGGGGTTTGTGGCGGTTGAGATCGAGACACGGGATGGGGAATCCCAGCAGGGTCTGGTGGGTGGGGAATCCGCTGAAGCCGTGACCCTGCTGCAGGCAGGGGGGACGCAGGTGGTCATTCCACGAAAGGAGGTCCTGAGGATGACCACGAGTGGCCAGTCGCTGATGCCAGAGGGCCTGGAGTCAGGGCGTACCCCGGAACAGCTTCGGGACCTGATCGCATTCCTCCAGGAGGGTTCCTAGACCGATGAAGAAATCCCAGTTGCCCTCCAAGACCTGCATGGCTTGTGGTCGGCCGTTCGTCTGGCGCAAGAAGTGGGAACGGGACTGGGATCGGGTCCTCTACTGCTCGGACGCCTGTCGGAGGGGAGTCCACCCCTTGGCGCGTCGATCACGGTAGGCAGGCACAGACGGGTGGAGGAGATCCGGTCGGTCCTCTGGAATCCTGGTTCAGGAACCCGATTGGAACCCTTCTTTCAGAGTCCGTTCTCGCCCGAAACTGACGGTGAGACCGGCTGCGATCTTCCCGTGGATCTGGACCCCAGTCGCCTTCAGGATATTGGATTGGTTCGGCACGGGGCCCCCGTGGTGGATCGCCAGTCTGGTTTGCCTTGCCTCTGCTTTCTCTGTGATTGGAATCCCCGGGGTCACCCATGAGCACTTCCCGCATACCGGCCGTTCCCATCTTTATGGGCCTATTGTGGATCCAGATCATCGGCCAAGGCCTGGTCTTGGCGAAGGAGCTTCCGCCGGTTCCAGAACCTCTTGGGATTCCACGACCTGGCCCGACCAATTCATCACCCTACGCACCTCAGCCGATCCTTCCAGGGGGCGTTGTGATTCCATTGTATCCACAGGGGTCCCCGATGCTGAATCCACACCGGGTTCATGAGGCTGAGAAATACATGCTCAACAGTGCTGTTCCAGGTCGGATCAACAGCATTGTCAACATCCACAACCCCTCGATCGAGGTGCACCTGGTGGATCCCAGCCTCAACAAGGGAACCGTTGTCATCCTAGCAGCTGGAGGCGGCCATAATTCCCTGAACGTAGGTACCGAGGCGGCTGACTTCGTCCCTTACTTCTACAACTTCGGGATCAACACGGTGATTCTCCGCAACCGGCTGAGGAAGGACGGATATGTCGCCGAGGTCGATGCCGTGAATGATGCGCTCCAGGCAATCCGGATGGTCCGTGCCCATGCAGTCCAGTGGCACCTCGACCCGGCACGCATCGGCATCGCTGGGTTCTCTGCCGGTGCGGAGCTGTCCGCGCCCGCTGCACTTCTGTATCCCGAGTTCGATCGGATCCATTCGGCGGCTTCCGACCCCTATCGGGGCATCCCTTCACGCCCCGACTTCGTGATCATCGTCTATCCGGGACCAACACCATTCGCCCGACAACCGCGCCCGGTGATTCCAAGGGATGTCCCTCCAGCATTTGTCACGTCGCCCGGCCCTGGGGATCGATCTCATGCCTGGTGGGCGCTGCAGTATTACGGAGCCATGATCGAGGACGGGGTGCCGAACGTGGAACTGCACCTGTATGGGAATGGATTTCATCCGGGCAGTGGATCCACGGGCGGGTTGACGGATCGGAATGGAACTCCGTTTGGGCGATGGCAGGACCGTCTCATCGACTGGTTGCGCGATCTTGGATTCCTACAGCCTCCGGGCATCGAGACGAAGGCAGCCAAAGACAGCGCGGCCTTCCAGAAGCAGGATCCTCTCAAACCGATTGGTCCACCCCGGTATTCGACAAACCTGCCCTTGGGCTCAGCCCTTGGATCCCCGGCGTCTGGGAATCCTGGTCCCTCCACCGGGAAATGAGGGGTTGATCCCCGGCCAAAGGGTGCCTGTTCGGGTGATCCAATAATGGCCTGTGGCTCTGCCACCGATCTGCTCAGCCACACTTTGCGCTCAGCCATTGCGGAGATTCGATGCCGGGCGGACACTCGCTCCATGCCAGTCCTGGTGAACCTGCGTCTTCTCGCCGAGGAGCCTGCCCATCTGGAGGGGGAGCTTCCAGCGGCGGCCTATGGGACCGAATACCGGGATGAGCTCATCCGGTTCGAGGACCCGCTCCGGTATGAGCTGGATGTCGAGCGTCAACCTGATGGCCTTCTGATCACGGGATCCATGGCCACGACGGTCTCCTGCGAGTGTGCCCGGTGCCTCAAACCGTTCCGTCTGCCGGTCGAAATCCCCGACCTGACCACCCTTGCCCCGCTCCAGGGCGAGGACGCGGTCCCCATCGACGGGGACTTTGCAGACTTGACTCCCCTGCTGCGCGAAGACATCTATCTCTCCCTGCCAGCAAATCCGCTGTGCAGACCAGACTGTCGCGGGCTGTCGCAAACGGCGTCGGCTCGCGATTCGCATCTCGAGGGGTCGCCATCTGATGGCCCGTCGCCTTGGGCTGCGCTGGACAAGCTGAAACTGTAACAACAATCCACCATGGGCGTCCCCAAACGCAAACCGTCCCGAAGCCGCCAGCGCATGCGCCGGGCCTACAATTCCGTCCTCAAGCTGCCGCAGCTCACCCCCTGTGCGCAGTGCGCCGCCCCCCACATCACCCACCGGGTCTGCCCGTCCTGCGGCTACTACAACGGCCGTCAGGTGGTGACCGTCAAGGCCGCGGCCTGATGTGTGAGTCCCAGGCGCCGGATTCCCGAGAGGGAGCCGGCGCCTGACTGTTTTTATGCGTCTTGCCGTCGACGTCATGGGCGGCGACCACGGGCCGGCTGAACTCCTGCACGGCATCCGGCTGGGTCTCGCCGCGGAGCCCACCCTCAAGACCGTCTACATCGTGGGACGGGAATCGGAGGTGCGTCCGCTCGCCGCACAAGTTGGCCTTGACGATCCCCGGGTTGAATTCTTCGACGCCTCCGAGGTGCTCACGATGGAGGACGACCCGGCCTCGGCCGTCCGCCGGAAGAAGAACTCCTCGTTGAACCAGGCCCTGACCCTGGTCAGTGATGGCAAAGCCGACGCCGCCATCTCCTCCGGGAACACCGGCGCACTCGTTGCCGGAGCCTCGTTCCGGCTCGGTCGGCTCGACGGCATCAAGCGCCCCTCCCTGGCCTGCATCATGCCGTCCCGGACGGGTGCCTTCGTGCTCCTGGATGGGGGCGCGAATCCCGAATGCACCCCGGAGATCCTCCTCCAGTTTGCCGTCATGGGATCCGTCTATTCCAAGGCCATGCTGGGGATCCAGAAACCGAGGGTTGGAGTCCTGAGCAATGGCTCGGAGGAATCCAAGGGCACGGACCTCACCCGGGCAGCCGTTTCCCTGATCCGCAAGACCTCGCTCAATTCCATCGGATACTGCGAGGGATTCGATCTCTTCACCGATGGCGTGGACGTCGCCGTGTGCGACGGGTTCGTGGGCAATCTGGTGCTCAAGACCTCCGAGGGTCTCGGGAAGACCGTGGGCCATCTGATGCGGGCGGAACTCCTGGAACATCCGAGTGTCCTGCGCAAGTTGGGCGCCCTGTTGGCCTCTGGGGGCCTGCGCCGGATCAAGGCCCGGTTGAATCCGGAAACCTACGGAGGTGCTCCGATCCTTGGACTGCATGGCACCGTGATCAAGATCCACGGTTCGGCGCGACGCGAGGCGCTCAAGCACGCCATCCTGCAGGGTTCGAAGGCTGTCTTGGGCAACCTCAGCGGGGAGATCGAACGCGAGGTCGCCACGGCCATGGTGGCCGCCGGGGCCGAGGTCTAGAAAGGCCAGCGTCCGGGTTGTCCCCCCGGGGGATTTGGTGATTAGATCCGGGGCGGTATCAAGCCGCCGCATGCCGACACCCCGACCTTCACTCCCCCCACGTCCTTCCCCAAGGTCGGTCTCGATCACCGGAGTCGGCTCCTACGTCCCGCAACGCATCCTCAGCAACGCCGATCTCGAACGCATGGTCGAGACCTCGGACGACTGGATCACCACGCGGACCGGCATCCGCGAGCGTCGCTTGGCGGCCGATAATGAGACGACGTCCGACATGGCGGTCGAGGCGGCAAAGAGGGCCATGGCCAAGGCCGGGGTCACCCCGGATCAGATCGATCTGATCATCGTCGCCACCATCACCCCGGATCGTCTCTTCCCCAGCACCGCCTGCATCGTCCAGGACCGCATCGGTGCGGTCCGTGCCGCGGCATTCGACCTCGAGGCCGCGTGCAGCGGTTTCGTCTACGCGTTGGAAGTCGGCAGTCAATTCGTCGCCTCCCACACCTACAACACCGTCCTGATCATTGGCGCCGAGAAGATGTCGGCCTTCGTTGATTGGACCGATCGCAACACCTGCGTGCTGTTCGGTGATGGTGCTGGTGCCGCCGTGCTCCAGCATCGGCCGGACTCGCAGGGACTGCTGACGACCTGTCTGGGTTCTGACGGTGGAAAATCGGAACTGCTCCAAGTGCCTGGAGGCGGCAGCGCGTGTCCGGCGACGGCCGATTCCGTCTCGAAGAAACTCCATTTCCTCCGCATGGACGGGAAGGAGACCTTCAAGAACGCCGTGAATGCCATGGTCTCCGCCGCCCACGAGGTCCTTGGGCGGTGCGGGATCACGGTGGACCAGCTGGCCTGCATCATCCCCCATCAGGCCAACCAGCGCATCCTGTCGGCAGTCGCCGAACGCCTCGAGGCCCGGGAGGATCAGCTGTACGTGAATGTCGACCGCTACGGAAACACCTCCGCTGCCAGTGTGGCCATCGCACTGGACGAGGCCGTGTCCCAGGGGCGCATCAAGCGGGGTGATCTGGTCCTGCTTGTCGTCTTCGGAGCCGGACTCACCTGGGGTGCGGCCCTGATCGAGTGGTAGAGGCCTGCCCTAGGCGTCTCATTCCCCGTCCTTGCGGAACCGCTCAGTGTTCCGTGCCCGGCTCACCGCAGTGTCGTAGCTGATGAGGCACTTCGAGTAGAGGTCGTGGAGGCAGTTATCCATGAGCACCATGCCGTCGCGGGCGCCGGTCTGCATGATGTTGTTGAGCTGATGGATCTGGTTCTCGCGGATGACGGTCCTGACTGCGTTGGTGGCGAGGAGCAGCTCGTAGGCGAGCACCCGCCGACTCCGATCGAGGCTCGGGAGGAGCTCCTGCGCGATGATCCCCTGGAGACAGTTCGAGAGCTGCAGGATGACCTGCCTCTGGGCGTTGCCCTCGAAGATGCCCACGATGCGCTCGATGGCGTGACCCACGCTCGGAGCATGGAGCGTGGCCAACACGAGGTGCCCCGTCTCGGCTGCGGTCAGGGCTGTCGCGATGGCTTCGTGATCGCGCATCTCTCCGACACAGATGACGTCGGGATCCTGACGCAGCGCATGGATCAGCGCACGGTTGAACGAGCGCACATCGG
>JBDLQQ010000112.1:0-15923 GCA_039800465.1 Verrucomicrobiota bacterium
TGAATGTGGATCATGGCGCAGCCTCCGTTCCAGGTGTCGGGCCCCCAGCGACGCCGCGTAGCCCAGGATGAAGTAGATCCCCGCCGTCATGAGCCCGAGACCGATGTAGTCACCCGTGTCGATCGCCCGGATCTGGTATTCCTTGGTCAGCTCCACCAGGGCGATGACGGAGACGATGGACGAATCCTTGAACATCGCGATGAAGTCGTTGGTGACGCTTGGCAGACAGAGCCTCAGGGCCTGGGGCAGGACCACGCGTCGGAGCACCAGGAAGCGGCTCATCCCGAGAGCCAGTCCGGCATCCACCTGCCCGGCTGGAACCCCCTGGATCCCAGCGCGGTAATGCTCCGCCTCATTCGCGGCATAGTTCAAACCGAGGGCTATCACCGCCGCCAACCCCGCCGAGAGCTGGATTCCCAACTGCTGGGCGAGTCCGAAGTAGATGAAGTAGATCTGGAGCAACAAGGGGGTTCCCCGGAAGACCTCGATGTAGGCCACCACCAGCCACCGCATCGGACCCGGCCCGTGGAGCCTCCCCAGGACGAGCACGAGTCCCAACACCACCGCGAGAGCCATGCCACCACAGGTCACCCAGAGGGTCGTGACCGACGCCCGGAGCAGACGCGGCAGGTAGATCCGCCACTCGCGCCAGACCGACACCCGCTGCCGTACCGTTCCAGAGTCGTCACGCCATCCCACCAGGGCCTCCTGCTCCGGACCCCAAAGGCCATTGCGGGCATAGATCCGTTGGAGGATGCCCTCCGCCAAGAGGGATGAGATGGCCTGGTCGACACGCTGCAGCAGTTCCCGGTCGTCCGGGCGGACCCCAACCGCATAGAACCCCCGCTCGAGAGCCCCTCCGGCCTTCCTGAGACGGGGATGGAGGAGGAGGTTCGCCTCGACAATCGGCGAGTCTGCGAGCACCGCATCGATCCGTCCGATCTCGAGGTCCTGGAAGTAGTTGACGTTGTCCTGGTAGATCCGGACCTCGACGCCTCCGTGACGTTCCACGAGACGCTGGGACGCGGACGCCGAGAGGACGCCCACCGCACGACCGCGGAGATCCTCGAGGGATGAGACGGCGACCTCATTGGAGCGGACCACGAGTTGTTGTCCGAAGGCGAAGTAGGGGCGGCTCATGGACAGCCGACCGAGGTTCTCCGGGGTCCGCTCCAGTCCGGCGATGATGAGATCGAACTTGGCCCCGGTCCCCAGGACCGGCACGAGGAGATCCCAATTGTTCTGGACGAACTCGGAACGGAGCCCGAGACGGGCGCAGAGCGCCTCGGCGAACTCCACTTCGAACCCGATCAAGCGGTCGGGGTTCTTCGGATCGTGGAAGATGTAGGGAGCACCACCTTCCGCATCATTGCCCCAGCGGAGGACACCGCTCTGGGACACGTCGGTCCAGGCATCCCGGGCGTGGAGATCCACCCGACCCAGCAGCAGCAGGATCGCCAGAATGGCCCGAGCGAAGAACACGATCGCTTGATAAAGGGACTCGGACCCGGAAGCACAGGCGGAAATGCGGTGGGACGCATTCCAATGCCGATGTCGAAACGAAAAAAGAGGCCGGGCCCATGGGCCCGGCCTCCTGATGACGACTGGAAGGTCGTGATTAACGGACCCGGAAGAACCGGGAGGCCACCTCCGGTGTGAGCGTCGCCGGACTGGTCGCACCCACGAGCGGCAGGAACGTGCCGTTCAACGTGTCGGAGGACTCCAGCGTGCCGGTCCAGGTCAGGGTGACCGAGCCGTCGGCATTCCGCTTGGCGGAGATGCTCGCAACCGGGGCCACCGGGATGATCGGCTGACCGCTGGTGCCCTTGTTGTAGGCGGCGGTCACGTCGTCCGCTGTGAGGGCACGGGTCCAGACCGCGACCTCATCGATGCGGCCCTTCTCGATGCCAACACCATTGCCGTCGGTGTAGGTGCCCTTGCCGTCCTGACCGATGTTCAGGGCCTGACCAGCAGGGGTGCCGGTGCTCTTGAGACCCGAGATCGGGCGGGAGTCGACTTCGACGCCGTCGAAGTAGGTCACCGCGTTGCCCGCCCGGGCGAAGACGACCGCGACATGGTGCCAGCCACCGTCGTTGAACTTGCCGCCAGCGCTGTCGTAGTCCTTACGTGTGCGGGTCTCGTCGGCGATGTTCCACTGGATCCGGCCGTCGCTGGCCGTGGCGACCACGAAGCCCTGGTTACCACCGCTGTTCCAATCCTTGTTCGAGATGAAGGACGGATCGCCCTCCCACTTGCTGATCTTCGCCCAGAACGCGACGGAGAAGTCGGTCGTGGAGAAGTCGATCGGCGTGCCGCCAACCGTGACGAAGTTGAACGAGGACCCGTCCTTGTTCGAGGAGTACTCGAGGGACTGACCCACCTTGCCGTCCGTCAGGCCAGGGGCGCCGACCGCGGTGCCGTTGCGGCTGTTGCCGGAGTTGTCGGCATAGCTGCCGTCGAAGGGCAGGTGCAGCGCCAGGTCCTTGGTGAGGTCGACCTTAGGCGGCACGAGCGCGCTGAGCGGCTTGCCGTTGTTGCCCCCCACCACGATCGTGGCCACCTCGGCCGCCGACAGGGTGCGAGTCCAGATGGCAACCTCATCGATCTGGCCCTTGTCGACCCCGACCCCGCCACCATCGGTGTAGGAACCGGTGCCGTCCTGGCCGATGTTCAAGGCGAGATCGGCAGGGGTGCCAGTCTTGCCGAGGCCGGCGATCGACCGGGAGTCGAACTCGATGCCGTCGACGTACGTGACGCAGTTGCCCGCACGGGCGAACACGACGGTGATATGGTGCCAGCCCTTGTCGCTGAAGACGCCGCCGGCGCTGTCGTAGTCCTTACGGGTACGTCCTTCGTCTGCGATGTTCCACTGGATGCGTCCGTCACCGGCCGTGGCGATCACCCAGCCCGGGTTGCTGCCGCTGTTCCAGTTCTTGTTGCCGATGAAGCCAGGGTCACCTTCCCAGGTGTTGAGCTTCGCCCAGAAGGCGACGGTGAAGTCGGTGGTCGAGAAGTCGATGGGCGTACCGCCCACCTTGACGTAGTTGAACGAGGAACCGTCCTTGAGGGAGGTGTACTCGAGGGCCTTGCCGAGCTTGCCGTCGACCGATCCCGGGGCGCCGACCGCCTCGCCATTGCGGCTGTTGCCGGAGGCGTCGCTGAGGTCGCCGTCGAACTTGAAGTAGGCCGCAAGGCCGTCATTGACCGGGAAGGAGGTCGGCACCGGACGGATGGCCACGGCCACCGTCGAGCTGTCCACAGAGCCACCTTCGTTGATGATGGTGACTGCGTAATTGCCGGCATTGGCCGGAACCGACTTGGCCACGGTGTAGGAGGCCTGGGTGGCACCCGAGATCGGGGTGCCGTTCAGGGTCCACTGGTACTTCAAGCCGACACCAGAGGCGCTGACCGTCAGCTTGAGGGGGAAGCCCTCGTAGGCCGTGGTGGCCAAAGGCTGCGCATCGATCTTCGGAGGATCCACCTGGGTGACCTCGTAGATGCCGAGGTTGTCGATGCCGAAGTACCAGGAGCCCGTACCGGCCTGGGCGAAGCGGAACCGGACGGTGGTCTTGCCGTCGGCCTGAGCGATGCGGCGGAACTCGACGCGTTTCGACTCGATCGCGTCATCATTGACGCGCGCCTCGATGTAGGGAGCCAGGTCTTGGCTGATCACCGCGCCGATGAAGGCACCGTACTTCTTGCCGATCTCCTCACCGGTGTTGGGGTCGGTCAGGCTGGCCGTGTCGGCGTTCTCCTTGTTGAAGGTCTCCACCGCGTCGACCTTACCGTCGGCTCCCAGAACAATGTCCGGTCCGTCGATCATGTAGACGATGGGCAGCCAGGTCTTGCCCTGGTCGACCGAATACTCGGCTGAACCAATGCTGTCCTGGTTCTGCTCGTAGATGCTGTGGTAGGCCACGTAGAGGCTCTTCTTGCCGGTGATGTCGTAATCCGGGGAGAAGAGGTACTGGACCTGGCTGCCACCGCGGTTGTCGGACTCGGCGTAAGCGGCCTTGCCGTCCCACAGCTTCTCAACCCGCTTGCCGTTGACGTAGCTCTCACCCGGCTGCAGGCGGCGGGCCGCGTCCCAGGAGGCGGCGCGCACCGTCGTGTCGGAGATGACCGTCCAGCCGAGGTAGCTGTCGGAGTTCGGATTCAGCAGGTCGAACTCACCCGTGGAACCGGTGGTGAAGTTCACCTCGGTCCAACCGGCGGGCAGCTTGCCTTCCTCGGGCGACTCGAAGTTCTCGTAGGCGACCGGGGTCGGCAGCTTGACGTTGGTGTATTTGGCGTAGGTGAAGCTCCATTCGCTGGTGTAGCTCGTTCCCGCGCTGTCCTTGTAGGTGATGGACGCCTTGTGGTTGGACAGCGGATCAGGCAGCGAGGGCGGGGTGTAGGCCACCGTGGTGGTGGAGCCAGACTTGGTCACCGTCGGCGTGACCGCAGTGCCGTCCAGCGACAGCTTCACCGAGGCCGAGTCCACTGTGGTCGAACCATCGGCAATCAGCAGGGAGATCCCGCCACTCGGAGCCACATTAACGGCGTCCTTGCCGGGGCTCGCATAGGTCACCGCCGGGGGAACCGAGCCACTGACTTTACGATAGGCAGGGATACCACCCGCCTCGTTGATGAGGACCTGGTTGGCGACATCGCCGCCGACGGCGTTGTACCAGGAGACATTGGCGCCACCACCACCCTCCTCGTAGATGAGCCGGAAAGAGTACAGGCCCGCCTTGGTGACGGTGAAGCTGAACGAGCTATCGGTCGCACCACGGCCGCCGTCATAGAAACCAAGGATGACAGAGCTCAGTGCGTCGCGGGCATTGGCGCCGGCACGGACCTGGAAACCGTCGTCGCTGTTCACGACGAAGGTGTAGGTGCCCGGGGCCAGATCGAGCCACGTGAGCACTTCCATCGCGATGTTGTCGGTCATGCCCTCCTTGCCCGGGATGCCCGGGATGGCTCCGTTGGCACCGCTCCCGCCCTGTTCGTAGGCAATGGTACGGGTCTCGGTGTAGTAGCCGTCGGCGTCGAACGTCCAAGCGACGTTGTCGACGTCATTGGCATACGGGCTCCCGGTCGCGGGATCGATGAGCACCCCGGCCAACTGGGCCTCGGTACGAGCGAGGGTGTTGGGGAGTTCTCCGGAGTTCTTGTTGGCCTGGTGGACCCGGACACGGAACCCGGCATCGACTCCGGCCGAGGTGGGAAGGGCCCACGCCTCAGGCAGGGTCACCTGCGCCTGCCCTGGGAGCAGCGCGGCACCCACCGCGGCGATCGCCGCGGCGAGTTTGAGTTTATTGGATGTTTTCATGTGTTTTTGGACTATTACTGACGGGAAAACTGGAACAGCTATTTCCGGGCCCGCTGTTGTTCAAGATAGGCCTGGGCTCCGGGATCCCCCTTCTTGGCGGCCTCAAGGATGCCACCCCGGACCGTGAGGGCCGCCCTCGAGGCTGCATCCCGCTGCTCCGGGGTCAGATCCGGCTGACGGGACAGCGCCTCGAGGTTTTCAAGGGCCACCGCCTGTTCGCCCCCCTCCAACGCCCTCGTGGCCTCGGTCATGACCCCCCTCATCTCCGGGCTGGCCGTGGAAAAGGCACCTTCGAGGGTCTTTGGGATCTCAGCGGTCGGGATGGGCGCCGGAGGTGGTGGCTCACTGCAACCCATCAGGACCGAGGCGAGCCCGACGACACACAGCTCAGTCCGGGTGCGGCAGACCCATCCAGAAATGCAGTCCGAGAGGGAGAAGCGCATGGGGTCAGTAATTGGGATTCTCCAACGGGGTGACACCGGTGTACCAGCGGTAATCCACTCCCTTGGTGACGCTGGTGAACTTGATGGCCGACACGTTGCCCGGCACCCAGAGGGTGGTGCAGCGCTGGTTGTGGCGGTACCACTCCCACAGGAAGTTCACCCGGGGATACAGGGCCGGGATCGACCCATAGCGCCACTGGGTGAGGATCTCCTTGCTGCCTGGAAAGAGCCCGACGGTGTCGTCCGCCCCATCCATCCGCTGCTCTGCTGCATCCTGGGCGAAGATCATGGTCGCCGGGCTCTCATAGCTGGAGATCTTGCGGGGGCCAGGTCCTCGGACTCCCGGCGAACTGCGCTCGGGCCCCTGGGTGACGAACCCGTTGATGCCAATCGCGGAGTTCAGCCAGAACTCGGCCGGATAGGCGTAGCCATCCTCGCGCCACTGGTCCACGACCTTGGCCCCCGGACACCGGAAGGCCCGGCGGTTGTCGCCGAAGTACTTGATGTAGGCGATGCCCCAGTAGGCCAGCGGGTCATTCGGAGCGAGGATCTCCAGCGACTTCGGCCCCTTGGTCCACATGCCGTGGTTTGGAACCGCGCCCCCGACGTTGTGAAAGGTGTCGCCGAAGTCATTGGCATACATCGTCGTCCCAATCCCGACCTGGCGCAGATTGCTCATGCACTGGGCCTGCTGCCCCTTGGCCTTGGCCTTCGACAGAGCCGGCAGGAGCATCCCGGCGAGGATCGCGATGATGGCGATGACGACGAGCAGTTCGATCAGAGTGAATCCCCGGCGGGATGCGGTTGGACCCTTGGAGAGTCGCAGGACAGGATCAACTCGATGGGAGAAGGCGTTCATTCTGGGAGTCTGCTGTGTGCGTACAACCCGGTGGCAGTGTCCTTGGTGAAAACTAATCCACCAGAGACAAACCGGTGACGGAATGGCGACAGACGGATTCCGACAGCCGAGTCGACTACAAATTCCTACAGAACTGTAGGGCTGAGATCAAACTCTCAGTCTGTATTATTTGCCTCATTCGAGCCGATTAGAATGAAGGCTTTGCCGATCTGGAGCCGCCGCAGCGGGGAACCTATCCCCCACCCGGCGGGCGGAACTCGGGCATGAGTTTGTTCAATCCCGCCGCCACGTCGTCCTGCTTCAGCACGCCGCTCCCGGATGCATCCCAGGCCTTGAACCACTTCTCGGCCAGTTGCCGAAACTCCGCCGCGGTCACCTTACCGTCCGCATTGCCGTCGGATTCCTTGATCACGATCCCGGTCCAGAATTCGCCTGGGCCCGGGAATCCACCGCCCCGGGGTCCACCGCGTCCGCCGGGACCTCCCGGACGACCTGGTCCACCCGGCCCACCCGCCAACTCAACCCCCTCACTCTTGCCGGCCAGCTGGTCGGCCACCGACTGGTGCCGGGCCGTGACGAAGCCCTTGATGGTCTGACCGCTGCGGAATCCGAAGCCCTGTTGCTGCGGGGCCTGACCCGCCACGACCTGGTCGAAACGCTCGAGTTTGGATGCATCCTTCTCGGATTCCACCGCGGGCCGGAGGATCTTGGCCAGCTCGTCCACCTGCGCCTTCAACCGTTCGGGACGGAAGAGGGTCTTCTGGAACTCCTCCATCCGGGCGAGGTAGGCAGACCGGACCGCCTCGACCGCCATGACCCGCTTCAGGAAGCGGTTGTCCTCCGCCCAGGCGTTCCGGATGCTCATCTCGGTTGGTGAAGGGGTGAAGAAATTGCCGAAGGCCCGGTCCAGATCCCACGGAACGAACAGGAACTTCTGGGTCTTGGGATGCAGGTACACCACGTAGTTCTGCCCCACCATCAGGATGGAATCCGTGTTGCTCAGCCAGACGGTCACGGCCATGAACCGGGTAAACTCGTCAATGTCGAGGAACTCCGGCAACCGCCGGGCCAACTCCTCATCGGTGCCTTCGGTCACCAGCTTCGCGAAGTCGAAGACCCGCTGACGCTGGGCGGGCGTCATGTCCGTCTTGGGATCGTAAGCCTGCTGGTAGGCGCTCCAGTCCTCACCCTGATACTTGAACAACTCGCGGGTGACGGGCTTGAGGATGAGTCCCTTCTTGGTGCCGAAGCGGTCCTCGGCCCAGTTGCTGTCGGGATTCTCCACGATGGAATACACCCCGAGATAACGGTTGGTGTGCGCCCCGGCCGCATCCAGGGAGAGCCGAACGTAGGTCGACCGCGGGGCGGGCACCCCGGCGTCGCGGTACAACGCGTGGGCCAGCGGCTCGTTCATGAGCCCGGCGTCCGTGATGTTGTTGTGGAAGTTGAGCTTCGAGATGCCAGCCAGCTTCTGTCCCTTCGTGAACTCGTTGAGATCGACCTTGAAGGATTTCTTGTCGGTCTGGCGGGCATCCATGTAGGTGCCATTGCCCTTGTAGCGGACCGCCACGTCGTCGAGGCGTTTGGATTCGAATTCCAGTCCAGCGTGGACGTAGTCGAAGACGATGCCCCGAGCGGCGCTGAGTCCATTGCGTCCGCCCGCACGGCCCTGAAGGTTGAACCCGCCAGGGCCTCCTGGCCCACCGGGTCCGCCGGGTCCACCGGGTCGAATGCCCGGACCTCCAGGTCCACCCGCACCCCCGCCGCCGGGCACGCCAGGTCCCCCGGGACGCCCCCCGCCACCAAAGGGCGGGAACTGGGGCGCCAGGTCCTTGTTCAACCCCGCCCGGATCGCAGCCTCGTTGAGGCTGCCGGATTTCCCGGAATCCCAGGATCCGAAGAACCCCTCGAATCCCGCGATGAATTCCTCCTTCGTGACCGATCCGTTCTGATCGACATCGAGCCGGACCACGAGCGGACCGGCCAGGAAGGTTCCCGGGCCGAAGCCCCCACGACGTCCAGGACCTCCTCCACCCGGGGGGCCAAATGGAAACCCACCCTCGGGTTCCTCGGGTTTCAGCTCCTTCCATTGGTCCGCTGGAAAGGAGAGACGGGCGGACCAGACTTTCTTCAAGTCGAACAACTCGGCTGGATTCTGAGGCAATTCAGCGGCCAGAACCCTGCCGCAGAGGCCCATGAGGACGAGGCATCCCAAGACACTTTGCATCCCCGGTGTGACCTTCCCGTGACGGAATGGTTACAGGGGCGGGACCGCAGGCCGAGAGAGAGGATGCCCCGCGGGGGAGATGAGGAGGAGAAGCGGACGGGGAAACCCGTGGAGAGCAGGGCCCGGGTCGAGCGGTGGTGGTGGGAACTGGATTCGAACCAGTGAAGGCAAAGCCAGCAGATTTACAGTCTGCCCCCGTTGGCCACTTGGGTATCCCACCCCAACCGTCGAGACCGCGGAATCACCGCGGGTCCGGAATGAACGCGAAGCTGGAGCGAACCCTCAAGACGTTTTTTCCGGAAACACATCGCCATCGCCGCTCGACCTCAAAGCTTGAGAGGCGCCCCGTCGGCTGCTCCCCTGAGTCGATGATGACCATTCTCAACCAGCTCTGTGCCTCGGTTTGGATGCTCTTCCTCGTGATTTCAATGTCCGGATGTGCACACCAGTCGGCGATGACCCCACGAAGGTCTGGCACCCTGGCAGACGCCCTCGAGATCCTGACAGCACGACGCTGGGTGGATCTGACGCACACCTTCAGCCCGAAAACCCCGGTATGGTCCGGATTCGGCCCGGCCGTCTTCGTCAACACGACCAACCCGGCCACGGGGAAACCCTTCAGTGTGGAGGCCGATGGATTCCATACCCTGAGCTATTCGTTCGTCGGGCAATACGGCACCCACATCGATCCACCCGCCCATTTCTCGGCACAGGGGAAGACCCTCGACCAGCTCTCAGTCACCAACATGATCCTGCGACTCGTCGTGTTCGACGTGACCCCTCACCTGCGGAACGACCCGGACCATGCGCTGACTGTGTCAGACATCCTGGACTGGGAGGCGCTCCACGGGAGAGTGCCTCGAGGATCCTTCGCGGCGCTGCGAACCGACATGTCGAGGGACTGGGACTCAAACCCGCGACGTCTCCAGCGTTCGCCATTCCCGGGCTGGTCTCTGGAGGCGATCCGATTCCTTTACGAAAAGCGGGGTATCACCGGCAATGGACATGAGTCTCTGGACACTGATTCAACAGAGGGTCTCGAGTCGGAGTCCTGGTTGCTTCGCGCGGGGCACTGGCAGATCGAAGCGATGACCCACCTGGATCAGGTCCCGGCGACCGGTACACTGATCGTAGTGGCCTGGCCCAAACCCGAGGGCGGACTGGGATTTCCCGTCCGGGCCTTCGCCATTCTCCCCTGAGTCCGATTCGACCGCGGTCCGGTAGGGACGGCACTGGTGGAAAGCCGGCGGTTTGCCGGCGAGGCTCCTCCCCGAGCCTGCAGGAACATTCTGAGATGGTGACGGGCCTTGGCCGGGTTGTTGAGGTAGCGCTGGTAGATCCGGGCAAGCCGTCGATGCGCCTGCGGGAAGGATGGGCTCTGTCGAACCACCTCCTCCAGAGACTCGGCGGCCCAGTCCGGATGACCACAGCGGTTGAGCGCCACGCCATGAAGGAAATGGGCGCTCGGATTGGCCGGGTCGAGCTCTATCGACCGGCGCGACTCGGCCACCGCATCCTGGAAACGTCGGGCGAGCAGATAGGCGCGGCTCAATCCGACAAACGAGGCGACGTGGGTGGCATCGATCGAACAGGCGGCGACGAAATTCTGGATGGCGTCGGGCCGTTCCCCCAGCCGGAGGTAGCCCTCGGCAAGACGGATGTGCAGATCACGCCTCGAGCGCAGTGGTGAGGCCTGGAGGATCTGACGATAGACCACCATGGCAGCATCCAGACGCCCTTCCCGCTCGAGCAGCTCCGCCTCGAGGTACCAGAGGGCGTTCTGATCCAGCCGCGGGGGGCAGAAACCATCTGGGCTGGGTGCGCCGTCCCCGGGCTCGGCATCCCGGAGACGGACCAGAAGTTCATCGAAGACCTTCCGGGCCGGCACGTGCTGCTGGAGGAGGAGCCGACAGCGCATCAGGAGAAGACCGCAGCGGAGGTCGGAGGGACGATCGTTCCAAGACGACTCCAATTCGTGGGCTGCCTCCGACAAGCGACCGCAGTCCACAAAGTCGCAGGCCAGATGGTACCGTTCCTCCGGGCTGATCATGCCCGGACTCCCCGCGGAGATCCGTGACTCCAACCCTGGGATGTCCGGTGCAGGATCCCCAGCCTGAGGGACCCCAGCAGGAGAATCCCAGCCGGGCACATAGGTCACCCGGGGCGGTTTCTCGAACACCGGGAGCACGGCACCATCCATGTCCTCACCCACGGGCAAGCCAACCGCCTGCAGGATGGTCGGGGTGACATCCAGGATCGAGGCGCCGACGATTGGGACGCCGGCACGGATGCCAGAACCCGCCATGGCGAGAATGCCCCGCTCCCTGGGCTGGGATCCAATCGCAGGAAGACCTCCCAACGACGGAATGAACCCATGGGGATCCGGACGCCCAAGACCGTCCGACACGAGCAAGGTGCGGGTCTGGGGGCCGACCATTTGGACCAAGGTCCCCAGCATCCGATCCAGGCAGGCCAGAGAACCGGAAAGGAGGCGGCCCGCATCTCCATCGAGAAGTCCGGGGTGAAACTCAGTTTCAAGCCCCTCCGGACCCGGGGACCGGATCACGGGATAATGGACCGCCATGAAATCCCACGGCTCCCACTGGGCGAGAGCCGTCGCCATGGCCTGGATCGTGGACAACTCCGCCGCGCGCGCCCGGATAAGCTCGAGCGCCGATGCCTCCCAGGATGTCGGGTCAAGTTCTCCGTCAAGCAGGGTCCGGACAACGTCAGGAGCCAGACGATCGGAGGACACGACGAGATCGGAGAGCCGGCTGAGCAGTCGGGACGGTTGGAGACCCGAGGCGGGCACGCCGATCGGATCCCGCACCCCGAGCCGGATGAATCGGTCGGACACCATGACTCCCCGGCTCGACTCTGCGGGATCCGTTACTGGCCACCCGACCGCGATCGAGGACAACCCCGACTGGTCGAGGATGTTCCAGAGGGCGGAGCAGCGGCGCTCGAAGTGTCGATACCCCAACTGAGTAGGATCAGCGGCGGATCGAAGAACACGGTGCTTGTGGGCACGCTTGCCCGTCACCACGGAGGTCCAGAGGGAAGGCGTCAATCGGGGAAGCGTCAGTCCAAGGTCCCCCGAGACCCCCTGGGCGACCATCTTTTGGAGGTGCGGCATCCGCCCCCGCTCCATCAAAGGACGGAGCAGGCGCCAGTCCGCAGCTTCCCAGCCAATCAACAATACCCGACTCATGCCGACACGGGCCTCCCAGATGGGGAACTGTACCGCCGGCGCAGGGTCGATGCCCGGACAGGCCCATGTTCCTCGTTTCGTAGGGAAGATCCCCGATTCACATCCCCGCCAGTTGCAGGATCGGGGCCACCCGAGAATTTTCCGGTTTGAGAAAGGAGGGGCGGCACGAGGCCCTGGGACAGATGCGTTCAGCCACACCTGAAAGGGCCGGATTCCGGCGGAAACGCAGTCCGGGCGCCTACCCGACTGCCCTGTCAGCCCGACGCGGAGACGTCCCGGAGATCCGCCCGGGTCGTCTCGTAGGTGACACCATAGGCCAAGGAATCCGCCTCGGGCGTGAGCCCCCGGCGTTCGCAGTACTGTTGGTAGACGGCGGGCCACCAGTTCTCGTGGCGCGTCAACCCCTGGTCTCTCCAGGCGGTCCAGCCCATCAGGACCCGGCTCCAGCACTGGTCCCCGTAAGCCACCGCCTCATGGGGACTCGGCATCTGGCTGACATACCAGTCGCGACCGACCCGGGCATGCAACACCTCGTCAGCCCAGTCGAAATCTTGGAACGTGGCCGCCAACGCATTCCCCGACCGGAGACCGACCTCCCACTCATGACGCTTGCCCGTCCGGGGCATGAGCCCCTGCTCGATGAAATACAAGACGGCATGCCGTTCGATCGGCGCGAGCTGGGTGTTCAAACCGAGCGACCAGGTGAAATTGACCCTCACATTCTGGGCCCAGTCGACACCCACGCTCACAAAACCCACCTCCCCCATCATCGCATGCCGGGCCTCGTCCCAGAGCTGACGGGTCATGTCCCGGTAGTAGCCCCAAGGCCGGTCCGGGGTCTCGACCAGGATGCTGGCCATCATCTCCGGGACATCAATCTCGCGGAGCCGTTTGTAGAACATCATGAGCACCTTGGCATCGGCCGGCCGGGTCTCGTCGTAGAGGAACACCTCGGCGTTGACCCCCATGTTGTAGGGATCCTGGAACCGCTCATCCCTCCGGGGTTTCGGATCGAACCGCCAGGGCACCGCCGAACGGAAGGGGCGCGGCGCGACAGCCGTCGCCTGCGTGCCATCGATTCCCCCAGCCGCAGCAACCGCGGAGCGGACCGTCTCCAGGGCCGTCTGCGCCTCAGCGCGCTGCTCCGGGGTCACCAAGGCGGAAATCGCCCGGCGGCCATACTCGAGGATCTCCTGGACATCCTGCTGGAGCAGTCGACACAGGCGACGGGTCGGCTGATCGGCCAACAGATGCGTCTCCCGTTGATGACGGACGAGTCCCTCCTCCAACCCCGGCAGCAACACCTCGTGGATTCCCAGCAGCAGTTCCTCGGTGCTCGCAGCACCCAGCACCTCATCGAAGGCCAAGGCCAAGGCCGGATGAGGAGTCTGATCGAGTCCCAAGGGTGGCTCACGCATCTCGCCGACCCTCGCCCTCAACTGGGTGACGGCCTCGGCCGCGAGATACCCGTGGTAGCTGAAGGCCATCTTGAGTTCGTACACCGGCTCGGCCGTGAGATGGCCGATGAGGATCTGATGCAGCCTCCGGAAGGCGTAGTGGTGACGCTTCAGCCGGCGCACAGATTCCTCGACCGACAATCCGGGACGCACCGCCTCCACGAAACCACCCAGCCCCGCCAAGGGCGGCAGGCCGCGATAGGTCTGGTATCCGGCGGCAAACCGGGACGGGTCGGACGATGTGTTTTCAGTCATGACTTGCAGGAGTCTAGGATGGACCCCGTCGCCGGGACAAATCCCGGGTGTTGACCCAGCCTCCGAGTTCGGCCAGTCAACGGGCACCTCAAACCTCCCCATCTCCCATGCTGATCGTCCATGTCCACGTCCGGGTCGTCCCCGACCACGTCGCCGCCTTCATCAACGCCACACGCGCCAATGCCACAGCGTCCCTCCAGGAACCGGGGATTGCCCGGTTCGACGTCGTCCAGGACGCCGAGGACCCCACCCGATTCGTCCTGGTCGAGGCGTACCGGGACACGGAAGCTCCCGCACGACACAAGGAAACCCCGCACTACGCGGTCTGGCGCGACACCGTTGCCCCTTGGATGGCCGAGCCGAGGCGCAGCACGAAATTCAGTGAGATCTTTCCAGCAGCGGACCAGTGGTGATCGCATCCCAGCACTCCAGTTCCCAAATCCTGTAGCGTTATCGATCCTCTGATGACCTTCGATTTCACAACCCCGGAGCGGATTGTTTTTGGGGTGGGTTGCATCCGGGAACTTCCAAGACTGGTCCGACCCTGGGGACGAAGGGCCTTGGTGGTGGTGGGGCAATCCATGATCCGAGCCGAACCCCATTTTGCTGCCCTGTCTGAAGCGGGGATGGAGGTGACACGACTCCACGTCGACGGGGAACCCACGGTGGACGCCGTGCGTCAGGGAGCAGAACGGGCGAGGTGCTTGGGATCTGAATTGGTCATCGGGATCGGGGGTGGCAGCGTTATCGATACCGGAAAAGCGATTGCGGCCCTGACTCCCAATCCTGGTGATCCCGTGGACTACCTCGAGGTGATCGGTGCCGCGAAGCCCCTGCCCCATCCTCCGCTGCCGTTTGCCGCCATACCGACGACCGCCGGCACAGGTTCGGAAGCCACTCGGAATGCGGTCCTTTCCTCGCCCCAACACCGGGTGAAGGTGAGCCTCCGAAGCCCCCTTCTGTGGCCGCGTCTGGCCCTCGTGGACCCATCGCTGACGGTGGGCCTGCCGCCGCATCTGACGGCAGCGACCGGGCTGGACGCCCTGACACAGCTTCTGGAGGCGTTCGTCTCGGTCCGGGCGAATCCGATGACGGACATCCTGTGTCGACACTCGTTGCCGAGAGTGGCCTCGGCTCTGCCCCGGGCGTTTGAGGACGGAACCTGTCTGGAGGCCCGAAGCGATCTGTCCTTGGGCGCCCTCCACAGCGGAATGGCCCTCGCCAATGCCGGACTCGGAGCCGTGCATGGTCTGGCCGGTCCACTGGGCGGCCACTGCGGGGCTCCCCACGGAGCCCTCTGCGCCGCCCTGTTGGCTCCTGTCACGGCAGCGAACATCCAAGCGCTCTGCCAAAGAGATCCTCGAAGCCCGATCCTAGGGCGGTATGCCGAGGTCTCCCGATGGATCGGAGCCGAAACGAGGGAGACACCGGAAGCCCTGGTCGGAACCCTCCGGGAACTCGTGTCACGGCTTGGAATCCCGAGCCTGTCCCACTGGGGCGTCACCGCAGCCGACCTTGGAGACCTGATCCGGAAGGCGCAGGAGTCCAGCAGCATGAAGGGCAATCCGATCCGGCTCACGGATTCCGAACTCCACGGCGTGCTCCACGAGGCGCTCTGAACGAATTCGCCGGCCGATCCAACCGGGGAGGGCCTGAGATTCCGTCACCGAACCGCGATCCGTCCTTGATTCCTTGGGGACAGGTCCCCACCTTGGAATCCTTGCGTGTGGATCACGCATCATGCTAGCGCAACTCAAGAGCCTCTTCTCGAACGATATCGGGATCGACCTGGGCACCGCCAACTCGCTCGTCTTCGTGCGGGACCACGGGATCGTCCTCAGGGAACCGTCGGTGGTCGCCATCCAGGCCGGGACGACCAACGTCCTCGCTGTGGGGGACGAGGCCAAGAAGATGCTCGGACGCACCCCGGGCAACATTGTTGCCATCCGGCCGATGAAGGATGGAGTGATCGCGGATTTCGAGATCACCGAGGCGATGCTCCGGCACTTCATCCAGAAGGTCCATCACCGCAAACTCATCGCACCGCGGGTCATCGTCGCCGTCCCGTCCGGCATTACCGAGGTGGAGAAACGAGCGGTCAAAGACTCGGCCACCCACGCCGGAGCCCGCGAGGTGTACCTCATCGAGCAACCAATG
>JBDLQQ010000113.1:0-4106 GCA_039800465.1 Verrucomicrobiota bacterium
ACCACGGCACCCGACATCGCCGAGACCACCCAGTTCTTCCTGTCCCTGACCCCCGAGGATTTCCGGCCCACGATCATGCTCCGGACCCGGCGTCTGCTGGAGCAGCGCAACCGGCCGACCGACCCTGTCTTCGGTCCGTGGCACCAGCTGATGAGCCTCCCAGACGAGGATTACCTCCAGCGTAAGGCCCAGTTGAAGATCCCCGCGGAGGTCGTCTGGAATCCGAGGGTCGTCGAGGCCCTCGAACATGCGACGCTCACCAACCGTTCCGTGGTCGCAGCCGCCTACGGCCGCCTGTTCCTCGAGGTCCATCAGAAATCCAAACCCGCCACGAACAGCACCACCGCACCGGTCCTCGCGCCCGAGGAACGTGAACTGCTCGCGGTGCTCGAGGGTCCCGGCAGTCCCGTGGTGTTCCCCCGTCGCGAGACCCCCGACTACATGTCGCGACCCGAGAAGGACCGCTACGGCGGACTGGTGCTGAACCTCGACAAGATGGCCGCCCACGCCACCAACCGCCCGCCCGCCCGCGCCATGGTGGTGGTCGACCTCCCAGAACCCCAGACCCCGCGGATCTTCCTGCGCGGAAGCCCCTCCCGACCCGGCCCCCAGGTCCCCCGCGGATTCCTGCGCGTGCTCAATGGCGGCCAGGAACTCCCCTTCCGCTCGGGCAGTGGCCGGGCCGAACTTGCCGATGCGATCGTCGCGACCAACAACCCGCTCACCGCCCGGGTGTTCGTCAACCGGGTCTGGATGCACCACTTCGGGGAGCCGCTCGTCTCCTCGCCCACCGACTTCGGCGTCCGCGGCGATCCTCCCCTCCATCCGGAACTACTCGACTGGCTGGCCAGTGACTTCATCCGCTCCGGCTGGAGCGTGAAACACCTGCACCGGGTGATCCTCCGAAGCGCCACGTTCGCCCAGCGGGCGGGTGAAGGGTATCCCCGACGCCGTCTCGACCTCGAGTCCATGCGGGACAGCCTTCTCACGGTCTCGGGGCGGCTCGACACGTCGATCGGCGGCCCCCCGGTCGACATGACCGGCGATCCCATGGCCGCCCGCCGCAGCGTCTATGGCCTTGTGGACCGGCAGAACCTCCCCGGCCTGTTCCGCTCCTTCGACTTCGCCACGCCCGACCAGTGCGCCGAGCGGCGACCCCACACCACCGTTCCCCAGCAGGCGCTGTTCGCCCTGAATGCCCCGTTCGTCCAGGAACAGGCCCGGGCGGTGGTCCAATTGCCCGAGATCACCGGGACTCCAGGATCGGCAGAACGAATCCAGGCCCTGTATCGACGGATCCTGTCTCGAGATCCCTCCAGTCGGGAACTCGCTCAGAGCCTGCAGTTCCTCGAGGCGAGCCCCCGACGAGACGGCGAACTGGATCCCTGGGAGCAGCTCGCCCAGGTGCTGCTGATCTCCAACGAGGCCGTCTTCATCGACTGAGCCCCGGAACCGACCGACAACGCCATGAATCCTCTCGAGCATCTGCCTCCCCGGTTCCAGACACGCCGCCAGATGTTGTCCCAGATGGGCACTGGACTCGGCCTCCTCGGCCTGACACCGCTGCTCGCCGACCCCACACGGGACGCCTCCGGGGACACCCATCCCCTGGCACCCAAGCAACCCCACTTCAAGCCCAGGGCGCGGCACATCATCCACATCTACCTGAACGGCGGTCCTTCGCAGGTGGACACCTTCGATCCGAAGCCCGCCCTGCTGAAGTATGCCGGGCAGCGGCTCCCCTCGGGCAATCTCACCACTGAACGCCCCCTCGGCGCCGCCCTGCCCTCTCCCTTCTCGTTCCAACGGTACGGACAGAGTGGACTCGAGATCAGCGAGATCTTCGCCAAGACGGCCGCCCATGCGGACGACCTCTGCCTGATCCGGTCGATGCACGCCAATACGCCGAACCACGAGCAGTCCATGCGCCTCATGAACTGCGGTGACGAGCGGCTGTCGCGCCCGAGCTACGGGGCCTGGATCACCTACGGACTTGGCACCGAGAACCAGAACCTCCCGGGCTACATCGCGATGTGTCCCGGCCTCCCGGTCTCCGACGTCTCCAACTGGCGTGCCGCATTCCTGCCCGGGATCTACCAGGGAACCCACATCAACACGAAGCAGTCCCAGCCCGATCAACTGCTCGAGAACATCACCAACGCCCGGCTGGGCCGCGACAGCCAGCGCCGTCAACTCGACCTCCTCGCCGAACTGAACGCCGAGCACCAGCGCCAACGCGGGGACGACCCCCAGCTCGAGGCACGGATCCAGTCGTTCGAGCTCGCCTACCGGATGCAGCTCGAGGCCACCGACGCCTTCGACATCTCACGCGAACCCGCCTACATCCGCGAGATGTACGGCAACACGGTGCAGAGCCGACAGCTCCTCATTGCCCGACGCCTCATCGAACGCGGCGTCCGTGTCGTGCAGTGCTACCACGGAGACGTCCAGCCGTGGGACAGCCACGACATGATCGCCGAGGGACACCGGAAGCTCGCGGGGGAGATCGACCAGGGGATCGCCGCCCTGCTGACCGACCTGAAGGCCCGGGGATTGTTCGAGGACACCCTCGTGGTCTGTGGCGGTGAGTTTGGTCGGACCCCGGCCGTGGAACTCCCGGCCCCTGGAACCCCGGGGAACGGCAAGGGACGCGACCACAACCACTGGGGCTTCACCGTCTGGATGGCCGGCGGCGGGGTCAAAGGCGGGCACGTCCACGGGGCGACGGACGACTTCGGGTTCCGCGCCGTGGAGAAACCGGTCCATGTCCACGACCTCCACGCCACGATGCTCCACCTGCTTGGGTTCGACCACGAACGACTCACCTACCGATATGCAGGACGCGACTTCCGCCTGACCGACGTCAGCGGCGAGGTGGTAGGCGGCATCCTCGCCTGACGCATCCAAGGGTAGGGCTGAGGTCCCTCTCGGCCCCATCTCGATCCCCCCCGCTGCGTTCCAATCCACCCGACACCGTGGTCGGGTCGGCCAAATCGTCCCTGAATCTCGGCCGCTCACCACCTCTTCTCAGCGCCGCGGCGTCACCGCGTGTCTCCCGCTCCGCAGCCCCTCCGCCTGCGTCTTCCGCTCGTTCCACTCGCTCCCGACTCCGGCTCCGCCACCGCTCCGCTACTGGGCTGACCGAACTGAACTGAGGGCGGGACGGAAGCCGACGCTGGTGGCCCGGATGCCCGGGTCGCTGGAGGACCGGGAGGCCGAGCGCGCGCCCCGGGCGACGGCGTCCCAACCGCCGCCGCGGCTCACGCGTCTGGAGCCCGAATTCGGGCCCTTTGGGTCAGTCACATCACCGCTCGGGTAGACGTCATACCAATCGAAACACCTCTCCTTAACATTGCCTATCATGTCATACAACCCGAACGCGTTGGGCAGCTTCTGCTTCACATGGCGGGTTTTACGGGCATTCCCGTCCCACCATGCGATAGCATCCATTTCCTTGCTGCGATCTTTGTAATCGACATAGAGTGGCCCCTTGGTCCCAGCGCGGCACGCGTACTCCCACTCCGCTTCCGAAGGCAAGCGGTACTCTTGGTTCGGAGCGATCCTTCCCTCCTTGCGATCCTTTTCCGTCAGCTTGTTGCAGAAATCAACGGCGTCCTGCCAAGTAACTCGCTCCACCGGAAGATCTTCCCCTCGGTAATTGGAAGGATTGCGACCCATGATGGCTTGGTACTCCTGTTGGGTCACCTCGTGGTCCAATAGCCAAAACCCCTGAGTCAACGTCACCATGTGCGGAGTCTCATCGTCGAACCGATCCCGGTCCGTCGCGGCGGTGCTTCCCATCTGAAACGTGCCCGGCGGGATCCATTTGAACGGCCCTTTGGGGTTGCTCACCAGACCGAGCGCTGAGCCCGCGAAGTCCGAACCCTCGATCGGTTGGGACGGCGTGCCCGTAGCGGATTTGCGGGATGGTTGTTTCGGCGAGACCTGCGGCGCTTGGGGTTTCGATCCAGACGGTGGACCCGGTACTGACCCAGCGGTGGGCTTCTTACTCTGGCCCCACGCCATTTCAGGACAAACCCAGACACCCACCACCAACATCAGTGAAGCAATCGCACAACGCATCCTTCGACAGTTCCAAAGAACGG
>JBDLQQ010000114.1:0-4182 GCA_039800465.1 Verrucomicrobiota bacterium
TGTGGGCCCAGATGTTGGACCTGAGCCAGTTCATGAAGCTTCTCAAGCAGCGCTTCAGCCAGTGGTTCAACCGGGTCCACAAACGGCAGGGAACCCTCTGGGAAGGGAGGTTTCGAAGCACTCTGGTGGAGGGGAACAGCCCGGCCTTGGCCACGGTGGCGGCGTACATCGATCTCAACCCGGTCCGGGCGGGGCTGGTGGACGATCCCAAGGACTACCGCTGGTGTGGATATGCCGAGGCTGCGGCTTCCGATACCTCAGCCCGGAAGGGTCTCGCCGCGGCCTTGGGCATCGGGGTGGATGGGTTGCTGGAGGAGTACCGGAAACTCCTCTTCCGGCAGGGAGAAGAACGAGAGGGGACTGACGAGCAGGGTCGTCCGCTGAGACGGGGGTTTGATCGGGAAACGATGCTGAAGGTGTTGGCGGAGGGCGGGACGCTGCCGTGTTCGGAGTATCTGAAGCTGCGGATCCGGTATTGGATCGATGGAGCGGTATTGGGAAGCCGGGAGTATGTGAACTCGGTATTCGAGCGGCATCGCGACCGGTTTGGTCCTCGTCGGACAACTGGCGCACGAGCGGTCCGAGGGTTGTCAGGCCTGGCTCTGAGTTGTCTGCGTGACCTGCGTGTTCGAGTGGCTGGGTGATCGGCGACCATCAGAGGGGCGGACATTCTGCAGCTGGACAAACCCGTGCCATGGATCGCCAAGTGATTGGTGATCTGGGCGAGGATGGGCCGGTCGTTGCTGAATGACCTTGTTGGGCGGGTTCGCACCCATATTCAGTTACAGTGGAGAGCCTCTGGAACTCAGGCTCAGGCTGGGAACCGCGTATGGAGTTGGGGAGAACGATAAAAACCAATGAAGTCACGGATCGGGCCTGGAGTTACCCCCCTGATAGATGACCTGCCTCTTTATCCTGCCTCTTTATCCTGCCCGTGCTATATGACCTGACCCTCTATCCTCCCCACCAACCTAACCTGCAGAACCTGACCCCAGACCCCAGGTTCTGCCCCGGGAGCCAGACTATGGACCAGGTCCTTGGTTCTACCCAAACTGGCCGATAGGTCTCCCAAGCATCCACCGTCCCGCTCCAATCCCATGACTCCACCCCGCTATGCCCTCCGCTGGTTCCAGGTCGTCCTATACAGTTGGGTAGCCCTCGGGATTCTTGCCCAGGATCCCCCAGAGCGACGTGTTTCGGATCCTGCCCCGCGTCTGCGGGAGTACGACGTACTAAGATCCCTTCCCGCGGGATGGCTGGAGGAGATCAGCCGGAACGACATGCCGGATGCCCAGGGGTTGGCCGGCGGCAACAGGGTCCAGGGACGTTGGATCGAGGCTGGAGCCCAAAGGGGGAGCTGCCGGGCCGTCATCGCCGCAGTCGTAGCCAGCGATCTCGCCCGGGCCGACCGGGCCTGGCGTGGGATCGATGTGACCTTTGAACACCAGCGCGAGGACGGTGGATTCACCGCGACGGAACGACCGAACGGAGGGAACTCGGCATCGGGTGCCGCAGCCGTGGAGACCGCCTACTTTTTCCTCCAGGAACTGGGCCGGGCGATCCTGGTGATCCAGGAGTCCCCACATGAGGCCTATTTCCGGGAACGCATCCATCTGCTCGAACCGAAGCTACGGAAGGCCTGCAACTTTCTGGCTGCAGGCGAGCCCACCATCCTGCCCAAGAGCCGCAAGGCGGTGAACCGGGTGTTCATCGCCGCCAAGGCCTTTGGAACCTGTGGTCGGGTGCTGAACGACGAGTCCCTGGTGGCGACCTCCCGTCGCCTGGTGGTCGAGGCGCTCCAGCAGCGCGACGCGGACGGGGTGTTCCTGGAGCATGGAGGCCGCGACTCGAGCTACAACGCGGTGTCGTTGCTCTTCGCTCAGGTGCTCGCCCTGCATGTCCCGATGCCCGAGTTGGACGAGGCGTTGAAGAAGGCAACCCGATGGCAGATTTCCCGTGTCCTCGATTCGGGCGAGGTGGACAACCGGGGGAACACCCGGACCGGCGTGGGCAAGGAGCCCGGCTACAACGGTCAACCCAAGGGCATCAACTACAACGAGGTGATCCTCGCGCTGGCCCTCCACGGCACCGTGCACCGGGATCCGCAGGGACTCGATGCCGCGCGCCGAGCCCTCGAATGGACCCGACGCAACCAGGCTCCCCGGGCTGAGGTTCCCGGCACGTCCTCCGGCAGGGATTCCACCCAACGGGTCTTCCGGCAGACCGCTCCGATGCCGCGGCTGCTGCCCGGTTCCACGAACTTCCATTTCTCGCTCTACGGCTGTCCGACCGAACCGCGCGAGCTGGAGTCGTTCCTCGATTCCCTTAAGAAACAGGGGCTTGCCAACGCCTTGGACCCGGGGCCTTCCGCCTCCGCTGGTTCCCGGGCTGCCTTCGAGGTGCTCGCGAGGCGTGGATGGCCGGTGATCCTCTATCCACCCGACGGTGGACGCATGCAGTTGGAGGGCGGCACAAGCCTGCTCCAGGCGGAGGACGAGGCGGCAGTGCGCGTGCTCGATGGTGCAGGCGTGTTCAATGCCATCCAGCTGGGGGAATGGGGCTACCACTACCACCGGCTCCGGTCGGACGAACGCTGGATGCGCGATGTACTGGGAAAGGACTTCGAGTCCCAGGGACACCGGTTCCTGCACCCGGCGGGGAATCAGGGTTACGAGACAATGCCGACCACGCGCCGCGATGCCCATGATCAGCTCCGCCAATACTTCCTGTGGCACCGCCAGGCCAAGGGAGGACGTCTCATCAGCGTGACGGGCCACTCCCACTACGAATGCTACGCGGCCGAATGGGGAGCGAGTGTCGTGGGCATCGAGGTGGGTGAGAACATCGGGTTCACCCAATCGAAATTCGCCTTCTCTCGGGGAGCGGCCCGGCAGTGGAACCTGCCGTGGTCGGTCCAGATGAGTCCCTGGTTCGGCAATGCGGTGACAACCCGAGGTCCTCTCGACGCCAACGGATCGACGGCCACCGGACTGGATGCCGGTCATTCCCTCAGTCTCTGCCGGAGAATATGGCAACACGCCTGGTTCGCCGGGGCTGCACTGGTGACACCTGAGAACAGCGTCAACTGCTTCTTCGAGACCGGAAAGGAACCGTGGGCGTTGACCCCTCACGGACAGGCCGCCGCCGAGGCCTTCCAGTTCATGCGCACCCATGATCGTGGAAATCCGCACACACCGCTGCTGGTCATCCTGGACCACCTCGCCGGCTACAACGGCTACACAGCCAAGACCTGGGGCGTGCTGCCGCGGACTGCAGCGGATCAGGAGATCGCCGATCTGCTGGAGACCCAGCTGTTCGGAGGCCTCCCGCGACGACCCATCCCAGGAAACCCAACCAACCCCGAGGCAAACTACCTGCAGCCCACCCGCCAGGGGGAACTGTGCGACGTCGTGCTCTCGACAGCCACGGGTGCGTTCATGGGGCGCTATCCGGTCCTACTATTGGCCGGGGACATCGAATTCGGCCCGGGCTTCTTACGCGAACTGGAGACGGCGTTGTCCCTAGGCAGCCGACTGCTGTTGCGGGAACGCCACGTCAAGGCCTTGTCGCCCGAGGCATGGAGCCGCCTGCAGCGGGCTGGCACGACGGAAGTGTTGTCGGAATGGGTCCACCCCGGGACCGGTCGTCCTGCCGCGATTCCGGAGGAACGGCTTCTGCGCGTCGCTGCCGAGACACTGCCGGTGGCCTTCGAGGGCGATGCCATCCAGTACCAGATCAACCGGAACCACCGTGGTTGGGTGGTGGAGCTCATCAACAACGACGGGGTGGTCAAGACGGGCCGCACACCCGCCCAGGTCTATCCCGAGGCGGTGGCCCGGATCCGCTTGTCCCCTCGCATCACCTGGAAAGCAGCCCGGGAGTGGTCGACCCACCGCAGTTGGGAACCCTCCGATCGAATCGAGATCGAGGTGCCGCCCGGCGAATGCCGTTACGTCGAGTTCGACGTGCCTTGAACGCCGGCTGCAGAAGCCTACGCCAGGTGACCTGCGCGGTGTGGAGTCGCTTGCCGGAGTTGGGTTCCGGTCGTTGTCCCGGACGCCCCCGTTACTCCCGGCGCGATTTCCCATCGGCACCCTTCCGCAGCCAACGACAAGCATTCTCGAGGATCCTCAACACCTCGGGATTGAAGTACACCGGATACGTCTCGTGCCCGGGCCGGAA
>JBDLQQ010000115.1:0-9375 GCA_039800465.1 Verrucomicrobiota bacterium
GATCGGACCGTCGTGATCCGGGACTGCTCCGGCGTGAGTGTCGACTGGAAGGGCAGGGGGACGCTGTTCCTCGAGGATGTCTCGAGCGACCATTCCTGGACCTTCGAGCAGGGCCAGAACGTCTGGGCGCGGCAGTGGTTCGCGCGCTTCAATGGCGACAAGATCATCAACCGGGGTGGGACGGTCTGGATCCTCGGTCTTGCGACGGACCGTCCGGGAACCCTGGTGGACACCCTGGACGGGGGGAGGACCGAGATCCTCGGTGGCCTCTGCGCCTCGACCGGCACCTGGAAATCGATGCCGATGTTCCGGATCCAGGACGCCTCCGCGTGCTTCGTCATTGCGGAGATCTCCCCCCAGACCACACCCTTCCAGACGATCGTGGAGGAGCGGCGCGCCGAGAAGTCGCGGCGCCTCCCGAACACGGGCGCTGCCGGGGGCGATGCCCTTCCAGCGCGGACGGGCGGGATTGCCCTGACCCTCTACTCCGGGTATTCGGGGGCGGGTTCGGTCGCGCCCAAGGGATCGGTTCCGACCGTGGCCGATCCCTCCAAGACCTCCCCCTGATCAACACTCCTCCACGCCATGGCTGACGGCTCCAAAAACGACCTCTTTGTCGGTGTCGACCTCGGCGGCACCAAGATCCTGGCCGGAGTCTTCGGACCCCAGCTCCGGCTGCTCCAGACCGCCAAGCTGAGCACCAAGTCCAGCCGCGGCTTCGAGTCCGTCGTCGATCGCATCGCCCGATGTGTCCGGGACGCGGTCGATGAGGCCGACATGAACCTCAAGCAGGTCCAGGCCATCGGCATCGGTGCCCCCGGGGCGATTGATTCCGAGACCGGCGAGGTGATCTTCGCCCCGAACCTCCAGTGGAAGGATGCCCCGCTCCGCAAGGAGCTGGAGAAGCAGCTCGAGATCCCGGTCTTCGTGGAGAACGACTGCACCGCCTGCACGCTCGGGGTCCATGAGGTCGAGCTCAAGGGCAGGACCCGCAACCTGCTCGGTGTCTTCCTCGGCACCGGCATCGGTGGCGGGCTGATCCTCGATGGTCGCGTCCACCGCGGCTTCAACGGCACCGCCGGCGAGCTGGGGCACATGGTCCTCCAGGTCGGCGGACCCAAGTGTGGCTGTGGCAACAACGGCTGCTTCGAGGCCCTCGCCAGCCGCACCGCCCTCTTCCGGGAGATCCAGCAGCGGGTGAAGGCGGGCGAGAAGACCCTGCTGACCGAGATGCTGGGGGACGGTCTCGATGACCTGAAGAGCGGCGACCTCCGCAAGGCCCTCCGCAAGGGCGACAAGCTGGTCGAGAAGGTGGTCGAGAGCGCCGCCGAGTACACCGGCATCGCCATCGCCAACCTCATCAACATCCTCAACCCCGAGGTCGTCGTCCTGGGCGGCGGCGTCATCGACGCCCTCGAGGACGAGATGATGTCGATCATCACCGAGACGGCGTTCGACTACGCCATGCCGGGCACGGTGAAGGGCATCGAGATCATCGCCTCCAAGCTGGGCGACAACGCCGGCATCACCGGCGGTGCCGTGCTGGCGAGGGCGAGGGGTAGGTAGTTGGAGAAGTTGAGAGCTGAGCGTTGAGAGTTGAGGGTCCACGCGCGGTCGTCTCATCCCGCCAACATCGCAGGTCCGCAGGGCGTTCCACCGTCGCCAGATTTAGGGAGGCGAAGAAGATGGTCCCCGGTGGGTGCTGTAGTGCCCTGCAGCACTGGGTGCGACAGCACCCCCCCGGAGGGCTGTGGTCCCTCACGGCCCCATCCCGATCCCGGGGCGGTTCGGTCATTCCCCATCGCGCTCAAGGGTCCGTGGACGCGCAACTGGTCCCAGCTGCCCAACCGTTCCACTCAACCCTCGCGGTCTAGATGGGGACGCAACGGAGTGCGACCCCACCTCGAGGGGCGCTCCCGTGCCCGGTTCGTAGAGCACTGCTCCCCCACCCTGATGCTCCCCCACCGCTACCGACCTGACAGCATGAACCCTCAACCTCAACGCTCAGCTCTCAACTATCCCCAGTCCCTCACCACGACTCCAGCTCGCGTCGCAGGGATTCCACAGGGAGGCCGATCACGTTCGTGCGGGAACCCTCGACCGATTCCACGATCCGATGGCCCTCCTCCTGGAGCGCGTAGGCCCCGGCCTTGTCGAGCACCTGGACCCGCTCGAGATATCCGGTGATGTCGGACTCCTCCAACACCCGGAACCGGACATGGGTCGCATCCGAGAACCGTCGCATGCGACGCGTCGAGGCCTGCAGCAGGCAGACGCCGGTGATCACCTGATGGATCCGACCCGAGAGGCGGCGCAGCATGCGGCGGGCGTCGTCGAGGTCCGTCGGTTTGCCCAGCGCCTCGTCGTCGAGGAACACAAGGGTGTCGGCCCCGATGACGAGGTGATCCGGGAACTGGCGTGCGACCGGGAACGCCTTGAGCTCGGCGTTCACCTCGCAGAGGCGGCGGATCCCCATCTGCGTGTCGTGGAGTTCGGTCGCGTCCGACGGGTTCACCCGGAACTCGGGCACGAGCTCCCGGAGCAGGGACATCCGGCGCGGGGACTGGGATGCCAGGACGATCGGCGGGAGGGGTTGGGACCGCGCCAGGGGATGGGGATCCGGGTTCATGGCAGCGAGGGTCGTGAGGCGCTGACGGCGGTGGCCCTGGAGAAGATCCGTCGGGCGTGGTGTTCGAGGAGCGGCTCCCGGATGGAGGCGTCCTCCCCTGCGAATCCCTTCTCCACGGCCTCCTTGATCAGTTGGAGCGTCGTCTTCCAGTCCTCCTTCTGCGCGAGCACGAGCAGCATCCGTGCGATGACCAGCCTCGGGGCCCGGGGATCCGCTGAGAAATCATACGGGCCGTTCTCGCCGGAATCGTTGGCAAAGGCCTTCAGGGCCATCGCCAGGAACTGGACATCGTCGCCACGGTCCCAGAGGACCTCCGCGAGCCGGGTGCGGTGGACCCGTCTCTGGGCGAGGTCGTCGTCGATCAGCCTCCGGAGGGTCTTCTCAAGCTCCTCCGAGGCGGGGAGGTAGTGGGCGGAGCGACGGGCCCGATGCTGCGTCATCAGGGCCGAGGCCTGGGAGCGCATCAGCGGGAGGTCGCCCCGGTCGCGGGCCTCGGCCCAGCCGGGAAGCATCCCCTCGGCCAGCGCGGAGTTGTCCGGGGCGGCAAGGCTGCGCTCGAGCGCGGAGAGCAGGCGGATGGGTTCGGGTTGACCGGGCTCCGACTCGAGCCAGAGCCGCATCTGGGACCGGAACACCTCGGGTTCGGGGATCGATGACGCCCGGAACAACGCGGCGGCGGACCGCAGCTCATCGGGGTTCATGCGCCGTCCGGCAAGATGCCGTGCTGCCAGACCGCGCGGCCTCGGGTTCCTCCCCTCCGACAGCGCGAAGATCTTGTCGGGCTCACCGCGGGTGAAGAAGGCCCTCTGCGCCGCGTACTCCAGGACCGGATGGAGGTCGCTGTGGACCGGGGTCGCCGGATCCGGCACGAAGATCCCATCGCCCATCGGAATCAGCTCCAGGTTCAACAGCGAGGTCAGGTCCCGGATACCCACCCGGGCGAGGTCCTCCCGGACCTCCGGATGCCCGGCCGCCTGGCCCATCTGGTCGAGGTCCACCGACAGGGGTTCCAGCGTTCCCAGCAGGACCAGATCCCGCCCCCCCACCATCCAGATCCCCACCTCGGGGAACACCGAGGCGAAGGTGTTGATCACCAGATCGACCGTGCGGTCGTCCATCTCGTACATCTGGAGCCATTGGGCCGCGACGCCACCGGGTTTCAGCCGATCCCGGATGTCCCCGTAGAATTCCCGGCTGAAGACCCCGGCCACCCCGGCCATCCAGGGGTTCGAGGGCTCGGAGATCACGACGTCATACCGGTGGGGCGTCGACTTCAGGAAGGCCTTGGCATCCTCGATGACCAGGTGGGTCCGGGGATCGTCCAGCGCCCCGTGGTTGAACGGCGTGAAGAACCGTCGGGTGGCCTCCACGACCTCCGGAGAGATCTCCACCACGTCGACCCGCTTCACCCCCGGGTGGCGGAGCGCCGAACCGACGGTCATGCCGCTGCCGAGTCCGACAACGAGCACGTCGCTGGATCCGGGCTTGTTCAGCAGTGGGACGTGGGCGAGGAGGGCCTGGGGAGGGGCGTCGCCGATCGACGTCGCATCGGTCTTCCCGTTCACCCGGAGCATCAGGTTCTCCTGTCCGCCGAGTTGCTTGCTGGACAGGACCGTCACGGAGGAACCGGCCCCGTCCCTGTGGTAGCGCAGGGTCGTGCCATCGACCTGTCGTCGATACTCCTCCCAGGTGGTCGGGGGCGTCTTGGATCGCCATATCCCCAGCGCGAAGGCCCGATCCCATCGGGGCGACAGGATCGAGGTCCCCCAGAACAGGGCGATGAGACCGACGGCGGTGGCGATCCAGAGTCGATGATCCCGTCGTCCCGTCTCGGAGAGGAGGACGAGTCCCACGGCGGCGTTGAGTCCGATCCCGAGGGCCAGGGTCCAGGCGAGGCCGAGGCCTGGCAGGAAGACGAGTCCGGTCAGGACGGCTCCGAGCACCGTTCCGAGCGTGTTCACGGCGAACACCCGGCCGACGGAGCCACCGGCCCTTCCGAGCTCCGCCGTGGCGATCCGGCTGGCGAGGGGCAGGGTCGTCCCGAGGCAGACAGTGGGGATGAACATCACGGCCACGCAGAGGGCGGCCTGGAGCAGTTCGTAGAGGGGATACGAGGCCGTGGTCCGGGCCAGCAGTCCCGCCAGGCGGCTCAACCACCAGGGGATCAGATCGTAGAACCAGACCGACACCGCCAGGGTCCCGGCCAGGGCCAATTCGGCGACGGCGAATCCCAGGAGTGTCTTCCCTGGGGTCTTCCAGCGGTGGACCAGCCAACCGCCCACGGCGATGCCTCCGATGAACGTGGCCAGCATCAGGGAGTAGGCATGGGTGCTGGATCCGATGGCCAGTCCCAGCAGGCGGGTCCAGACCACCTCATAGAGCATCGCCACGAAGCCCGAGACCCCGATCGCCCAGACCGCGGTCCGAAGCTGTCGGGGCGTGAAGGGTTCGGGAACCTCCCTGGAAGTCGGGCCGGAGGTGGACGCTCCCGCTGCGGGAACGGGCCCCTGTTCGTGGGCGCGGCTGGTGGCGAGGGCGACGAGTCCGACCAGCAGGCTCATCGCGGCCCCGAGGTACAGGGTCACCTCCAGTCCGAGTCCCGGGATCCACCACCAGTCGGCCAGCAGGACCCCGACCACGGCGCCGGTGCTGTTGATCGCGTACAGGGCGGCGACCCGACCCCGCAGCTCCGAGAGCGACCGGGTGACGAACCGGGTGAGGGCCGGCAGCGTGGCTCCCATGAGGATCGTGGGGATGAGGATGGTCGCCGCCGCGAACAGGCCCTGGATCCCGAGCCGCAGGATCCCGTGCGGGTTCCAGACCCCGAGGAGCGCTACGTACCCCCGGTGCATGAGGTCGTGGTACAGCGGGAACAGGAGGGCGAAGACACCGATGCCGAGCTCGAGTCCGGCGTAGAACTGGAGCGGCCTCGGCATCCGGTCGACCTTGGATCCAAGCCAGGCGTTGCCGAGGGCGAGTCCACCCATGAAGGCCGCGAGGACCGCGATGACGGCATAGCTGGTGTGTCCGAGGAACAGGGCGAGGTAGCGGGTCCAGACCACCTGGTAGATCAGGCCGGCAATGCCCGACACGAAGAAGGTCGAGAGCACCAGGGTCGAGAGTCCTCGGGAGCGCGGCATGGCCGTCGACGCTAACGACGCGGGACGGCAGAGCAAAGGGCGGAGAGCACCTGTGCGCGTGTGCCTGCCTCGATCGTTGCAAAGGGGCGGGTGTTCCGAATCATGGCGACATGCTCCCCGACCGCCGCGGATTCCTCCGGTCCCTCTCCCTCGCCGCCGCTGCCACGACCCTCCCGGCGATCGTGCCCCGGACGGTGGCTGCCGAGCCCACGGCGAGATCCCCCCGCTCCCCCTTCAAGCTCGGCCTGGTGACCTACAACCTCGCCAAGGACTGGGATGTCCCGACGATCCTCAAGAACTGCGCCGCCACCGGGTTCGAGGGCGTGGAACTCCGGACCACGCATCGTCATGGGGTCGAGGTGGCCCTCAACGCCAACGCCCGGGCCGAGGTCCGCAAGCGGTTCGCCGACTCCCCGGTCGAACTCATGGGGCTTGGCAGCGCCTTCGACTACCACACGCCCGATCCGGCGAAGCTCCGGGCCGACATCGCCGCGACCCGGGAATACATCGTGCTCGCCCACGACGTCGGGGCCTCCGGGGTCAAGGTCCGCCCGAACGGGCTTCCCAAGGAGGTGCCGATCGAGAAGACGCTCGAGCAGATCGGGGCTTCGCTCCTGGAACTCGGACGGTTCGCCAAGGACCACGGACAGATCCTCCGGCTCGAGGTCCACGGAGTCGGCACCTCGCAGCTGCCCCACGTGGAGACGATCATGAACCACGCCCGCCATCCGAACGTGGGGGTCTGCTGGAACTCCAACCAGACCGACCTCGAGGGGGAGGGGCTCGAGGCGAACTTCCGTCGGGTCCAGGACCGCATCGTGTCGGTCCATCTGCGGGACCTGTATCTCGACGAATACCCATGGAGCCGACTGTTCCGGCTCCTGGCCGGCTCCGGGTTCCGGGGCTACACGATGGCGGAGATCCCGGACAGCCCGGATCCGATCCGCGTCATGCGGTATTTCCGGGCCCTGTGGCTGTCGCAACAGGGGTTGGGATGATCACGGCACCCGGGACTGGGCGAGGATCTCGACCCAGCGGTCGATCTCATCCCGGACCGTTGGACCGTCCCCGGTTTGGGCGAAGCCATTGGCCATGATGCTGAAGGCGATCGGGGTGCCGACCGCGTTGGTCAGGTAGCCGGCCAGCGTTCCGGTGTATCTCAACGTGCCGGTCTTGGCGCGGACGTTCCCGAGGGTCGGCGGCCGGGTGAAGCGTCGGGCCAGGGTTCCATCCACCCCGCCCACCGGGAACGACTGCTGCCAGGCCTCGCGGAACCGGTGCTCCGACATCCGTCGCAGCAGGTGCACCAGGGAGCGCGGGGTCATCAGGTTCCGACGCGACAGGCCGGATCCCTCCTCCAGGAGAACGTCATTGGGCACGAATCCGTTGTCGCGGAGGAAGCCTCCCAGCGCCGCCACGGCCTGGTCGTCGGTCGTCCTCTCCGGCGTGGCGGTGCCGTCCGATCCCGCGGTGCCGGCCGCCAGCCAGAGCAGGTGCGCCTGGAGGTTCTGGGAGGACTTCACCATCTCCCGCAGGATCTCGGAGGCAGGGGGCGAGGTCAGGGAGACCAGGTCGGTCCATCCTTGGGTCGTGCGGGGTTGTTGCTGACGATCGTCGGCGTCGAGGACGATGACGGATCCCGTCGTGGCGATTCCCCGGCGCTGGAGCGCCTCACGGAGGAGGTGTCCGAACCAGCGTGCGGGATCGGGGACCGGGGTGAATTCCGTGACGGGGCCAGTCCCGGCGGGGAGGGAACCGCGGAGGATCAGCCGGTCGTGTCCGGGCAGGCGATGCAGCTCGAGGCGTGGGGTGTCCTTGGAGGGGCCGTTGACGAGCTGGTTCTCGAGCTGGAATCCCGGGGACACGGGGTCCATCTGGACTGTCACTGGGGATCCGGTGGAGGCACCAGGGAGGAGGCGCAGTCGGACGCAGTTGTCCTCGGCGGACAGGGCGGACACCGACGGTGCGATGCTGGAGGCGGCGTCGTCCCAATCCCACCCCCGCCCGAGCGGCGTTGTCCGGAATCGGCTCTCGTCGCAGATCAGGTCGCCTTCGATCCGGCGGATCCCGGCGGCGGCGAGGGCCTCCACGACGGGGGCGAAGGCCTGCTCCCAGCGTCCCTCATTCCAGCGGGCGGAGCGGGTTGGATCCCCGACGCCTTCGATCCAGAGCGGTGCTCGCAGGATGCCGTCCTTCGGGAGTTCCCCTCGGATGCGGATCGGGGTGCGGAAGGTGAACTCCGGGCCGAGGCGGTCGAGGAACAGGGCGGCGGTGAAGAGCTTCGTGGTGGAGGCGGGGATGAACCGGGTGCCGGCGTTGGTGGCGTACCAGGTCTCCCCGGTCCCGAGGGAGGTGACCTGCGCCCCCCAGAGGGCGGCTGGGGAACCGGTGCCGGTCAGGGCTGTCTGGAGTTGCGACTGGAGCGCGGGAAGGGTTCTTGCGGGATCGGGCACCCGGGCGGACGGGGCGGCGGTGAGGGGGATCCCCAGGCCGGCGGCGGCACCGATTTGGAGGGCCCACCGCAAAAGCCTTTTGCCAAAACGGCCGGGTGTCCCTAGAGGGATCGCCGCGTGAAGGACCTTCCCTACCCAGATCGACATCATGCCACCTCGGCCGAGGGTTGGCTCGAGCTGGGAGAAATCCGGGAGGCCATCCGGGAACTGGGGATGATCCGCCGATCCTTCCAGGGGCATCCGGACGTCCTGGAGATCCTCTGGCGCGTGCTGGCCCACGAGAAGCGGTGGAATGACGCGGTCGAGATCGCCGGGGAGCTGATCAAGATCGCCCCCGACCGGGTGAACGGCTGGGTGAACCAGAGCTACAGCCTGCACGAGCTGGGCCAAACCCAGGAGGCCCTCGACGCGTTGAAGGCGGTGGTGGCCCGGTTTCCGAAGGACTCGATCATCCCGTACAACCTCGCCTGCTACGCCTGCCAGCTCGGGGACGAGACCGCCGCGCAGAACTGGATCCTGATGGCGGCCCGTCTCCGTCCCAAGGACGAGATCCGTGAGATGGGGTTGGAGGATCCCGACCTCAAGCCGCTCCGGGACTTCCTCAAGGATCTGTGATTCGGGGGAGAGGGGCTGGACCACGTCCGGACAGCCTGTCGGATCAGACCGCCGGCGCCAAGCCGGAGGGGCCCCGATGTCAGGCCTTGCTGGTGATGCGGCTCCAGTCGAAGTCCATCTTCTCCGCGTAGGTCCGATAGGCCTTCTCGTGGAGGATCAACGCCGCCCGGACCACGCTCGAGTCGTCCGCACGCCCCAGGGTGCCGATGGAATCTGGGATGATGTCGGTCTTGCGATGGGCGTAGGTCAGCGCGAAGACGGCCGCGCTCAGCGCGTGGTAGGGAAGGTCCTTGTAGGCGCCCTCGGCGACGTCCTCGACGACATCCGCCAGGAACTCCAGCTGGTCGACGAGATGTGGGAACGCCGGGGCGTGGATCTGGGCGAACTCGACCTTCCAGATCGGCAGGTGGCGGTGCACCTTGTCGAGCATCGACGGGGTGACCTGGGCGGAACCGTGCATCACGTAGTTGGCAATTTCGGACATGGCTCGGCGAGAGTAGGCGGACCGGATGGCCCGGGCAACGGGCAGGTTTGATCC
>JBDLQQ010000116.1:0-2858 GCA_039800465.1 Verrucomicrobiota bacterium
TCGGTGGATCGGGTGACCGGTACTCTGTCCTGGGGCGAGGTGGGTCCAGACGCCCGCGAGGCGAAGGCGGAGCGGGGTCCGGCGGGGTTCGACGAGATCAACCGCACGAAGACGGCGGGCAACTTCGGCTGGCCGTTCGTCATCGCGGACAACAAGCCGTACCGGCAGTACGACTTCGCCACGCGCGAGTCGGGTCCGGCGCAGGATCCGGCGCATCCGCTCAACCAGTCGCCCCTCAACACGGGCACGAAGGAGCTCCCGGAGGCGCGTCCGGCCTGGATCTTCTATCCCTACACGCCCTCGGCGCGGTTCCCGGCGGTGGGTAGTGGAGGGCGCACGGCCTGCGCGGGGCCGTTCTATCATTTCGATTCCAAGCTGGCCTCGGCCCGCAAGCTTCCGGAGTCCCTCGACCAGTCCCAGCTGATCTACGACTGGGAGCGGCACTGGATCGTCGCCGTGACGGTGAATCCCGACGGTTCACCGGGGGCGATGCAGCAGGTGGCGCCGGAGATCCAGCTCAAGCGTCCGGTCGAGATGGAGCTCGGACCGGACGGAGCGCTCTACGTGATCGAATTCGGTTCCGGATGGGAGAACAACAAGGATGCCCAGCTGGTGCGGATCCAGTCGGCGGCGGTCCCGTGAGGGATCGGGTGGAATCCCGAGTGCCGCAGGACCTGGCTCCTGGTTTTCCTTTCTCCATGAACCCTCCCGTCGTGGTTGTCCGTCGAGGGATCCGTCTCCGACTTTCAGGCCTCGCCTCTCCGATTCTTCGGATGGAGATGCATGACGAGCCGTTTCAGGTGCTGCCGTCGGACGAGGTGATCGCGGAGGAACGCTGGGACCTTGGGGTCTCGGTCCGATCTGGAATGGGGTGAAATCTGGGCAAACGCCGGCTGTTCGACTTCCGGCCTGGGCACGGAACTTATCTGGTGTGACTCAAACCGTATGTGTTGCTGAACGTCGAGAACGCCTGCCGCCTGTTGGGCAATGGTGCCGGGAGGAAAAGGACCCGTGAGTGATGAGGTCGCGATTGGTGACACATGGAGGATTGGTGGGAGGGTTCTTCGGGTGGCGGTTCCTCGGCGCCAGACAAGAGTTCCTCATCAAGAGGCGAACTCGACGCTGACGACCCAGAGCCGTGGGAGGGCCCATGGAAAGTCGACTGTCGCTGGGCCATTCCTGCGACCCGATTGGTACGGGAAGAAAGCGGAGATCGCCGTTCGAGGGCGTTGGGTTTTCCTCTGGAGGTCGTCGGTGTGGCTCCATAACGTCGGTCCAAGGGATTCCCGCCTCCCAAGTCCACCCGTCGCCACCCGGCTTTGGGACGGTCCGCCTGGGAGTTGTCGGGGTCGATGCCCCAATCTTGACCTTCTCACCCGATGACTCACCCGATGCGTGTCCTCCGAGTGGCCTATGTGCCAGACAACCGGTCTGGTGGCATGAGTCGAACGATGTATGCGACCGGAGACGAGCTCGCGGCGCGGGGTCATGAGATCGAGTACTGGTTCTCCGACAAGATCGAGGTCTCGTGCCGCGTCCAGTTCAGCCGATTCGCGGTGCCCCTCCGGATTGTGGAGCGGATCCGGGAAGCGATGGCCGGCGGAAGGCGCTGGGATGTGGTGGAAATCCACGAGCCGGCTGCCGCTGCATACGCCTGGAACCGGCATGCGTTTCCTCCCCTTGTGATCTTCTCCTATGGCCTCGAGGATCGATTCCATCGTGCAGCGATTGCCTACCGGAGGCTGAAGGGACTGCCGGTCACATTGAAAAACCGCTTCTCGCCCCTGTCCGTCGTATGGCAGGCGATGTATGCGACGCGGCATGCGGCCCATGTCATCTGTTCGAACTCCGAGGATGTCGATCACCTTGTGGGGCGTGGAATCCCGAGACAACGCCTGACCCGGCACCACAGCGGCGTCGAACCGGAATTCATTGCCGCTGGGCGTGATCTTCCCCCCGATGGAGAACGTCGGGGAATGCTGTTTCTCGGATCTTGGCTGGCCAGGAAAGGTGTCCTCGACCTGGTGCCCGCCATCACCGAGGTGCTCCGCAAGCATCCATCGGAGCACTTCACCATCGCAGGTTGCCAAGCCGGAGAGGAGCAGATCCTCCCCGACTTCCCGGAATCGATCCGGTCCAGGATCCGCATCATCCCGAGGATCGAGGGGAACGCCGCACTGATCCAGATCTACAGGAACCACTCTGTCTTCGTCCTGCCCTCCTACTTCGAAGGCCAACCCCTCGTCATGATCGAGGCGGCTGCGATGGGGTTGGCCATTGTGACCACCCCAATCTGTGGCATGCGCGATTTCATCGAGGCGGATCGCAATGGGCTCACCGTTCCGGTGGGAGATCCAAAGGCCCTCGCACTGACCCTGAGCCGATTGTCGAGTCGACCCGACGAAGCGCGGGTGTTCGGTCGTCGAGCACTGGAATTGGCCCAGACGCACACGTGGGCCACCGCGGCGGACAAGATCGAACAGGCCTACCTTCGGGCGGCAGGAAAGATCAGCTCCTGATCGTCCCCCGATCGGGAGCCCGGCTCCAAACAGGCCTCAATCCCCGCTCTGCCCGTTTCTCGGATGCCGAGGGGATTGGAATTTGATTCGGGCAGTGTCTCATCGCTTAGGGTTTTGAACTGCTGAGCAGTTGGAATCCAACTCACTCAACCGGTGAGCGAATAGACGTTGGCGGGAGGACGGAAAAGTGGCCCGAATGGCTGCGATCCGTGCTTTTGGGGTTCCTCGTCGTTTTCGGTGGGTGACTAGAAGGCAGGAAGCCTGAGTTTGCGGCGACGAAGTAGAGCATGGTGGTGAGGTATTCGATGGATCGGAACCCACTGGAGCGAGGCTTCACCG
>JBDLQQ010000117.1:0-7744 GCA_039800465.1 Verrucomicrobiota bacterium
CTGGGCATCCCATACTACCTCATCGACGAGTCGGACCTCTTCCAGAAGAAGGTCATCCAGTATTTCGCCGACGAGTACCGGGCCGGGCGCACGCCCAACCCCTGTGTGATGTGCAACCAGCACCTGAAGTTCGGGGTGCTGCTGGACCGGGCGGACCAGCTGGGGTGCGACCTCATCGCGACCGGCCATTTCGCCCGGCTCGAGAAGGATCCGGTCTCGGGACACGTGCAGCTCTTCCGGGGACGGGACCTCCGCAAGGACCAGAGCTACTTCCTCTTCAGCCTGCGCCAGGACCAGCTCGCGCGCTCCCTCTTCCCGCTGGGCGAGCGGACCAAGTCCGAGACCCGCGAGGTGGCGCGCAGCTGCGACCTCAGGACCGCCGACAAGGAGGAGTCGATGGAGATCTGCTTCGTGCCCGACAAGGACTATGGGAAGTTCCTCAAGGAGGCCCGGCTGGTGGATGTCCACCGCGGGGACATCGTGGACGTGGACGGCCGCAGGCTCGGGGAGCACGACGGCATCGAGTTCTACACGATCGGCCAGCGTCGCGGTCTGGGCATCTCCTCGGCCCGTCCACTCTACGTGGTGGAACTCGACGCGGAGCGGAACCGGGTCGTGGTCGGGGAGGAGCACCATCTGGGGCGCGACCGGTTCGACGTTTCGAACTGCAACTGGATCGCCCCGGAGCTGCTGACGGGTTCCGGATCACCGGTCCGCTGCATGGCGAAGATCCGCTACAACCATCCCGGGGCCGAGGCGGAGTTCGTGCCGGAGACAGGGGGGCGGGCGTCCGTCCGGCTGCTCGAGCCCGCCCGGGCTGTCACCCCTGGACAGGCCTGCGTGTTCTACGACGGCGACCGCGTGCTCGGGGGCGGGTGGATCGTCCGTTGAACGGGCGTGTGGGGGGAAGCTGGGGGCCGCAGCCCGTCAGGTCCCGACGCGGACGACGGACCCGGAGCGCTGGCCATGCCGGGTGCGCAGCTCCCCGATGGCGCGGTGCACCAGGGGGGCCTCCATGTCGTGGACCTCGAACCCCTCGCCGATCGACCGGAGCAGGGTGATCGTGAGCTCGCCGCCGAGGTGTTCCCGGAATTCCTCGAGCCCGACCAGCACCTTGAGCTGCCCGGTGTCGTCCTCCTGCAGGAGTTCCTGGGTGAAGAGGTCGAATCCGAGGGTCTCCAGCAGCACCAGGATCCGCTCGGCCTCCGGGGCCGGGAGGAATCCGCGGAGCCGGGCGTAGATGACATCAAGCGCGATCCCCACCGCGACCGCCTCGCCATGCCGCAGCTGGTATTCCGACAGCTGTTCCAGCTTGTGGGCGGCCCAGTGTCCGAAGTCGAGGGGGCGGGCGCTCCCCATCTCGAAGGGATCCCCGCCGCGGGCGATGTGGTCCACGTGGAGCTCGGCACTCCGGTGGATCAACCGCTTCATGGGCCCAGGCTCGAACCGGGCGAGGGCGGTGGCCTGGTGTTCCAGCCATCCGAAGAACTCCGCATCCCGGATGCAGGCCACCTTCACGGCCTCGACGAACCCCGAGCGCTTGTCACGGGGGCTGAGGGAGCCGAGGAGGTCGAAGTCGTTGATGACGGCGAAGGGCGGGGCGAAGGTGCCGATGAAGTTCTTCTTCCCGAAGGCGTTGATCCCGTTCTTCACCCCGACCCCGGAGTCGGCCTGGGCGAGGGTCGTGGTCGGAATCCGGACGTGCCGCACCCCACGGTGGGCCGTGGCCGCGGCCAGGCCGACCATGTCGAGGATCGCCCCGCCTCCGATGGCCACGACATAGCCATGGCGGTCGATATGGTGCCGGTCGATCAGTGCATGCACCTCCGACACCCGGAAGTAGGCGTTCTTCACCGACTCCCCGCCCACCATCAACACGGGGGGGCAGACCAGGTCGATCCGATGACCATGCATCCGGAAATACTCCTCCATCGCTTGTACCAGGTCCGGACGCGCCATCGCGAGGGATTCATCCACCACCAGGAGCACCTTCGCCCGGCGCCCCTGCAGTGGCACCTGCCGTCCCTCCAGGACCTGCACCAGGACGTCGTTGTCGCGGTCGAACACCTTCTCCGTGAAGTGGATCTGGTGTCGCCACTCGACGGTGACGATGCGCTCGAGGCTCGACATGATGGATCGGGTCACGTTGAAAACTGGGACGCGGGGGCGCGAGATTTATTTCGTCGAAAATAGCTGTCTGCTCCCGGAGTCCATGCGTCCGCGCCGTTCCGGGGAAATGTCGTTCCGTCCGGCCCCGCACCTGCTAGCCTCCGGGACCGAATATGGAACACATGGAGTTGATGCGGGGCGTGCTCAAGGCCGCCGTGGAAGGCGGGGCCTCGGACGTGCACGTGAAGGTGGGATCGCCGTTCGTGCTGCGGATCAGCCGTCAGCTGGTGGCCATCGAGGCACCCATCCCGACGGACGAATGGATGCAGTCGGTGGTGTCGAAGATGGTGCCGCCGCACGCCCGAAAGAAGCTCGAGGAGGATCGCGAGGTCGACTTCAGCTACCTGGAGCCCGGGGTCGGCCGGTTCCGGACCAATGTGTTCCAGCAGAAGGGTTCCTATGCGCTGGCGATGCGCTACGTGAAGACCCAGGTGCCGGGCTTCGATGAGCTGGGACTGCTCCCCATCCTCAAGGACGTGGCGTCGTCCTCTCGTGGCATCGTGCTGGTCGCCGGGACCACCGGGTCCGGCAAGTCGACCACTCTGGCGGCGATGCTCGAGCACATCAATGCGACCTTCAAGAAGCACATCGTCACCCTCGAGGACCCCATCGAGTTCGTGTTCGAGGACAACCAGTCGGTCATCGAGCAGCGCGAGATCGGCCTCGACACCCAGAGCTTCCAGCATGGCCTCAAGCATGTGCTCCGGCAGGATCCCGACATCATCATGGTCGGCGAGATGCGCGACGCGGTCAGCTTCACCGCTGCGATGCAGGCAGCCGACACCGGGCACCTGGTGCTCTCCACGCTCCATACCCAGAACGCCTCCCAGTCGGTCAGCCGCATCCTCGACTTCTTCCGTCCGGAGGAGCGGGAGCAGGTGCGCCGCCAGCTCGCCGGCACCCTGAAGGCGGTGATCTGCCAGCGCATGATCACCACGGTGTCGGGTGGCGTCACCCCTGCGCTGGAGATCCTGATCAACACCCCGACCGTCCGGAAGATGCTCGAGGAGAACCGCCTCGAGAAGCTCGGGGCGGCCATCGAGACCGGCCGTGACGACGGCATGCAGAACTTCAACCAGGCCCTCTATGACCTGGTGAAATCCCGCAAGATCACCGAGGCCGAGGCATTGGCGAAGGCCAGCAACCCCCAGGCGCTCGACATGATGTTCAAGGGCATCTTCCTCGACGAGGGACGCCGCATCCTGTCCTGAGCGTCGCGACGGGACGAATCGGGGTTTTCGTTGGCTCGCGGGACGGCATTCCGGCAGCGTTCTCGAATGAGCGCTTGCCGACTGTTTGTGCCGAAAGTCCTACTGCTGGTCATTGGCCTCGCCGCCCCGGCGATGCTGAGCTCCTGTGCCTCGAAGCCCGCCGCGCCGGCGGTCCCTGTCATCGCGGACCTCGGCTGGCCCCGTAGTTTCACCTCGGGCGGTGTGACGTTTACCGTCTACCAGCCCCAGCTGCGGTCCTGGGATCAGGTCCGGCTCACCGCCCAGGCTGTGGTCGGCACCCAGCCCGCCGGGGCCCCGGAACCGCACTATGGCACGGCGTCCTTCTCGGCCATGACCACCACCGACAAGGTCCTGCGGACGGTGACGCTCGATGATGTTGCCGTCGCCGCGGTCGACTTCCCGGCGGATCCGACCCAGGCGACCTCCTACCAGGCTGCACTCGGTTCATGGCTCGTGACCGCCGCCAGGACCCTGGCGCTGGATCGGCTCGAGGCGGACCTCGCCATCCTGAACGCCCAGAACAACGCGGTGACCCAGCCCGTCCAGAACACCGCACCCGCCTTCCTCGTCGCCCAGAAACCATCGGTGCTCATCCAGGTCCAGGGGACCCCGGTGTTCCAGGCCACCGGAACCGACGGTGCTGAGCGGCTCGTCAACACCCCGGTCTTGGTCGTGCGGACCGGGGGGCAGCTGTATCTCCATCTCTGGGACGGCTACCTGAGGTCGGCCGATCTCCAGGGTCCCTGGACCCTCGCAACCTCGGTTCCCTCGGCCGTCCAGTCGGTCGAGAAGTCCTTGGGTTCGTCGAAGTCGGTGGACCTGATGACGGGCCGCAAGGACCCGAAGACCGGCAGGACGCCTTCGCTGAAGACCACTCCGGTCCCGGACATCGTGGTCGCGACCCGGCCGACGTCGCTCGTCGTGTTCGCCGGTCCTCCGCAGTGGGCGCCTCTCGACGGGACCCAGCTGATGTATGCCACCAACACGGTCTCACACGTGTTCCAGTACCTGCCCACGCAGGCCTACTATGTGCTCACCTCGGGACGCTGGTTCACGGCATCGGCGCTGTCGGGTTCCTGGACCTTCGTGGCCAACAATGGGCTGCCGGCGGATTTCGCCCGGATCCCGGTCAACAGTCCCAAGGAGAACGTCCTCGCCTCCGTCGCGGGCACGACCCAGGCACAGGAGGCGGTGATCGCCAATGGGATCGCGCAGATGACCCGGGTCGATTCCTCGTCGGTCCGCATGGATCCGGCCCCGGTCTTCGATGGTGGTGATCCGAGGCTGATCCCCATCGAGGGCACGTCGTTGAACTATGCCCTCAACTGCGCCCTGCCGGTGATCCAGACCGGACCCGGTTCCTGGTACTCGGTCCAGAGTGGGATCTGGTTCACTGCGGCGGACTCCTCGGGGCCGTGGATCGTGGCGAAGTCGATTCCTCCGGCGATCTACACGATCCCGATCTCCTCGCCGCTGCACTGGGTGACCTATGTCCGGATCTACCAGACCGCTGGCGATTTCGTCTGGGTCGGCTATACCCCGGGCTACTACGGCACGGTCCTGGGCGACAGCGGGACGGTGGTGTATGGAACGGGCTACCTGTACGACCCGTACATCGGTGGGATCTATGTGCCTGCACCGATGACCTATGGGTATGATGCGAACCTCGCCTGGACCCCGTGGGGTGGCTGGGGATTTGGGTTCGCGGCGGGTTGGGCCTGGGGTGCCTCGTTCACCTACTGGGCGGTGCCGCCGCCGGTGCCGTACTGGGGTGCCTACGCGGGTTGGACCGCCAACCGGTTTGGTGGCGTGACGGCCTGGGGACCGGGGGGGTGGGCGGCCACGACGGGCAACGTCTACCACAACTGGGGCAACTGGTCCGGCGTGAGCCACACCGAGGCAGGATTCAACGCGTACACCGGACAGGCCGGGGTCCAGCAGTGGGGTCATGCGTACAATTCCGTCACCGGCACCCTGGCGGTCGGGACACGCGGGGCGGTGGAGAACGTCTACTCGGGCAACTACTCCACCACCGCCCGCGGTGCGATCTACGATCCCAAGACCGGTATCGGTGCGGTCGGTACCGAGGGAAGCATCGGCAACGTGAACTCGGACCGGTCGGCACAGTACGCCCGGGGATCCGTCGTGAACCCGAACACGGGTCAGACCGAGAGGGCCGCAGGGGTCCGGACCGCAGACGGCGACGGCATCTACCACGTCGGCAACAGCACCTTCGCAAGCGACAACGGGAACATCTACCGCAGCAGCCAGGGGTCGTGGCAGCAGTACGACCGTTCCGGCAATTCCTGGAGCAGCGTCAACGACTCGACGGCCCGCCAGTCGCTCGACAACACCTGGGCCCAGAGCAGTGCGGGTTCGGTCCGGTCTGATGCCTGGAGTGGTATGCGCAGCACCGGGTTCTCCCGTCCTGCGGGTGGATTTGGTGGGTTTGGTGGCTTCCGCGGGGGCGGATTCCGGCGGTAGCCCGGAGGGTCCGCTTCCGACGCACGAGACACGGATCGAGGTCGTGAGGCAGGAGGCAGGAAGCTGGCCGTTTTGGTGCAGTCTCGGTCAAAAAACGGGATGCGGTCGGCCACGTTCCTCCCCTAGCGTGTCGACGGTATGAAGGGTCCAAGGCGCCTCTGTCCGTGGGGTGCGGTCGCGCTGTGGGCGCTGACCGTGATCCCCGTTCCCCTGTCGGCGGCGGATTTCCAGGGTTCCACCCATCTGGTGCCGTTCGAGGAGGACAACATCCAGTACGGGAAGACCGCTGCGATGGGCCCCATCCAAAGGCTCCAGGAGCGGCTCGAAGCGGGGCAGGTGACCCTCGGGTGGGATGAGCGGTTCGGGTACCTCCGGTCGCTGCTGGATGCCCTCAGGGTCCCCGAGTCGTCGCAGATGCTGGTGTTCTCGAAGACCTCCTTCCAGCGCGACCGCATCTCCCCGGCGAATCCGCGGGCGATCTACTTCAATGACGACGTCTACGTCGGCTACGTCCCAGGATCTCCCGTCCTCGAGTTCTCGATGGTGGATCCACGCCTGGGGGGTGTCTTCTACACGCTGGACAACCGGCAGACCAACCGGGTGCGGTTCGTCCGGACCGACAACTGCCTCGAATGCCATGCCGGGGCGAAGACGATGGGGGTTCCCGGACATCTCATCCGCTCCTTCGCCACCGACGACAACGGAGTCCAGGATCTCCTGTCGGGCGGCGAGGTGATCACCCATCGGACGCCCCTGGCGGATCGGTGGGGAGGGTGGTTCGTGACGGGGCGGCATGGATCGCAGATCCATCGGGGCAACCTCGTCGGACCCGGGGACCACGCCCGTCAGCTCAAGGAGCCGAACTTCGTCGGCAATCGCGCGACGCTCACTGACATCCCCTCCCGGTTCGACGTTGGCCGATTCCCGAAGGACACGAGCGACATCGTTGCACTCATGGTCCTGGAGCATCAGGCGCACCTGCACAACTTCCTGACCCGGCTCCAGTACGAGGCGACGATCCAGCTCAAGGCCTACGGGCATTGCAACTACATCAGGAGCCCGCTCGAGGCGTTCCTGCGGTATCTCCTCTTCACCGAAGAGACACCCCTTGCCGCACCGATCTCCGGGAGTCCGGAGTTCGTCGCGGCGTTCCAGAAGCATGCGGTCAGGGATTCCAGGGGCAGGTCGCTGCGGGAGTTCGACCTGAAGCAGCGGATGTTCCGGTATCCGTGCAGCTATCTGATCCACTCGGAGGCCTTCCAGGCGTTGCCTTCGGAGCTGAAGGCCCGGATCTACCGTCGTCTCTGGGGGATCCTCACCGGCGAGGACGAGTCACCGGAATGGGGGCGGCTCACCCCATCCGACCGTCGCGTGGTGCTGGAGATCCTGGGCGAGACCCTTCCGGATCTCCCGACCTATTGGAAACTGTGATCCGCATCCCAAGGGATGGCGGCTCGACGGACTTGGGGAGCGGACCCTTCAGCAACATCGCCGGGGATCCAACCGGGGAGGCGGGGGAAGATAACCGGGGAGAAGATTGGTAGCGCGTACGGGAATCGAAAACGTACGACCAGTTCGCCTAGTTTCGGGTCTGTGCGTTCCGGAGGCCCGGTTTTATTGGGTTTAATCGATTTTCTGAGTGTTAGACTCAAGTCGTGCCCGATCCCAGAAGGCGCAGGAAAACGCAGAAAAATTGTCACCAAATGTCACTAAAAAACAGAGGAGCTAGAGTCATCAAGAGCCGTGGCCGCAATCTCTTCCTGTCTTGTGATGATCCTTTGAACCGAAGAGGCATACCAAGAGCCACCGTACCGAGTGCGAATGCCACGCCTGTTCAAGCAGTCAGCAATCCCTTGCAG
>JBDLQQ010000118.1:0-9470 GCA_039800465.1 Verrucomicrobiota bacterium
GGATCCTGTTCATCAGGTTCGACGTCCCTTCCTTGGCGATGGGCTGGCTCTTGGTGCGGCGGCTCGTCAGTCCGGGTAGCGGCAATCGGCTTCGCGCCGCTTCCGCCTCCACTTCCTTGGTTCGACGTTCACGCTCGCGCAGCAGTAGTGCCAGACGTCGAACCTTGCTCTCGAGAAGCTCGATCTGGACATCCTTGGCCCGCAGTTCCTCCTGACGTTGAAGCACGTCAGGGTCTTCGAGCGGCGTCGGGGCCGGTTTGGGGACCGAATCCGGGATCGAAACTGCCGTTTCGGGCCCCGATTTCTCTCTAGGGTCTTCGCCAGCGGGCTTCGGTTCCGTCCCCAAGTCCCGAGCATCCGCTTCCAATCCGACACGGAGAGCTTGAAGCAATTTGTCCCGATGTTCGTGGGGCAAGGTGACGCCGGAGGTCAGATGCTCGACGAACTCATCCACCTGTTCTCCCAGGCTCTTGGACGGCGCAGGTTCCGGGACGGGGGGCGGGGCAGGGAGCTGCGGCGCTTCAGCAGGAAGCGTCGGGGAGGATACTGGAATCTGGGATGGCGACCGACGGAGGCCCCGGGCGGCCCCGACCATCCTGCGGACGGATCGCGCCGCAAAGCGGATCAGCCTGGAGACAAGGCTGCGATGACGCCTGCCCTGTCGTGCTTCGGCTGGGAATGAGAACCCGCCGCCTGATGGATCCATTCCGATAGCACCGTCAACGGGGTCCGAATCCGGAACCGATGACGCGTCAGATTCATTCGAGATAAACGGATTGACCGAAGGGGGTTCCTCGACGGCCCGATCACGACCAACTGCCTCTCGCTGGGGTTCGGGTGGTGGTGCGATCCGCAGGGATGCCTGTTTTTGGATGTCATCACTGGACTCCGGTACGAGTGGATTCGAAGGAGCCCGCTGGGGCCCCCATGGAAGCTGGGGGCTTTCTTTGACCTCGGCTCGAGCCGGCGGATGGGCGGGTGCCGGACGGAATTCTTGGACCGGGGTCTCAGCGTGTGGATGACGAGTTTGCCAGACCTCGAGCGACTTGACGGGATCCAGCCCGGGTCCGTACCGCCGTTTCCGTTTGCGGTGGAACGGTATCCTGCCGCTCCACCGCCAAGAGGATCCACCCATGGGCCCAGGGGTGGCCGGGGAGGGCGTCGGCCCTGGTGGAGGCATATGCCCATGGTGTTGGAGCCAGACCTGCTGACTCAGGTCTGTGTTTGTCTGGGAGGTGGAAGCCCAGGATTTCAAGGGTCCGGATCAGCGACTACGAGAACGTGAACCGCTCGAGGCCTAAGCTCGGCGGGTATCCCCATACGATCTTTGGGGAATCCCGCTCGCCTCTTCGGTTCTGCGCCTGGGATTCAGGACACCAAACCGCTCATCCCTTGCACCGCAAGGTCACGGTTCGTACGGAACTCAGCCCAGTAGTCGAGTGGCATATCGAGCGCGATCTTGAGCGCCCCATTGGCGGCTGCGAACTGGGGGTCATCGACCTGGCTGACCTTGCCCCCACCGTAATCGCTCAGCGCCTTTTCAATGGCCCGCCCCATGCCTCGGATCTGACTACCCCCGCCAGCGAGCAGGATCTTGTGACGGAGCTTCACCTGGAACTCAGGATCCGACGTGGCAATCAGGTCCTGAAGCGAGGCGACGATTTGGGGGACAATCGAGTAGCACGCTTTGTAGATCTGATCGGTCAGGTTGAACTTGGTCGGCCTTCCGCCAACGGGAAGGATCTCCTCGACTTCATCCATGCGGCTGCTGACCGAGGCGTGCCGTTCCTTGATGGCGCGGATCATGTGAACCGTGAACTGGGCATCAGGATGTTTTTCGAGGATGAGTTGACTCAGCATTTCGTCGATCGAATCACCTGCCGCCGTCAACGTCCGCTGATCCTCGTCGGTCGGCAGGGTTCCATGAACCCGGCACAGATCTGTCGTGCCGGCGCCGATGTCGATCACAAGGGCCTCGTCGAAGAAATCGAGCCCATAGGCCACCGCAAACGGCTCGGAGCAGACGATGACCGAATCGGTACAATCGGCCGCGGCTTCGAGGAGGGTGGCCTTGCCTGCCACGCTGGTCGTGGCCGGTGACCCAATGACGGCGAAGATGGTCGCCTCGGCAGGCGCATTCACTTCAGCGATGGCATGCTCGAGGAGATCCTTGATGGCTTTTTTGACATCAGGCGAATGGGAGCCGTCGTCCTGTTTGATGTTCGACTTCGCAAGGGGGCGGTAGAGGTTCAGGGACAACCGGTTTTCGACCGCTTCCTGGCCGTAGATGATGTCGCGTCCACCGAGTTTTTTCTTCGCGACGTGATCCTTGGGATAACCGACGTAGGAACTGATGGTCTTTCGGAAGCCTGTGGAGGCGGTGATCGATGTCCGGCTGGTGCCGAGATCGATGCCCAGGTAGATATTTTCAGACATGGTGAGGTGGGGTAGATGGGGGGTGTCGTGTCTGGAACACGATTCGGCGTGAAACGTATCAGACTGTCCTGCCGCCGAGCAACACGAGCCTTAGGTCCTGCGCGGCCTCGTTGAAGCATGGAAGGAGAAGCCATGTCCAAAGAGGGACCCAACCCTTCCACGCTCGAAAGAGCGCGCCCTGTTGGAGCGAAGTTTGATCGCCTGACAGGCAACCGACCATCCTTCGACGTGACATTGTCGCGGGGTTGAAGTGTCGTGGGGTTGCCACCAGCCCCTCCACGTCCATGTCGGCATCCCAGCCCACGACCCAGCCTGCCTCCGGATCCCTTCGCGAGACCGTTCAGGCCACTGGTTTCCTCGAGAACCTGATCCAGTCCCGTCGGGAGGGTTGGACTCTTCCCGGGGCGTTCTTCCACGACGCCGAGGTCTATCGGGCGGACCTCGAGCGCGTCTGGCGGGTGGGCTGGCTGTTCGCCGGACACTCCTGCGAGGTGGCCAAGGCGGGCGACTACTTCCTCGTCCAGGTGGATGTCGACTCCATCATCGTGATCCGGGGCGAGGGAGGCAGCCTGCATGCGCTGCACAATGTCTGCCGCCATCGTGGTTCGGCGATCTGCGACGAGCCCTGTGGTCATGTCTCGAGGCTGGTCTGCCCCTACCACCAGTGGGCGTATGGACTGGATGGTCGACTGCTCGCCTGGCGCGGCATGCAGCAGGAGCTGTCCAAGGACGACTTCCCCCTCCTCTCGGTCCACGTCCGCGAGGTCGAGGGCCTGATCTTCATCAATCTCGCCCGGGATCCCTCCCCGTTCGAGGAGGCCCATCGCTGCCTCGCCCCGCTGCTCCGTCCGCAGGGGTTCGGACGGGCCAAGGTCGCCAAGTCCGTCGACTACCTCGTGAACGCCAACTGGAAGGTGGTGTGGGAGAACAACCGCGAGTGCTACCACTGCAACGTCAGCCATCCCCAGTACATCCGGGCCAACTTCGACCACTACAACAGCGACGACACGGCGCCGCTCGTGCGGAGGCAGATGGAGGCCGCGGTGGAACGTGGGGAGGCCCGATGGCGGGCCGCGGGACTCGAGCCCACGCACCGGGATACGGGGATGACCCGGTTCCCCGACGCCGAGGCGGGCATCTGGTTCAGTGCCAACCGGACCCCGCTGGTCGACGGGTGGTTGAGCGAGACCATGGACGGCAGGACCTGCGCCCCGTTGATGGGGGACTACCAGGATGCCGACGTCGGGACCCTCAGGATGAGGACGCTCCCCAACTTCTGGAACCACTCGAGTTGCGACCATGGCGTGAGCACCCGGTTGCTGCCGGCCGGCCCCGAGCACACCGCCATCCGCGTCTGGTGGCTCGTGGATGCCCGGGCCGAGGAGGGACGGGACTACGATCTCGCACGACTGATGCCGTTCTGGCAGCTCACCAGCGAGCAGGACTGGGTCATCTGTGAACGCCAGCAGCGGGGGCTCCGGTCGAGCGGCTACGTCCCTGGACCCTACTCCACGTTCAAGGAATACAACGTGGAGGGCTTCGTCCGATGGTATCTGAAACTGCTTGGCACCAAGACCTGAACCACCCCTTGCCATGAACTCCCTCCCCTCAGCCGAGATCATCATCGTCGGCGGCGGCGCCGTCGGCGTTGGCTGCGCCTATGCCCTTGCCCTGGCCGGAAAGCGGGACGTCCTCGTCCTCGAGCGCGCCGACGAGGTCGGGGCCGTCACGACCGCACAGGGTGCAGGGCTTTGCGGACAGGTGCGGGACTCTGTCGAACGCATCCGGCTGGCCATGCACTCCGTCGCCACCTTCCGGACGCTTCAGGCGTCGGAGGTCACGCCCGATTGGCAGGAGGTGGGTTCCCTCCGGATCGCGTTGGGGGAGCGGCGGGCGGAGGAGTTCCGTCGGCTGAAGGCCACGGCCGACCAGGCGGGACTGGAAGTGGAGCTGATCGACCGTGTGGAGGCGAAGCGGCTCTTCCCGCAGATGGAGTTTGGACAGGCCAGGGCGATCCTCTGGTGTCCGAGCGACGGCCAGATGACGCCGCGTCGCGTCGCCGCCTCCTACCGCCACAACGCCGCCCGCCTCGGGGTGCGCTTCGCCACGGGGGCCGCACTCCAGGGCATCACCGTCCAGGACGGGCGGGTCTCGGGGGTCCAGACCAACCTCGGCACCGCCGACTGCCGTTATCTGATCAACGCCGCGGGTGCCAATGCCGCGCATGTCGCCGCCCTCGCCGGCATCACCCTCCCCATCTTCCCAGTCCGCCATGAATACTACGTCACGGTGCCCATGGACGGGCTCGCGCCGTCGCAACCCTGCTTCCGGGTCCCCGAGCTCACGCTCTACGGACGGGTCCGCGACGATGGGCTCCTCCTGGGCGGATGGGAGCCTCGGTCCCTGAGCACGGATCCGCGCGCCTTCCCTCTGGAGAACCAGCCCCCGCCGGTGGTCACCGACCTGCCGGTTCTGGATTCTTTCGAGTCCAGCTTCACCCCGCTTTTCCCGACCGCGAAGGCGGCCCGGCGGAGCTGGTATGGAAAGGGGTGGCCCACTTTCACTCCCGACGGCAGGTTCATCATCGGTGAGAGCTCCCGGGTGCCTGGACTCGTCATGGCCGCCGGATGCAACGCCCACGGGATCTCCGGCTCCGGGGGTATTGGCCGCCTCCTCGTCGAATCGCTGCTGGATCCCAAGCCGGGCGACTACGTCCGCAGTCTCAGTCCCGACCGGTTCACGGACACCTCGTGGAACTGGGACGAGGCCCGTCGCCAGGCGGCCCATGTCTACGAGACCTACTACGGTGTCTGAGGGTGTCGATCAGGCGGTTCCCTTGATCGGGCCCGAGTTCAACACCTTCATCGCCTTTTTGTAGTTCGAGACGCGCATGACGAGGAGGCCGTTCTTCGAGCGGGGGCTGGTCGCGCTGTAGACGTACTCGATGTTGACCTCCGCGTCGGCCAAGGCGCTGGCGATGCGGGCGAGGGATCCCGGCTTGTTGTCGCCTTCCAGGAGCAGGACCTCGTTCTCGAGGACCAGGGCTCCCCGTTCCTCGAAGAGGGCCAGGGCGGCCCTCGGGTCGCTCACCACCATGCGGAGTACCGTGTGGTCCACGGTGTCGCTCATGGAGAAGGCCAGGATGTTGATCTTGGCCTCGGCCAAGGCCTCGCACACACGCGCGAGCGTCCCCGGCTTGTTGTCGAGGAACAGGGCAAGCTGGGTGGCGAGTTCCATGGCCGTTGGGATCAGGCCTTGGTCGGGGCCGAGGCGGCGGGCTTCTCCGGCTCGTGCACCGGGGCGGTGCCCGGAGGGGCCACCGCAGGGTGCGGGACCACGACCCAGAACTGGCCGCGGGACTGGCTCCAGGACTTCAGGATCTGGCTCGCCCGGGGCGATTCGGTCGCCTCGAGGTGGGCGTAGATCAGGGCCTCCAGACGCTTGGCCTCCTCGTCGTCCTTGAGACGCTCCAGACCGACCATCCCGTCGTTGTACCGTTTCGGGAAGCCGTCCTGGGGATCCCAGACGTAGGCGCGTCCGCCGGACATGCCGGCGCCGAAGTTACGACCGGTCTCGCCGAGGACCACGATGAGTCCGCCCGTCATGTACTCGCATCCGTGGTCACCCACGCCCTCGACCACGGCGGTGCCGCCGGAGTTGCGGACGCCGAAGCGCTCGCCACCACGGCCCGCGGCGAACAGCCGTCCACCGGTGGCGCCGTAGAGGCAGGTATTGCCCACGACGCTGTTGTCCGCCCAGGGGAACTTCACGGCATCGGGAGGTCGGACGACGATCTCGCCGCCGTTCATGCCCTTGCCGACATAGTCGTTCGCCTCGCCGACCAGCTTCAGGCGGACACCCTTCGCGAGGAAGGTGCCGAAGCTCTGTCCGGCGCTGCCCTTGAGGGTGACGTCGATCGACCCCTCGGGCAGGCCGGTGTCGCCGTATTGGTAGCCGATCTGTCCGGAGACCTTCGTGCCGATGTTCCGGTGAACGTTGGTGATCTTGTAGGACAGCTTCACGACGCCCTTGCCCTGGAGGGCGACGCGGGCGTCGTTCATGATCTTGTCGTCCAGGGAGCTGTCGCCGAACCGCTCGTTGCGTTCGCGGGTGTGGATGCGCGGGGCCGTGCCGGTGGGGTCGACCTGGTACATCAGGCGGTCGAGCTGGAGGCTGGCGGCCTTGTCGCGGATCTCCGCGGGGAACTCCGCCACGGGGCGGCGCTCCATGAGGTCAGTGCGCCCGATGATCTCGTCGAGCTTCCGGAACCCGAGGGACGCCATGATCTCGCGGACCTCCTGGGCGACGGCATTGAAGAACGCGACGAGGTTCTCGGGCTTGCCGCGGAACTTGAGACGGAGCTCGTCCTTCTGGGTGGCGACGCCGACCGGGCAGGTGTTGAGGTGGCAGACGCGGAACATCGCGCATCCGGCGGCCACGAGGGCGGCTGTGCCGAAGTTGTATTCCTCGGCCCCGAGCAGCGCGGCCAGGACGATGTCCCGCCCCGTCTTGATGCCGCCGTCGGTGCGCAGGACGATCCGCGACCGGAGGTCGTTCAGCATCAGGGTCTGGTGGGCCTCGGCCACGCCGAACTCGAAGGGTCCACCGGTGTTCTTGATGGAGCTGAGCGGCGAGGCGCCGGTCCCGCCGTCGTGACCGGAGATCAGGACGACGTCGGCGTAGGCCTTGGCGACGCCCGCGGCGACGGTGCCGACACCGGAGCAGGCGACGAGCTTCACGCAGACCTTGGCCCGGGGATTGACCTGCTTGAGGTCGTAGATGAGCTGGGCGAGGTCCTCGATGGAATAGATGTCGTGATGTGGCGGCGGCGAGATGAGCGGGACGCCCGGGACGCTGAATCGGAGTTTGGCGATGAGCGGGCTGACCTTGTGACCGGGCAGCTGTCCGCCCTCACCGGGCTTGGCGCCCTGGGCCATCTTGATCTCGATCTCGGAGGCGCTGGCCAGGTAGGAGGGCGTGACGCCGAACCGTCCGGACGCGACCTGCTTGATGGCGGAGTTGCGCTCGGTGGTGTAGCGGGACGGATCCTCGCCACCCTCGCCGGAGTTCGACTTGCCGCCGATGCTGTTCATCGCGATCGCGAGGCACTCGTGGGCCTCGGGCGACAGCGCGCCGAGCGACATGCCGGCGGTGGTGAACCGGCGTCGGATGTCCTCGATCGATTCGACCTCGTCGAGCGGCACCGCGGTGCCGGTCGGCTTGAACTGGAAGAGATCCCGCGGGCTCACCGGCTCGCGCTTCTCGACCGTCTCCATGTACTTGAGGAACTCCTCGCGCTGACCCGACTTCAGAAAGCGGTGCAGGGTCATCACGACCTGCGGGTTGTACGCGTGGAACTCGCCGCGTCCGCCCTTGGCGACGCGATAGTTGCCACCGACGTCGAGCATCGCGGCCTCGGGAGCCGCGTAGGCGTTCCGGTGACGTCGGATGGCGTCGTGGGCGATCTCCTTCAGGCCGATGCCACCGATCGGGCTGGTCGTGCCGAAGAAGCAGCGGTCCATGACCTCCTGTCCGAGGCCGATCGCCTCGAAGATCTGGGCGCCGCGGTAGCTGGCGATGGTGGAGATGCCCATCTTGGCCATGACCTTGAGGAGGCCGGACTCGATGGACTTCTTGAAGTTCGCAGAGGCCTTCTCGAGGGTGATGTCGCCGTATTTCCCTTCCTCCACGGACTCCCGGATGGTGTCGAGGGCCACGTAGGGATTGACCGCGCTGGCGCCGAAGCCGATGAGGCAGGCAAAGTGGTGGACGTCCCGCGACTCGCCGCTCTCGCAGAGGATGGAGCAGCGGAGCCGTTTGCCGGCACGGATGAGGTGGTGATGGACGGCGCCGACGGCCAGCAGCATCGGGATCGGGGCCCGGGTGGCATCGACTCCGCGATCGCTGAGGACGAGGAGCGTCTTGCCGGCATCGACCGCCTTCTCGGCTTCCAGGCAGACCTGTGTGAGGGCGGCGTCGAGCTTGGTCTCACCGTGGGACGCCTCGAAGCAGCAGTTCAGGACCGCGGATCCGAAGGCGGGATTGGGCAGCTGGCGCAGCGTGGCCAGTTCATGGTCGAGCAGGATCGGCGAGGTGATCCGGATCAGCCGCGCATGCTCCGGCGTCTCGTCGAACCACGACAACCGGGGCCCGAGGGTGTCGGTGAGCGACATGACGATCTTCTCGCGGATCGAGTCGATCGGTGGGTTGGTGACCTGGGCGAACAGCTGCTTGAAGTAGTCGAACAGCAGACGCGGACGCTTGGAGAGCACCGCGATCGGGGTGTCATCCCCCATCGAGCCGATGGGCTCCGCGGCCTGGACGGCCATAGTCTTGAGCAGATCTTCGAGCTGCTCCTGATCCCATCCGAAGGTGATCTGCTGGAGGGTCAGGTCGAGCAGGTTGACGGTCTGGTGGCTGTTGGCCAGGGCCTTGGCGTGTGTGGAGAGGTCGACAAGGTTCGACTTGAGCCAGTCGCCGTAGGGTTTCTGTGAGGCGACGAACGTCTTCACCGCCTCGTCGTTCATGAACTTCCCGGTCTGGGTGTCGATCGCGAGGATCCGGCCCGGACCAAGGCGTCCCTTCTGGACGACCTTCTTCTCGTCGAGGGCGACGACGCCCACCTCGGAGCCCATGACCATGAGGCCGTCCTCATAGATCTTGTAGCGGGCCGGGCGGAGGCCATTGCGGTCGAGGGTCGCGCCGATGATGCGTCCGTCGGAGAACACCACGGCAGCGGGACCATCCCACGGCTCGTTCAGGCAGGCGTGGTACTGGTAGTAGTCGCGGATCTTCGGATCGAGGTCGGACGCGTTCTCCCAGGCCTCGGGCGCGAGCATGGTGGCCGCGTGGAGGAGGTGGCGTCCGGAGAGGTCGAGCGCCTCGAGGGCGTTGTCGAGCGCTGCGGAATCCGAACCGCCGGGCTGGATGATTGGGCGGAGCGTCTCCACCTCGTTGCCCCAGACGGCGGACTCGAGCTCGGTCTCGCGGGCGCGGGTCCAGTTCTTGTTCCCGAGCAGGGTGTTGATCTCGCC
>JBDLQQ010000119.1:0-5885 GCA_039800465.1 Verrucomicrobiota bacterium
AATCGGGGCAGTAGTCGAACTTTTCCTTCCCTCCCCACCCAATGTTGGCGCCGCCGGAGTACAGGCCCTGGGCCTGGTCGTAGGCAAATGTGAGGTTCTTAATGGCAAGGCTCTTGATATAGACGTCCGGAGCGGCGAACTGGAACCCGTCGAAATGCCACCCGGAGGAATCGACGCTGACCCGACCCGAGACCCGGAGCTCCTCCCCGTTGACATTCTTGATGTAGGCGGGGAGGCCGATGCCCACCTCCAGGTGGACCCTCTTCTCGCTCTTCACGATCCGCGCGCTGCTGACCCACATCGGGAACCCATCGAGCCAGAAATAGCCAGTGGGGATCTTGGCATTGCCAAGCCCCGCCTCGATCAGGTCATCGCTGCGGAACACGACGTTCCTCTGCAGCTTGATTGTGCCCACCTTGGGCACCCCGGTGATCTCGACGCCATCGTTGGTGATCGAATTCGCATCGGCGGCGGACCACTGGGGGGAATCCAGGGGGATCTTGAACGGATCGTTGGCACGAACGACACAGGTGGCCCAGAGGACCACAAGGAGAATTTGGAGAAGGTTCCAGGTTCTCTTCATGGGTTCAGGAGGGATATGGAGACGAAATGCTGGAGGCAGGATCGAGCCGATCCAGAGCTTAGGAACTGTCCCGACTCCCCTGACGGAGAGGCAACGGTTTTCCAATTTTTTTTTGGGACCTCGTCCGCTGGGGCGAGGGGCGGGACGGCTACCAGCCCGTCATCTTCCTGAGGCCGGCTTGCCCGGGGCCGGCTTCAGACGCTCGATCTCCCGGTCGATCCGCGGGATCTCCGGGGCCATGCCCAGTGTCTCGGCGTCGCGACGCATCCCTTCCAGGGTCTCCAACGCCAGCGGATGCAGTGGGAATGCCTTGAGGAATCGGTCCCGGGTTGCGAATGCATCCGGCCGAAGTCCCAGCTTCTCCTGCAGGGAGGCCATTTCCAGGAACAGCCGGACCCGTTGCTGCGGAGTCCCCCCTGCCTGCAGCGCCCGCCCCATCCAGTCCACCGCACGGCTGGTCTCCCCCTTCCGGACGTACAAGGTCGCCAGAGACTCCGCCAGGACAGTCGAGGTCCGGACCTCCGGGTGCTGCTCCAGCTTCCAGATCGCATCCTCGACGGATCCACCCCGGGACAGCCCGAGGTTGAGGTCCTGGACCACGGCGTACGGCAGCAGCATCCCGTTGGTCTGGGAACCGAGGAGCGCGGCAGCACGGACCGCCGGAGCGGGACGGAACGGCCGGTACAAGGGATCCCCCACCAGGATCGACTGCCATGACAGCACCGGGAGGGACATCGCGAAGGCCTCGGCCACGTTGCAACCCTCCGCCAGGCGGGCAAAGAACCGCTCCACGTCAGGCGTCATCTCGAGATACGGCTCATCCACACACCCCATCGTGACCGTCGCCCCCAGCGCGACCAGCGGCCCGACCCAGTTCTGGGTGGGACTCCGCGGATCGGCAGCCGAGAAGGAGTGGAGGTGGTAGGCGATCGCCCCCGGGGCGAACTCGATCGTCGGCAGGGTGAACGGGCCCGTCGGCTGCCCCGCATACCACCCGGCATAGACGGCCACCTCGCTGAACGGGAATCCCCTGGGAAGGGTGTCCGGGGAATGGTCGATGTACGTGGTGTAGCCCAGCCCCTCCACGATCCGGGCCGCGCCCTTGATCCAGTCGTCCCCCCGCTTGTACGAGCCCTCCGTGATCGACCGCTCGTCGAAATACGCCCGACCCCACAACCCATCCCGCTCGGCCCGCGCCGCCTTGCGGACCAGGTCCTCCGCGTGACGCGCCGTCGGACCGTCCAGACGCGACACCAGGAAGATCCCATTGCCGGGATGCAGGCCAGCCGTGTTGGTCTGGTTGTAGAAGGGATTGCCGGCCGGACCCGCGAACGTGTCGAGATCCGACGGCATCAGCATCAGGTCGTTCTCGACCGAGGCCCCGGACTGACGCTGCAGCGGATGGGCCTCCTTGGGCACGTGGGCGGAGAGCCGGGGATCGTCGAGGATCGCGTAGGGCATCCCGTAGGACAGGACCAGATACCGGACCTTGCTGTGGGTGAGCCGCTCCCGGACCCGGCCCGGCTGGTTGCCGGCGGCGGGAACGACCTGCTTGGAGAAGCGCGCCAGCCCCCGTTTCTGCAGCTGACGCCGCAGCGGCTCCACCATCTCGGTCCGGAACTGGTCCCGGGTGATCCTGGTCGGCTCGGAGCAGTCGAGCTCGATGAGCCGGTCCGACGGGATGCCACGCCGTTCGGCGTAGTAGGCGGCCACGCTCCGGGAGTCCCGGACCTTGGAGTTGTAGAGGATGACGACCTGCTCGGATTCAGGGACGGCCGGGTCGACTGGCTGGGCGAGGGCCCCATGGAAGGCTGCGAGCCCAACCAGCAGCCAGACTAAGCTAGAGGCCCAACCGGGAGCGGACATGGTCACGCATGATGGCAAAGGTCTCATCGGGTGTCTGGCCGGTGTTGTTGACACGGATCGAATCGAGCGCGGGTATGAGGGCCCCCTTCTTGCGGGTGCTGTCCATGTGATCGCGCCGGGCCGCACTGGTGTTCCCACCCCGACCCTCAATCCGTTTCTGTCGTTCCTCCTCGTCAGCCTCGAGGAAGAACTTCACGGGCGCCAACGGGAACACCACGGTGCCGATGTCCCGCCCCTCCATCACCAGGGGACCCAACCGAACACAATCACGCTGCCGGGCCACCATCCAGTCGCGGACCTTGGAGATCTGGGCAATGACCGGTACCGCATGCTCCACGGCGTTCTCCCGGATCTCGGTCGCCGGGAAGTAGCCATCGACATGGAGCCACCCCTGCCCGTCCACCAGGCGCATCTCGGCCTTCCAGCGCCGGAGGAGTCCGACGACCTCGGACTCCGCAGCGGCCGGAAGCGGCGATTCCAGGGAGATGCCCTGCCGGATCGCCCACCAGGCCAGGGTCCGGTACATCGCCCCGGAGTCGATGTAGATGTACCCAAGGTCCTTGGCCAGGCGACGCGACAGCGTCCCCTTCCCCGAGGCGCTGGGTCCGTCGACGGTGATCACCTGCGGCAGGCTCAGGCGATCCGTGGTGTTCTTGGAGAAGGAGGGGGCAGGCATCAGGAGGTCAGTAGATCGGCACCCGTCAGGGTCCGGCCAGTCGCCACGTCACGCACTCCGGCACCCAGTCCCTCCGGGACGGGCGCGGAGAGCTTCTGGAAGAAATTCGGGAACGTCTTCCTCACACAGGAGGGATCATCGATCCGGATGCCGGGCACCTTCAAGCCCAGGGTCGCGAAGCACATCGCGATCCGATGGTCGTTGTAGGTGGTGATCGTCGCTCCGTGCAGCGGACCGGGATGGATGACCAGGGTATCCCCGGACTCCTCGACCTGCGCGCCACAGCGGGCCAGCTCGGTCCGCATCGCCTGGACCCGTTCACATTCCTGCACACGCAGCCGGCCGAGCTCCGTGAACCGGACCGGGGCACGACCGAAGGGCGCCAGGATCATTGCCGTGAGGATGCTGTCGCCCAGATCCCGTTCCCGGGAGATCTCGGGCGAGAGCGGGAAACACCTGGAGAACCGGGCGTCCACCTGCCATCCACTCGTGGGCCAGTCGCGTACCTGGACGTCGGAACCCATCAGGAATCCCGCCGCCCAGAAGTAGCTGCCGCTCGAGGCGTCGGGCTCGATGCGGAACTCCCCACTCCCATGGGGGAAGACGTCGATCAGCCGACGGGTCATCTCCACGTACGGCAATTCATCGGGATTCCCGCCCGAGATCCCCACGGTCCAGCCCCCGGCACGCGATGCGAGCAGCAGTGCCGAGGCGAACTGGGAACTCTGGTCGACACTCACCGTGACCGATCCAGTCTGGGACCCGCCGCCCTCGATCAGCGCCGGCAACCGGTCCGAGGTCGCGTCCACCCCGTATCCAAGGTCGCGGAGCGCCCGCAGCAGCGAGGCCTGGGGGCGCTCATGCATCCGGGGCACGCCGCTGAGCCGATAGACTCCCCGACCCAGGCACACGAGGGCTGACAGGAACCGGGCCGCCGTGCCCGCGTTGCCCACGAACAGCTCCATCGGATGTTCCCGGGTGCCGCCGGGGCGCGGGAGGGTTCCCCCTGCCCCCTCGACCTCGATCCTGCGGTTGGCTGGATCACCGGGATCCGCCTCGACCCGGACCCTGAACCCGAGGGTCTGAAGGCAGTGGACCATGACCTCGGTGTCCTCGCTCCAGAGGGCTCCCTCGAGCCGGACGCTGCCCCGCGACAGCGCGGCGAGGACGAGAGCCCGGTTCGTGATGCTCTTCGATCCGGGGATGGTGACCCGGGCGGGTGCAGGAGATGCCGGCGGGACGATTTCGATGATCCTCGGAAGGGGCACGGTGTGGGGTTTCGAAGGGGTTCAGGACGCCGCCGCCGAGGAGGGTAATGGACTCGGTGAACCGCGAAGCACCCAGGATTCGCGCCAATCCCTCGCCGCTGCAAAGAATGCCTCGACCGATGCGGCGTCTCCCTTGCGGAGAGCCTCGCGAAACCGCTCGAGCTCCCCGGTCAATCCGGCGATCGCCTCATCGAGAGGCACCCGGTTCGCCAAGGCGATGTCCCTCCACAACTCCGGGGAACCACTCGCCAACCGCGTGGTGTCCCGGAACCCCGTGGCGCACAACCGTTCCTCACCAAGGCCATTGCCAGGATCAAGGATCCACCGTGCCAATCCCGCCGCGACGACATGGGGCAGATGGCTGGCACGGCTGACCAGCAGGTCATGCCGCTCGGGTGTCATCGTGACCACCCTCCCGCCCACCCCCGACCACAGGGATTCGACACGCTCGATCGCCCCACGCGGCGTCCGGGACGTCGGGGTCACCACGCAGACCGCCTGGTCGAACAGATCGGCCCGGGCGGATCCAAATCCCGTCTTCTCCGATCCAGCCATCGGATGACACCCCACGAAGACCCCGCCGGCCTCATGGACGATCGATTCCAACCGGTCGACAACCGCCCCCTTCACGCTGCCCACGTCGGTGACGACGGCCCCCGGGGAGAGGAAACCGCGCAGGGCCAAGGCAGTCGACTCCATGGACCCGACCGGGACGCAGAGGACCACGAGGTCGGCATCCCGGACCGCCGCCGCCAGATCGGTCGTGGCGCGATCCACAACCCCTGCGGTCGTGGCCTCGGTGGCGGCACTGTCACGACGCAGGTACCCGCACACCTCGCCGACAAGGTGACGCGACCGCAGGGCGAGCCCGAGGGACCCGCCCAACAAGCCCACCCCGACGATGGCCACCTTGCGGAACAGCACGCGGCCATTAAGGCGGAGGGCGGAACACGCCCAAAGAAAATTCCATGCCCGGACTGCCATGGAGCCGCCCGCGGGAGGCCTTCTGGACCTTCCGGTCCCGACATCACCCTTCCGTTGCCATCCGGCCCATGCTTCACTCGGACTTTCGACATGGACGAGACCAACGCACTGATCGAACAGCGCCGATCCAAGCTCTCCGCACTGGCCGACAAGGGGATCCAGCCATTCCGGAACAAGTTCCGGCCCGACATTGGCTGCGCCGAGGCCCGGACCCGGTTCGAGGCCGGTGAATTCGCCGAGGGCCACCCGGTCGCCCTCGCTGGACGCATCACCGCGCATCGGGACATGGGCAAGAGCCAGTTCCTCGACCTCCGGGATGTCACCGGTCGGATCCAGCTCTACGCCCAGAAACAGGCCCTGGGCGACGAGGGGTACGAGATCTTCAAGCACCTGGACCTCGCAGACTTCATTGGTGTCCGGGGCACCCTGTTCCGGACCCGCGCCGGCGAGGTGAGCGTGAAGGTCGAGCACTTCACCATCCTCGGGAAATCCCTGCGTCCGCCCCCGG
>JBDLQQ010000120.1:0-4543 GCA_039800465.1 Verrucomicrobiota bacterium
TCGTGTGCCATTCGGACCCGAATCCCTGGAGGGTCTGCCCATCGGCGATGATCACGGTGGCGCTGTGGGGCTTGAGGACGGCGCCGACGGGGAAGTTCCAACGCGCGAGATCCCCGGTCGCGTTGCTGAGGGTCCACCCCTCGAGACTGACCGGCTCATCGCCGCGGTTGACGATCTCGATCCACGACTCGCGCTCCCCGGCGGCGTCCTTCAGGCCCGTGAGATTCCTTGGCACGATCTCACTCACGTAGACCGGCGGGAATTCAGACAGGTCCTGGACGACGGTGTTGGCCTGCCCTGGAGTGATGGCCGGCACATCGCCTCCCGCCAGCTTCAGCTCGCAGCCGAAGACGACGTCCGAACTGCCGGCGTTGACCTGATGGACCTCGACGGCGAGCACGTTCTCTCCAGAACGCAGGGCGGCGGCCGGAAGCGTGAAGGGGCCGGTGACCACGGCGTTGTCCACGACCCCGTTGGCGAACGTGGAGAAGTCCACCGCCACAGCCGCGTCGATGTTCTGTCGGAAGACCTCGACTCCATTGAGGTACACCACCGCGCCGTCATCGAGGATCGTGTTGAGCACCAGGCCCGCCCCATTCGGAAGCGAAGGCAGCGTGAAGCGGGTCCGGAAGTAGTAGGTGGTCTGGCCGAGCGTCAGCGCTGTGTTCTTCGCCTCAGGGAGGGCGGCACTCTCGACGTAGAGAAGCCCCTTCCCGGTCGGCCATGCCTCGTCCTTGAAGCCGGGATCCTTCCAGTCGGCCGAGACGGGTCCCGTCTGGAAGTATCTCCAGGACGAGGTGTAGGCGATCAGGTCGCGGGGTCCATTGTAGGACGCCGTTGCAGACCAGTTCCCGACGCGTCTGCCATCACGACGCGCGTCGATCCGCTGGAGTGCCGCGCCGCCTCCGGCTGCCGCGAGTGGCCAGGGAGCTTGGGATTCGAATCCCACCTCGGCCAGGGTCTCCTCTCCACCACCCCCCGGCAGGGACCGAATCATGCGGACCCGATCGCCCGCCTCACCCAACGCCCCGGTCCAGACCCCGGCCACCAGAGGCTGGCTGCCATGGGTCTTCCGGAAGACATCCAGATCCGCCACGACACACAGGAAGGCCCCGGGTCCGATGACGGTTCCGTCGGCAAATGCGAATGACATCCCGGAGGACTGGAGGCGGACCCCTCCGAGATCCCAGGCCGTCTTCGCCGAGGGGTTGTACAGCTCGATGAACCCCGACCGTGGGGTCGTGGGCCGGTAGTGGATCTCATTGAGGGCGACCCGGAATCGCGGTTCCACGACGATGTCGAAGGATTTGGAATCGGTGAGGTTCCCCGCCCCGTTGTCGGCCACCGACACGGTCACCCGCACGCGTCCCACGCCGAAGTCGGCGGGGACCTTCCAGCGGAAGACCCCCAGGACCGGATCGATCTCCGCCCCCTCCGGGCCACCTGCCGCGAGCGAGTAGACCAGGGCCTGCTTCGGCAGATCCGGATCCGAAGCCGCCACCGTCACGGAAACAACTTCCCCTTCGAGGACCTTCTGGTCCGGTATGACCGCCAACACCGGGGCCTGATTCTTCTCGAGCACCGTGATGCCGAGGGAATACTGATCGCTCTGGACGCTCCCCTCCGTCTGGGTCGCCCGGATGACGACCTCGAAGCCGGAGGGACCGTCCGCTTCGGTGGTCTGCCAGGTCAGGAGACCCGTCCTCGGATCGATTGCCATCCCTTCCCGGGCTCCAGCGGTGAGTTCGTACCGGAGGCCCGATATCGGACTATCCGGATCCTGCGCCTGGATCTGGACCGACAACCGGTCGCCCTCGGTGACGATCACCGGGGCGAGTGGGACGATACGAGGGGGATTATCGACCTCCAGCACCGTGATCTGGAAGGTGCCCTCGGAGGTTTTCTCCGGATCCTGGCGGTCGCCAACCCGAATCCTCACGGTGAAGACACCCGGCCCGTGCTCCTCTCCTGGAGTCCAGCTGAACACCCCAGTCTGGGAGTCCAGCAGGGCACCCGCAGGGCCCTCCACGATCTCGAACCGGAGGGCCTGGGGAGGACGATCCGGATCCGAGGCCCCGACCGTGAAGGTCAGGAGCTCTCCCTCGGAAACGGTCCGAGCCGCCAGAGTCTCCAGGATCGGCGACTCGTTCGATTCCAATACGGTCACCACAATCCGCTCCAAGGTCGTGCGACGTGGGACTCCCGAATCGGTGACCCGCACGGCGAAGGCGAACTGGCCTGGTCCTTCGGATTCCCCAGGGGTCCATGTGAAGACGCCGGACGTCTTGTCGATGAGCGCGCCGACTGGGGCATCGGGTCCGAGGCTGAACTCCAGCACCTGCCCGGCATCTGCATCCTGGGCCGACGCCGTGAAGGTGAGCAGGACTCCCTCCCGGACTGTCTGGGGACCGATGGGACGGAGCACGGGCGGAAGGTTGCCCCCAGGGACCACGTTGGGGGCCTTGGGGGTTGGGATCTCGAGGTCGACCAGCGGCAAGGGGGACCCATCCGGGAATCGCCCTTGGCTGAGGTCGTTGATCTGGGCTCCGAACGTCACCTCGTCGACCCGCCGGCCATTGGGATCGAACAGAGCGAGCTGCTCGCCCGCGAGACTCAGCCGGAAGTTGGCATGCAGGTCCGGCCTTCCCGGTACATTCTGTGACGGTTCCCCGTCGGCCCAGACCAGCAGGAAGCCCCCGGCAGGAAGGGTGGTGCCAACCGGGATCACGAACTGCGTCGGATTGTTGGTTGAGTCGGTCAGGAAATACCCGGAGAGGTCGACCGCCAGTGGACCGGCATTGAAGAGCTCGAACCAGTCCTCGAAGTCGCCATCCGCGGGATCCGCCAGGGTCTGGGTGTTGCCGGCGAGGAACTCGTTGATCGTCACCGCCACGGCCGGGACCTCGGGGTTGTTCGGGGCACCCGGGGTCACGGTCTGGAACACCCGACGCGCCCGAGGCTCACCATCCGGGAACGAGCCGAAACTGCGGTCCGTTCCCACGAGCCCATATTCCAGGTAGTCGAGCACCACAGGGCTCTCGACCACACTCGGGCGTCGGGTGAGCGCCACGAACCCATTGGTGGCCGACAGCCGGAAATTGGCGTGCAGCGCCGCCGAGCCCGCGCCCGCCGGCTGACCATCCGCCCAGACCACCAGGAACCCGCCCGGCGGGACACCCGTCCCGTCCGGGAAGGACCAACGGGCCAGATCGGCCAGCGTGTCGGTCAGGAAACATCCCGCGAGATCGACGCGGTTGGTCCCCCGGTTATGGAGCTCGATGAATGGACCCCGACGTCCCACATCGTCGGTGGGTCCAGCCACATTGTTCGGGAGGACCTCATTGATCCAGAGGTCGGGGAAGGCGGCGAGGCTGGACCGGAAGACATTCACCTTGCCGGGGGTTGCCAGCACCGCGGCATTCGTCTCCGACGCCATCCAGTTCGCAACCCGCCAGGCATCCTGGGTCGGATCGATCAGCTGGAGCGATGGCCCCCATCCGGCCGCAGTCGTAGGCCACGGCGGACGCGGACTGTAGGCGACATCCGACAACACTGTGGGATTCGCAACACCCGCGGGATCGGGTCGAACCAAGGCGAGATACTCCCCTTCATTGCTCAGAGTGCCTGGGAAAGTCCCGAACACCGGCACCGCACTGCCATACGCGGCCGCAAACCCGGCCGCATCGGCTGCCAGCACGAGGAAGCTGTTGGCCGGGATCACGGAACCCTCCGGGAAGGTGTAGCCCACACCCTCGATCCGACAGCCTGAGAGATTGAAGGGTGTCGTGGGTGCCGTGTTGTGCAGCTCGATGAACGAGGCGCCCGGACGGCTGGGATTGTACTGGACCTCGTTGATCACCACGAAGTCCTCGGCCCGGAGCAGCTCTCCCGTCGCGACAATGGTGACAGTGTCCGAATACCCGGGGATGGGACGGCCCAAGCGGTCCACCCCTCCCAGGACCAGTCGATTGATCCGCTCGGTCAGGGGTACCGTCATCTGCCACCGGGTGAACGTGGTCCAGGTGACCGGGTACGGGGTCCCGTTCACGGTGAGGGAGGTCAATGCGAGGGGAGCGTTGCCCACGAGGGTGACCGAGGGGGTTCCCACGGTCTGGTCCGCACCGCCGTTCGAGGTGATCTCGAGGGCAGGCACATCGGCCGCCTTGAGGGCGTTCAGGATGGTCTGTCTCCGGGAGGCGACATAGTTCTTCGCTCCCGTGTTCGAGGTCGAAGGCACGCCGTTCTGGATCAGGATCTCGGCACGGGAGTCCGCCTCCAGAGACACCCGTTCCGGGAGCATCGGCCCGTTCACGGCATCCAGGTACGCCTGCCAGAGGCGACGCCGGATCGCCGGGTTGTCGAACATGACGTTGATCACGGGATCCCCAGCACCCCACAGCGCGTCTCCCGCCCCGTTGCCGCCGTTGTCGAGGGCGAAGTCCACATCCCAGGAGAAGAGCTTCCAGGTGATCCCATCCCGCTTGTAGGCGTACATGTTCTTGCCACGCCCCATGCCATAGGAGTCCCAGTTCCCCACGATCCG
>JBDLQQ010000121.1:0-7153 GCA_039800465.1 Verrucomicrobiota bacterium
GAATCCCGCGCGGATGTGATTCACGGGATTCTCACCCGCCAGAATCTGGACCGTCCCTGATTGTCAGAACCCACCGGCACTCGGATCGGATTCCGGGCCCCGCCCCCGGTGATTCGCAGGGTCGGGGTCCAATCCAGAAGCTCCGTGGCCGTCTCGATCAAGACCTTGGAACCTTCATCAGCCAGGACTTCGAGGACGAAGAGCCTCGAGGAATCCGAACCCCTGTTCACAAGGATTGCCATGGGAAGCCCAGACACAGGTGCCGCGTCCGCGGTCTCAAGGATCGACGGCCGACCTTGTGCAGCATCCGCAGACCCTGAGCGCCACGCTTCAACGGTCTGGGGAATGGCCAGATCCCCGGCGTTTACGGTATCGGACTGGAGAAGAGGAAATCGCTGGACACTGCCGCTGCCCACGATCGGCTCGGGGACCTGGGATTCGTACGCATACAGGGCCCTGACTTCAGACTCTGAAAGTGCACGGTTGTAGATCCTGACATCGTCGATGCGTCCACTCCAGCAGGCCCCGGTGATCGCGTCCTCAAAATCCCCGATTACCAACCGAGACGTCGGTGGAGGCCTCATTGTACCGACAGGAATGGAGGCCGAGAGTCTGCCATCGACATACACGGCCATCGTACGGCCTCCAACGGCCAGAACGACGTGGGACCACTTGACTCCGTCAGCCACGATTTCGAGGGCAGTGGGGGAGCTTGGCGGGGCCGGGGTGGATCTGGATCCGATGGACGTGAAACCTTCCGCATTGAGAACCCGCCTGCCTGCCGAGGTGGCTGCACGCTGGTCCACCCGTAATCCAATCCATCGAGATCCATTCAGCCCACTTCCCAGGATGTAATTGCCGGACCGGAGGTCCGTCGACCCACTGATCCAGACCGAAGCGGTGAACCCGTCCGCAAAGGAGGCATTCTGTGGGGTGGTGATCCTGTTGGGTTTTCCAGTCGTTGGGGATGCGCCGTTGAACCGGTATGCCGCATTGCCGTTTCCGAATCGATCGGCAGCCAAGACCGGCCCCTGGACGATTCCATGCCGTCCGCCGCCACTCGCATCATTGGCATTCCCGTTGAAGGGATAGTAGGCGACCAATCCACTCGCAGGCAGAGCAGGCACGGGATTCCGGACCGCCACACGCAGCACGGCGGAGTCCACCGTCCGGTTTGACCCGAAAAACACCCGCGCCACGATGTCACGCGTCCCTTCGTCCACCCTCGACCACGACAACGTGTATGGCACCTTCGCATCCTCCCCTAGCACCACCCCGTCGGCCAGGAACTGCACCTTCTGGATCGTGTTCCCCTGTGCTGTCACCGCCGCGCTCAACGCGATCGTCGCCGGGGCCACCCATCCACCTGCCGGAGACGTTCCCGCGCTCACGACGACCGTCGGCGACGGGTTCCCCACCACCAGGTTCACTGCGGGGGAGTCCACGGTCCGGTTTGACCCAAAGAAAACCCTCGCCACCAACCCACGCGTCCCCGCCGTCACGTTCGACCACTTCAGCTCATACGGCGCCGTCCCATCCTCCCCCTGCACCACCCCATTGGCCAGGAACTGCACCTTCTGGATCGTGTTCCCCTGTGCTGTCACCGCCGCGCTCAACGCGATCGTCGCTGGGGCCACCCACCCGCCTGTCGGAGGTGTCCCGACCCCCATCAACACCTTCGGTGGCGGGTTTCCCACCACCACGTTCACCACCGCGGAGTCCACCGTCCGGTTCGATCCATAGAACACCCGCGCCACAACCCCGCGAGACCCAGCCGTGACATTCGGCCACGACAACGCATACGGCGCCGTCCCATCCTCCCCCAGCACCACCCCATCGGCCAGGAACTGCACCTTCTGGATCGTGTTCCCCTGCGGTGTCACCGCCGCGCTCAGCGCGATCGTCGCCGGCGCCACCCACCCGACTGCCGGGGCCTTCCCCAGGCTCACCGTCACCTTGGGTGCTGGGTTCCCCACCACCACGGTCATCACCGCGGAGTCCACCGTCCGGTTCGACCCATAGAACACCCGCGCCACGAGGCGACGCGTCCCCGCCGTCAGGTTGGGCCACGCCAGTGCATAGGGCACCGACCCGTCCTCACCCAACACCACCCCATCGGCCAGGAACTGCACCTTCTGGATCGTGTTCCCCTGCGCCGTCACCACTGCACTCAAAGCGATCGTCGCCGGCGCCACCCATCCGCCTGGCGGAGGCGTTCCTGCACTCAGCACCACTGATGGCACAGGGCTCCCCACGACCATGCTCACGGCCGCGGAATCCACCGTCTGGTTCGATCCATAGAACACCCGTGCCACGAGGCGACGCGTCCCCGCCATCACATCCGGCCACGACAGGGTGTAGGGCGCTGTCATGTCCTCGCCCAAGACCGTCCCACCCTCCAGGAACTGCACCTTCTGGATCGTGTTCCCCTGCACCGTCACCGCGGCGCTCAAAGCGATCGTCGCCGGCGCCACCCATCCGCCTGACGGAGGCGTTCCTGCACTCAGCACCACCGATGGTACAGGGCTCCCCACCACCACGCTCACCACCGCGGAATCCACCGTCTGGTTCGATCCATAGAACACCCGCGCCACGAGGCGACGCGTCCCCGCCGTCACATCCGGCCACGACAGGGTGTAGGGCGCTGTCGTGTCCTCGCCCAAGACCGTCCCACCCTCCAGGAACTGCACCTTCTGGATCGAATTTGAATTCGCGGTGACCGATCCCTCCATCTCCACGACGGCAGGGGCCACCAGGGGTTGGCTCGAGGAAGCCACCTCGAGCACGACGGAGGGCTTTGGATTGCTATTGGGAGTCGTTGGGTTGATCGGGTTCGAAACGAGGACATGGCCGGTGTTGAAGAGCGCGCGGCATGCGAACTCGCCAACCTTCCCGGATGTTGTCTGCAAGGTTGCCTCGTAGGGGGGGGCTGGATCCTCGGCGATGACGGTTGACCCCGCCAAAAACTGGACCTTGGAAACCTGCAACCCCTCGCAATTGGCAAGAAGCCCCCGGAGGGAGCCCCTTCCGGCGGAGTCGACTTCAACCTGCAGATCCAACCGTGCGGCCGGCCGGCCATGTCGGATTCCGATGAAGTTCGATGGCACGGAGAGATGTGCCTCAAGACCGTTATAGAAGACCTCGGCATGAACCTCCGAGTAGCCGGGAACCGCGTTTGTCCAGACGAACGAATAGGGAGGGGAGGTATCCTCCCCCAAGACAACGGTGCCCCGCTTGAACAGCACCGTCCTCACCGGCATTCCAACCTCATCGATCAGCAGGTCCAAAGTCACCGGTTTCGAGACGGCGACAATGGCATCGTCCGGCGTCACCCGAAGAACGTGGCGAGGAATCCGGGGCTGTATGCGGATTGGAAACCCGTCTCCCTCATTGACCGACCCTTGTATCTTCTGTCCCGACTTCAGCACCAGATAAGGGACAATGGCGATTTGTGATGCACCACCAATCCCAGGCAGTTCGGCAGAAAAAGAGGGGGCCTTGAGCTCCTGATACATCCCAACGTTCGCCCCATCCCATTTCCTGTATCCCATCCACACTTCCACTTTGTCGACCTGGTCCGAGGGCACCCCGACCATGGCTTTAACCGACAGCTTAGCGGGAGCAATGAGTTCCCCCCAATACATCCGCTCGGAGGAGGATGCGGACACTGTGGTGGCCAGCTTTTCGAGGGGCAGCTCAACCCGCACCTCCGGGGAACTCTCGCTTTCGAGCCCGATGTCATTCACGGAGCGAACGGTGACATAATAAACCTGCCCACCTCGGAGACCTCTGATCCTCTCCTGATTCCATGGCGTTTGACGGACCACGTTGTAAACGCCGGACTGCTCCCTGAGATAGACTCTGTAGAAGGCCCTGTTTCCCCCGACGGAGTGGTCCCAACTCATCTTGATGGATCCCGCGGTCGCCGCGGTCGCAAAAGCAATGGCGTTCAGGAACCATCCAAACCCAAAAAGAAATGCTCGCATGGCAGGCTTTCCCGGATCGCGTGGCTTGCGCCCTCGCATCCGCGGGACTTGCTTGGAAATCGTGATGGTCGAACCAACGGGATCAGCTCAGCCCGGGACACACCGGGGATCATCGGACCTGATCCATCCTCCTTGGACAACCGCACACCGTTCCTTGGTGTGGCTTTTTGGTATCACCCTCTCTGCCTCGCCACCAGCAAAAGAATCAGACAGCCCCTGATTCCCCTGAAAAGGCATCTCGAGGCTCTGCCATGAACTCAATGGGACCCCGAAACCCGGGGGCTTCATTGGATTTCGACTCTACCGGGTCCGAGCCAAATGCCCGCCTGCCCACTCCCTTCGCTCACTCCCACTCGATGGTGCCGGGGGGCTTGCTGGTGAGGTCGAGGACCACGCGGTTGACCCCGCGGACCTCGTTGGTGATGCGCGTGGAAATCTTCTCCAGCAGCCCATACGGCAGGCGCACCCAGTCGGCCGTCATGCCGTCCTGCGACTCCACCGCGCGGATTGCGATCGTGTAGTCGTACGTCCGTTCATCCCCCTGCACCCCCACGGACCGCACCGGCAGCAGCACCGCGAAGGTCTGCCAGGTCTTGTAGTACAGCCCGGCCTCCTTCATCTCGGCAACCACCACGGCGTCGGCCTGGCGCAGGATCTCCAGCTTCGGGGCCGTGATCTCACCCAGACAGCGGACGGCGAGACCCGGACCCGGGAACGGCTGGCGGTGGACGATCTCCTTCGGCAGGCCGAGCTCGAGACCAAGCTGGCGCACCTCGTCCTTGAACAAGCAGCGGAGCGGCTCCAGCAGGGCGAACTTCATCCGCTTCGGCAACCCCCCCACGTTGTGGTGGCTCTTGATCATGTGGGCCGGGTTGCCGGCGATGGGGACCGACTCGATGACGTCGGGATAGAGCGTCCCCTGGGCGAGGAACTTGGCCTTCCCGGCCCGCTTGGTCGCCTTGTCGAAGACGTCGATGAACGTCTTGCCGATGATCTTGCGCTTCCGCTCCGGATCCGTGACGCCCTTGAGCGGCTTGAGGAAGGCGCGCGTGGCCTCCTCGTACTGGAGCCGGATCTTGAAATGCTTACCAAACACCTCCTGGACCACCTCGGCCTCGCGGGCGCGGAGGAGCCCGTTGTTCACGAAGATGCAGGTGAGCTGGTCGCCGATGGCCTTGTGGATGAGCGCGGCGGCCACGCTGGAGTCGACACCGCCACTCAGGCCAAGGATGACGCGTTCGGATCCGACCTGGGCCCGGATGTCCTCGACCGCTTGGTCGACATAGCTCCGCATCGTCCAGCCCTTGCCACAGCCGCAGACCTTGTGGACGAAGTTGGCGAGGATCTCCTTGCCGCGGGGGCTGTGGACCACCTCGGGGTGGAACTGGATCCCGAAGTACCGCCGGGCGCGGTCTTCGATCGCGGCGTAGTCGGAGTTCTCGGTGGTCCCAACGACCACGAAGTCCTTCGGTAGGCGGGTCAGCTTGTCGCCATGGCTGTTCCAGACCTGGAGCGATGTCGGCAGGCCCTCGAACAGGGCGCACCGGGAATCTCCGACCGTGAGGGTGCCCTTGCCGTACTCACGCTTCTGGCCCCGTTCGACCTTCCCGCCGAGGAACTGGGCGAGGACCTGGACGCCGTAGCAGATCCCGAGGACCGGCAGCCCGAGCTTGAAGACGTTCCGATCCGGCAGCGGGGCCTTGGGCGAGTAGACCGAGTTGGGGCCACCTGACAGGATGATCCCCTTCGGATTCAGCCGGGCAATCTCCTCGGCCGGGGTGTCATACCGGAGGATGGTGGAGTAGACGCGGCATTCACGGATGCGGCGGGCGATGACCTGGGTGTACTGACTCCCGAAATCGAGGATGACGATCTGCTCGTTCATAGGGATGGACCGAAGGGTCTAGGATGTGCCGTCCGCAGCCCGGTTTTTCCAGCCATTTTTTGGACAACGGGCGTGCCGGGTCAGTGACCGGGGTTCCGGTCTGCTCGGATCTTCGGGGAGGCGAGCAGGCGGAGGCTGTTGAGGACCACCAGCACCGTACTGCCCTCGTGGGCAGCAACACCGGTCCAGAGCGGCAGGCCGCTCCACCCCAGCGTGGCAAGTGCCATGAACGCCATGGTTCCCATGGAAATCACCAGGTTCTGCCCGATGACGCGTCGCGCCCTCCGGCTGAGATCGCGGGCGAAGAGGAAGTTCTCAAGCCGATCATTCATCAGGACGACGTCGGCCTGCTCCAGTGCGGCATCGGATCCGCGGGTCCCCATCGCGACCCCGACATCGGCACCGGCGATGACAGGGGCGTCATTGACCCCGTCGCCAATCATGGCGACCCGGTCTCCCTTCTCGCGCAGGGTGTGGACCGCCGCGACCTTCTCTTCCGGCTTCAACTGGTGACGCACCTCGTCGACGCCGACCTCCCGGGCGAGGCGCTCCGCCGCCGCGGCACGGTCACCGGTGAGCATCACGGTCCGGAGGCCGTCCGACCGCAGCCGGGCCACCAGGGCGGCGGATTCGGGACGAAGCGCATCCCGGAGCAGCAGTCGGGCGATGGTCCGGGGACCCGACACCCAGGTCTCGTTCACCCCATCCGGGACCGCGGGCAGGGCGTCGACGACGCCCGACGGGAGTCGGGAGCCTAGGAGCGCGCGGCTGCCGAGGGCATACTCCCCGTCAGGACCCCGCGCCCGGATGCCCTGCCCAGGGATGGTCTCCGATCCGGAAAGGGGAATCGTTGCGGCGCTCCGCCGGATCGTCTCCCGCTGGAGCGACCTCGAGATCGGATGATTGGACAACGCCGCGAGGCTTCCGGCGGCCGCCAGCGCGTCCGCCTCCGAACCCTCGAGGCGTTCGATGCCGACCAACTGGAGGGTTCCCTCCGTGAGGGTGCCGGTCTTGTCCATCGCGACCGCCGTGATTTCGGCCAGCATCTCGACGGCGGTGCCTCCACGGAACAGGACGCCGTGGCGGGCGCCGCAGGCGATCGCGGACAGGATCGCGGAGGGCACGGACAGCACGAGTGCGCAGGGGGAAAGCACCACGAGAAGGGTCATCGCCCGATAGAACGCGGTGCCTCCTTCGCCGGTTGCGGAGAATGCAGGCAGGCCACGGCCGAGGTGGTTGTAGAGGAACCAGCCGACGCATCCGACAACCACCCCGACGGTGT
>JBDLQQ010000122.1:0-5945 GCA_039800465.1 Verrucomicrobiota bacterium
GCGTAGAAGAAGGCATCCGCGACTGGGCCCACGCCCATGAAGCCCGCGTACACCGCCTCGCGGGCGAACCCCAGCACCCGGCTGCACAACGTCGCGGCGGCGACCGCACCGGAGGACTTGATCAGGCGTGACATCGTCACGCCGAGCCTCCGTCGAATCCCGGCCCCGCTGCAATCCCGGGGAGCGGGCATCTCGCCGAGCCGACCCGGAAAGGGCGGAATGTCCCGCAGCACTGGCTCCGGATCCGGGTTCCCCGAGGACGCGGGATCTGGTACATCCCCCTGATGCATCTGTCCCGAAGAGGCTTCCTCGGCAGCTCGACGGCCCTGGGCACGGGCACCGCCCTCGCCGCCCTGACCCCCACCGCGGAGGCCGCCACCAGCCGGACCGCCGCCCGGGTCCAGCTCGCCATCGCCACCTACTCCTACTGGCACTTCCGAGGCCCCAAGGTGACCGTCTCGACCGTCATCGAGAAGGCGGCCCAGCAGGGCATCGCCGGCGTGGACGTCCTGCACCGCCAGATGGACATCCCCGAGAAGGAACCGCTGACGGCGGATCACCGCCGCCATCTGGCCGACCTGAAGCGTCATGCGTTCCGACACGGCGTCAGCCTCTGCTGCCTCAGCATCCACCAGGACTTCGTGGATCCCGACCCGGCCGTGCGCCGGCAGCACGTCGAGCACACCCTCAAGTGCATCGAGATCGCCTATGCCCTCGGCATCCCGATGCTGCGCATCAATTCTGGCCGCTGGAACACGATCGCGAGCTTCGACGACCTCATGAAGGCCCGCGGCATCGAGCCCGTCCTCCCCGGATACTCGGAGGACGACGGGTTCCGCTGGTGCACCGAATGCCTTGAGCAGTGCCTGCCGAAGGCCGCCGAGTGCGGGGTCACCCTCGCCGTCGAGAACCACTGGGGGCTCACGCGGACCCCGGAGGGACTCCTCCGGCTGGCCAACTCGATCTCGTCCCCCTGGATGGGAGTGCTGATGGACACGGGCAACTTCCTCGAGAACCCCTACGACAAACTCGCGGCGATCGCCCCGAAGACCGTCTACGTGCAGGCCAAGACCTACGTCGGCGGCGGAGAATGGTACACGCTCGACCTCGACTACGCCCGGATCGCCCGGATCCTGGGCGCCGCCGGCTACCAGGGATGGGTCGCCCTCGAGATGGAGGGCAAGGGGGATCCCGACAAGGCCGTCCCCCAGAGCATCGCCATGCTCCGCAAGGCCTTCCGCTCCTGATCTCCCCTCCCCCATGAACCGCCCCGTCAAACACATCGTCCTGGTCCGCTTCAAGTCGGACGCCGCCCCGGCGAAGATCGCTGAGCTGTTCGAGAAGCTCCACGAGCTCCAACGCCTCATCCCAGGCATCCGGGATCTCTCCTCGGGACCCAACTCGAGTCCAGAGGGACTCAGCCAGGGCTACACCCACGCCTTCGTGCTGACCTTCGACAACGCCGCGGCCCGCGATGCGTATCTTCCCCACCCGAGCCACCAGGCCGTCGTGGCGCTGATCGTCCCGCTCCTAGAATCGGTCGCCGTGGTCGACTACGAGTTCGAGGGCTGACCCCGGTCGCTCCCACATTGGAAGCACCGGCCTTCGAAGGCCGCAATCCACGCACCCCAGATGTCCGAGGTCCAGCTCAGCGGCGCCTTCTTCCAGAAGACGGCCGGATGGGAAGCCGTCCAACAGGCCCGCGCCCTCCTGGCCGCTGGAAAGGTCCTCTCGTCGAACTGGTCCCCCCCGGTGCTGAAGGGCGTGGTACAAGCGGGTGAAACCACCTATCGGGCGGGCCTGGTCATCCGGGGGCCGGTCGATATCGACAATCTCTGCACGTGTCGTCGCTCCCGGGAGGATGGCATCCTCTGCCACCACTCCGTCGCGGTCGGCCTGCACCAGGTCGAGGGTGGCAAGGCACCGCCAACACCGTCCCCCGGGCCAGCCGGCCCCACCGGTTCCACGAAGCCCGGACCGGGTACGGCCGCAGCTGTCCGACCTGCAATCCGGCTTCGTCGAGCCCCTGGAGGTGAACCGCTCTCGCTCCAGATCCTCCTTCCCCCGAACCTCTTCGAGGCGGCGCTCCGGGGAAAGGTCATGGTGATGTTCGAGGGCGTCTGGAAACGGGGTCGGACGCCCCTGAACTCCCTCGTCGCACTGGGACCCTTTGCGTTGGAGCCGGCCGACGAGGCCGCGCTTGCCGCCGCCGAGGAACTCACCGGCGGCGACACCCCCGGCATGTGCCAGCTGTCGACGGCCGACCTCTGCCGACTGCTCCCCGCCCTGGTGGACCATCCCCGGATCACCCTCGGCAGGAACCAACAGGTCCGGGTCTCGACCCAACCCGCCTCGCTTCCCATCACGGCAACACTGGAACCGACCGGGGAGATCGAGGTCCGACTCCGTCCGGGAAGCGCGCCCCAGGGACTTCTGGCCGGGCCCGACGGGTTGTGGATCGCGGGCGGCAACCAACTCCAACCCCTGGCGCTCCCTGCCTCGCTCCGGGCCCTGCTGCAGGGCCCCGTCCGCCTGGGCCGCCCCCAGGTTCCCGACTTCCTGGCGCGGGACTGGCCGATGCTCGATGCGGCAACGGTCACCGCGAACTTCCGTCCCGAGGATTTCGAGTTCTCACCAGCACCCCCGCGCTTCCTCCTCAACCTCGCCGGCGGGATGGCCCAGCTCTTTGGCACCCTCCAGTGCCAGTATGGGGCCCGGATCATGACCGTCGGGGTGACGGCGCCCGGGGAATCGTCGTGGCTCCCGGATCCGAACCATCCGCGACGCTACTCGACGCGGGACCTGTCTTCCGAGCATCGGGCTTTCCAGAGACTGAGGTCGGCCGGATTCACAGGCCCGGACGCCAAGGGCCAGTGGCAGCTGCTGGGCCAGGAACGGGTGCTCACGTTCTTCTCCCGCGAATACCCGAGGATGGAGAAGGAGTGGACCGTGACGCTCGAGGAACGACTCGAGCACAGCACCCGGAAGAATCTCGACCGGATCGAGCCGCGGTTCCAGATCACGCCCAGCGGCGAGCAGTGGTTCGACCTCGACGTGTCCTTCGAGAGCGCGAGCGGCGAGCGATTTTCCGCGGCCGACATCCAGCAGCTGTTGCGAGGCGGTGGCGGACGACGCCTGCGCAACGGCCGGTTCGCGGTGCTCGACACCGACGCGATCGGTGAGTTCCAGGAGACGCTCCTGGATTGTGCCCCGACCCAGCAGGGCGGGACGGAGAGGGTGCGATACCGGATCTCCCAGCAGCAGGCAGGCTTCCTCGAGGGCACGCTCCGGGAGCAGGGCCTCACGGTGCAGGCCCCGCCGAACTGGCAGGACCGGGTGCGTCGACAGCAGGGCGCGCTCGAGCGGACCTGTCCGCCACTGGGCACCCTCGACGAGGTGCTGCGTCCCTACCAGAAGCAGGGCGTGGCGTGGCTGGCCTTCCTGAGGTCCAACGGCTTCGGCGGCGTGCTTGCCGACGAGATGGGCCTCGGCAAGACGCTGCAGGTGCTCGCCCACCTGGCTGCCGCGTCGCGGACGAAGGGATCCCCTTCCCTCGTCGTGTGCCCCACCAGCCTCGTCTTCAACTGGGCCGCCGAGGCGACCCGGTGGACGCCCCAGCTCCGGGTGCTCGCACTCCATGGATCGGATCGACACGACCGGTTCGGCGGCATTCCCGATTCCGACCTCGTCATCACCAGCTATGCCCTCCTGCGTCGGGATCTGGACCTGTATCGGGAGGTATCCTTCGACACGGTCATCCTCGACGAGGCGCAGCACATCAAGAACCGCCAGACCCAGAACGCCCAGGCGGTGAAGTCGATCCGTGCGGCACACCGTCTCGTGCTCACTGGAACGCCGCTGGAGAACTCGGTGCTCGACCTCTGGAGCCTCTACGACTTCCTGATGCCCGGATACCTCGGGACCGCGAACGACTTCCGGGAACGCTACGAAGTCCCGATCGTCCGGGAGCGCGATGCCGGATCGATGCAGCGCCTGGCGCGGAGGATCCGCCCCTTCCTGCTGCGCCGGATGAAGAAGGAGGTGGTGAAGGACCTTCCCGGGAAGCTGGAACAGGTGGCCTACTGCGAGCTGGGCCGGGAGCAGGCCGAGGTCTACCAGCAGATCCTGTCCCAGACCCGACGCGAAGTGGCCGATGCCGGGGCCGAAGGCGCCTCGCCGAAGAACCGTCTCCTCGTGCTGACCGCGCTGCTGAGACTGCGACAGGTCTGCTGCGACCTGAGGCTGCTCAATGTTCAAGGAAACCAAGGGGATGGAACTGCGATCGACGACACGGATGCCGGTGTCGGCGCCAAGGTGCAGCTCTTCTCGGAGCTCCTGGACGAGATCGTCGATGGTGGACACCGGGCACTCGTGTTCAGCCAGTTCACCTCGATGCTCGACCTCCTCCGGGCGGAGCTCGACGCGCGGGAGCTCCCCTACTGCCACCTCGACGGCAGCACGAAGGACCGCGGCGCCGTGGTCGAACGGTTCCAGAAGGATGCCTCGATTCCGGTGTTCCTCATCTCGCTCAAGGCGGGCGGCGTCGGCCTGAACCTCACTGGGGCTGACACCGTCATCCACTTCGACCCATGGTGGAACCCGGCCGTCGAGGACCAGGCCACGGACCGGGCCCACCGGATCGGCCAGACCCGTGTCGTCACCAGCTACAAGCTCATCGCCCGGGGAACGGTCGAGGAGAAGATCCTCACGCTGCAGCGACGCAAGCGGGAGCTGCTCTCGGCGACCCTCGCCGACGAGGCCGCCTTCACCGAGAAGCTGACCTGGGAGGACATCCAGGAACTGCTGTCCTGAATCGCGGTCGGACCTCCGAAGCCGTCTACAGGATTCCGTCCCAGAACCGCGGACCGAGCGCGTCGAGCCCCTTGTAACGGGCAATCTCCGGAGGCATGGATTCCAGATGCCCTCGGACCGCCTGGGCGACGGCCGGATCCCGGACGACCTCGGACATCGGGTGCACGGTCAGCCAGATCAGGAACGCGACCCCACTGGTCTTCGGCAACGCCCGGAAGGCCTGGTGCTCCACGCGGAGCCAGGTGTTGGCGACCCGTGATTCTGGACCGAGGCGGGGACGATCGAGGACGGGATGGAGATTCCGATCCGGGACCGCGGCGAGACCCCAGTTCTCGCGGACCAGGGTGGTCCCGGTCGGCAACCGTTCGAGGAACGTCCGGATGCGGTCCCCGAGGGTGGCATTCAGCGTGGGGACGGGCGCATGGATCTCCTCGATCGGCTTTCCAATCTTCGCCCCCGGGTCCCACCACGAGGGATCACAGACGCAGGCCCCCACCATCCGGAAGATGGATCCCGTCCGGCGCATCAGGACGAAGTCGGGCTCCCATCGTCCAGCCAGTTCCTGGGCCAGTTCCCGGCCTTGGAGATGGCCACAGATCGCCAGCGCGTCCCCAAACAGTCCCACCATCTCGTCGAGCACCGGATCCGCCTCCGGACTCCACGGGAGATGTCGGTCTGGATGTTGGAGGACAGCGCTGCTTCGCTCCGACAACACGGCGTTCTGGAGCGGAGCGATCTGGAACCAGTTGGTCTCGGCTGGACGGATCCCGAACTCGAAACGGAAGCGGTCACCGCGGAAGAGACGCGCAGGATCCGTCGTGGGCGGGCCGATCTGGGCAGGCATCCGGAGACGCTGCCCGACACCCGGGACTCTGGGAAGCGTCACACGCGGAGCGCCCTCCTCTGTGTCCTTCCCAGAGGGCAGGCGGCCGGAGGAACCCCGGGGCGAGGCGCTTCACGATTGCAGACGTGGAGCCCCCCGATGGGTCGGACCAGATCGGAGCAAAACGTGGACAGCCTACAGGTCCATCCTTACGCTGCAGCCTGATGATTCCCTACTCAAGATACCTACCAGTGGGCGCATCGTTCCTGGCCCTCATGGCCAGCGGTCACGCTGCTGCCGTCAACCTCCC
>JBDLQQ010000123.1:0-5521 GCA_039800465.1 Verrucomicrobiota bacterium
TGGCCCTGACTGTATCCATCCAGCACATCGATCTCCCGATGGGACAGATTCATCTGGGCCGTGATCAATGCAGGGGTCTGGTGCAATGCCTCCACGAGGAGCCGAAGCGCCACAGGATCCAGGAACACCTCGCCCGAGCCGATCTGGAGGATACGCTCCACAATGACATTGTGCCGGGTGTTGATGGAGATCACACCATGGGCCCCCGCCTTGACCGCCAACTGTACGGATCGGGCTGAGAACAGCCGGTCCAGGACCAGGATTCGGACGGAGGGTGAGAAGGCACGGATCCGGGTCAGCATCCGGTAGGGCATCGCGTCCCGCTGGTCCGGTTCGACAACGATCACGTGCGGGATACCCCCGCGTTGTGGGACTGAGGGCGACAGGTGTGTCAGGACCGCGGGGACCAGCTGCAGTCCCGGTGTCGAACGGATCAGGGCCGCCAGACAGTCTTGGGTTTCAGACGAGGTATTGAGGATCGAGACTTTGATCGTCATGGGATCAGGGGTTCTGATTGGGGAGATTCGCAGCGAAAGTTTGAGATTGGGCCGGGACCAGCTGATCCGTGGGCCTTGCAAGGCCACCCAGCTTGGATCGAAGGGTGAAGAATTCCCGGCTGTCGAACCGCTCGAGGGGGATCGACAGGCGGCAGCACCTGTTCGCGCAACCGGGGATGATGAGCGAAACCTATTGTTGTCGTGTCCAGTGTCCAGAAAGGACTCACAAGGGACGCGGGAAACGGCTTTCTCTGTCGTCGTTCCAGCCTCATCGGACAACCCTGGGTGTTATGAAGATCACCAGTTCCTTCCTCCGCTGCGCATTGAAATCACCCTGAAACAATCTGCCTAGCACGGGGATATCCCCAAAAATAGGGATGCGACGTCGGCTCTTCGCCGTCTCCGTCTGGATCAAGCCACCCAGGACGATGGTGGATCCGCTCTGGACCCGGATAAGCGTGGAAGCCTGCTTGATGTCGAGGACGGGAGCCGTTGTGGACTTGTTGGGGGAGATCCGGGTCTCAAGCAGACTCGTGAGCACAGGGGAAACGTCCAACGAGACCCAGTTGTCCTCAGCGACCTGCGGCGTGATGGCGAGAATGGTACCCACCGTGATGCTGGTGACAGCATCCTGGGCGATGACCGCCGACGCGCCCGGGGTAGCGCCCCCTCCCGGTACGATGGTCGAGACGTTCTGGAAGAAGGGTGTCTCAGTACCGACCTTGATCAGTGCGGTCTGGTTGTTGAGCGTCCGAAGCCTGGGCTTCGAGATGACGCGGACCTCTCCCTGTTCCTGGAGCATCTTCAGCAGCACCCGGGTGTCGGAGCCGGTGAACGTCAGGTTCAGCGAGCTGGGGGCAATGTCGAAGCCGCCCATGGGCCGTACGACCGAGGGTGCCCCTCCCATCGTCAGGGCACCCGCCGAGGTCTGGATCGCCTGTTCCCAGTCGATCCCGAACTGCGACTGCTTGCTGAGGGTGACGTCATAGAGGCAGGCCTCGATGTCGATCTGGCGCCGGATGGTCTGGCCCACACCCTCGAGGTAGCGTTCGACACGGATCTGGGCACTGGGGCGATCCGAAATCTGGATGAGGCCGGCGGTCGGATTGACGGCGAGCGTCTCCCGTCCCGCCGGCGTCAAAAGCCTCTCCACATCCGTCCGGAGTTCCTTCCAGAAATCGATGTGGTTCTCCGCACTCAGGTTGATGGTCGAACCACCCCCGGAGCCACCCCCCTCAGACCGGGCCGAGACACCCCCCGTGGCCCCTGCACTGCCGGAACCACCTCCCCCCACACCGCCGGAGGAGGCGGCCGACAGCGAGGCTGAATTGTGACCCATCCCCCTCCGGCTCATTCGGAGATAGTCCACCCGATGAATCCGGGTCTGGCGGGTTCGAACGCGGACCAAGCCCCCTTCCTGATCCCACCAGCAGTCGTTCGCCTCCAGCAGGGCCCTCATGATCTGGTCCAACGCCAACCCCCGCACATCCACCGTCACCTCGCCCGTCACATCAGCATCCACGACGATGTTCAAGCGGTTGACCTCGCCGAAAAGGAGCAGTGCCGACTTGAGATCCATGCCCGAGGCCTTGAACGAATACCGTGGTACAGCGGGAACCGAAGGGTCGACGGGTGAGGAGTTCATGGGTCGGGGGATTCCAACCGTCGCCGGAGGAATCGGCCCCTCGGTTCCCAATCGAACGGGTGGCCATGTGGTCTGTTGCTTTCCAGAGACCGCCGACTCCCAGTCGAGCCCGGGTCCCTCTGGATAGGAGGGTGCCTCGGCGGGTTCGCCTAGGGTCTGGACGGCAAGACCCAGACCGAGAAGCAGGCAGCGAAGCGGTCGCCCTGGGGGATTCCCGGTTGAGGGCCGAGGGTTTTGTGTGGGGAGCAGGTTCATGACAGATGGAGGTAGGGTTCAGGAGCGGGGGGTGCCGGTTTTCAGTTCTGGCTTGGCCTGAAGGCAAAGGCGTCGAGTTCCCATGGGACCGGTGATCCAGACGCCATCGCGCACACAGTGGGCCACTCGGAATCCACCAACCCCATCGCCGGGCCTCACGATCCGACCGTCGATCACGGCTACCGGATCGTTGGGATCCATCCAGATCGCACTGAGCCGCAGGGCTTCGAAGCCTTTCCACGGATCCGTCGCCCCAACCTGGACACGAGCTCCCACACTCTGGAACGGGTCTCGGCACGATCCACTCCCGGAGTGCCGCCACGGAATCCCTGACGGTCGCGGACGGGTTCCCGTTGTCTCCGGAGTCTCCCGCGGCAGGACGGACTGTTTCCAACGGGGTCTCACCGAGAATCGCCCCAGCGACCAACCCAGCACGGCACAGGCGATGGGTAGGATCACTACCACCTGCAACCCACGCTGGATGATCGACCTCATGCCTCGGTGTTCCGGATCCACAAACGTCCCTCCACGACTACCCCCCGCAGGCCAGCACCCGATCCGGTCCAGCGGATCCGACTCACTTCGAAGGGCGGCCTCTCCATGCCTATATGCTCGAGGACTCCGTCCATCCGAACGGTCGTCTCGGGGCTCGTCGGGGCCGATTCGAGCTCGAGTGTAACCTCGACGTGTTCTACCTCCGGCCTGCCCGGGAGTGGCCGTACCGAATCCCCCCAGCGAAGCCGCAGCCGAAACCCTGCCTCCTCTGCCGCTCTGCTGAGGCCGGCGACCCACGTCCGTACGCCCTCGACACCGTCCAGCAGGTCCTCAAGAACGTCCTCACCCTCCAACGGAACGTCTGACACGCCATTCCCAAGGCGGGCAACTCCGGATTCGACCCGCCGATTCAAAACCCTCAGCCGTTGTCGTTCCTCATCCAGTGCCGACTGTGCCCTGCCCAACTGGAATCCCGAGGACGCGGCACCAAGTCCGATCAACACCACCAACACCTCGAGCCTCTTCGGGTGTCTCAGGAGGTCCCTGACCCTCAAGGATGGAATCCATCGGGTCATGGCAGGATCCACTCCTTCCGGAATGCACCCTCGTCCCCCAGTGCAGCGAGAGGCGGTTCGCTCGCCAGTCGTTCCGCCCAGGTTGCTCGGGACGAGGCCGGAGAGGTCCTCGTCGGCATCACGGGAACGGAACGAGCACCGATGCATGCAACCAGATCTGCCTCGAGCTGGGCGGCCACTTCCAAGGGTGGCCGGACACCCTCTGCCTTTTCCGAAGGGGCCATGCGTCCTGAAAGCGCCAGATGCCAGACGGATTCCGACCGCCAGAGACCGAGCTCCGTGAGCACCAGCTCGTCCGGAAGCCACTCGCCCAACCGTGTCGGCAATTCTCGAACCGGAATTCCACGGACACCCCAAGTCCAGGGCTTCGCCAAGGTGACAAGTTGATCCCTGTGATTGGACCAGGCCTCCAGATCCTCCAGGGCCACCTCGGCAGCCCGGGCCTCGCGTTCCGCCCCAATTCTCTGGGTCCGAATCCGATATCCCTCCGACAACATCAGCGTGGATAGGATCAAACCCGAGGAAAGGGTGCCGACGAACGATCGTGAGACCGGTGATCCGCTGTCGGACCGACGCCGGACCCTATCGCTGGCCGCCGGCACGAGGTCCACACAACTTCCTACGGCCCGGCGCAGCATCAGATGCCTCCAGTCTTCCTCCACTCCGCCCCCGATCACCTCTTTGCCAAGGCCCTCTATCCGTAAGGATTCCGTAAGGGCTCCCACCCAGGCGGCCGGGCCCCGCAGTCGCATCTGGAACGAAGCAATGTCCCAGCGCTGGCGGGCAAAACCCAGCGTCTGGCGGAGTTCCCGCGAAACCCTCGGGACATCGTCTGGATCCATCGTCAAAGGCCGAACCATCCAAAAATCGGGGCCTCGCCGGAGCCCGACAGCGATCCCGCAGGGGAGATACCATGCGTCCAAGACCACTGCTTCCCGGTCGTGTGCAGTCCGATCCCCGAGGAACACGAGCCCCGAGAACGGGATCATCGCATGCAGGTCGATCCCAATATCCCGAAAAACATCTCGGACACCCCGATGCAAGACCTCGGGCATTGCATAGACCAGTCGCCGCGCCCGGTCTCCAGCAGGGACGAGCGGCACATCGCACCAAAGGGTCCGACCCGAGACAGGCATCTGCTGGTCAATCGAGCGTCGGACCAAGGCCTGGATCACCGGTGCGGCCGCCGCCGCAGGGACCTCGACTGGAAGCTGCTGCAGCTCCGGGTGGAGGATTAGGAGCACCGCCCGACGGGGCTGACCACCAAGCTGCTGAAGACCATTCAGAACCGCCTCTCGGAATCGCGCCGCGTCGTGAACCGCAGTCGAGGATTTCCACGTTTTAATCGTCTCCCCTTGGGTGAAAAACAGCTCCAGGACACCAGAACCCCAGAAGACTCCGAGGAGGTCCTGGAGGGGATCGGACTGTTCCCTACCTTTGCACGTCGTCGCTGTTCTCAGGAGCTTGAGCATCACGATTTCCTCTCTCACGGCATTCCAACCAGCCCCCAGATCGCACGCTCCAGGTCACCATGCGCCACCATCAACTCGTCGATGGAACCACTCTGATCGCCCCCTCGAAGACGTTCTCCCAAGGCACTCGAGAATCGGGAGAAGTTCTTCCATGCCTCTCGTACTGAGATGCCCTCCGCAGCAGGCTCTACTGGAATGCTCAGGAAGCGGTTCGCCATCCGGGCGAAGTCCTGGGCAGAGGGCCGAGCGGGTTCCGGCGTCCAGAGTCCTGAGCGATGCCAGCCTCCATCCTCATGGTGGTACATCGCCGGAGCCTGAATCACCTCTCGGACTACCGGGACGCCTCGGGGGTCCAGCAGCGTCACAGTCGTGCCTCTGAGGAACCAACCCTGGGTGCGATGGGACCCGGCCTGGAAGGCTGGTCCATCACACAGAAGGATGGCGGCTCCCGTTGCTCCGGCGTCCCTCCAGCCCACCTCCACAAATTCGGGCTCGAGGTCGATTCGACCCACGACGAGATCCTCAGCCCGCCCCTTCCAACCCCATCCCTCCGGAAGTTGCCCCGGGTGAAGATCCCAGAGC
>JBDLQQ010000124.1:0-10697 GCA_039800465.1 Verrucomicrobiota bacterium
CGCGGCAAGGCCTTCCAGAATCTGGTCCACCACAAACCCCGCTATGTGGCGGCGCCCGACGGAACCGTCAGCAGCAACCCCAACGCCATCGAAGACTGATGTCCTCCTCAACCCCAGCCCCCAAGGGCCTCCACGTCTGGTTCGACAAGGTCGATCTGCGCCTGCCGACGGCAGGTGGCTCCGTGGAGATCCTGAAGGAGATCTCCTTCCAGCTCGCCCCGGGGTCCTTCGTGTGCCTCCTCGGATCCAGCGGCGCCGGCAAGAGCAGCCTCGTCCGGCTTCTTCTGGGGGATGTCCAAGCCGCCGCGGGACGCATCCTGTTCGATGGCCGGACGCCCACACAGGAGGACTTCGAGTCGATCGGCTACGTCCCCCAGAACCCCATCGTCCACGGGGCGCTGACGGTCGGGAAGGCCCTCGCCTATGCGGCGCGACTGCGGAGACCGGACAACACGCCGGATTCGGAGATCGCCGAAGCAGTGCGGGAGGTCGAGAAGGCCCTCGGGATCGAGTCCCGGCACGACCTCCCCATCGCGAGCCTCTCCGGCGGCGAATCGAAGCGGGTCAGCCTCGCGGCCGAGCTGCTGGCACGCCCACGGCTCCTGGTGGTCGACGAGGCGACCAGCAGCCTCGATCCGGCGGCCGATCTCCGGATCATGCGGCATCTGGCCGACCTGGCGCGTGCCCAGGGGACCACCATCCTCTGCGTCACCCACCACATGGAGAACGCGGACCTCGCGGACAACCTGATGATCGTCCACCTGGGCCGCCTGGTCTGGTGGGGGCACCGGGCCGAGGCGCTCCGGCATTTCAAGGTGGAGCGGCTGACCCAGATCTTCATCCAGTTGGAGGACGGTGGTGGTGAACCCGCCATCCCACCGATCCCCACCACGCCTCCGGAAGGAGGCGCGCGTGCCGCCCAGCATACGGCAAGGATCGAACACGGGTTTCTTCCCCAGTTCCTGCTCCTTTTCCGACGCAACCTGGATGTCTTCCTCAGCGATCGACGCACCCTCCTGATGTCCGTCCTGGTCCCCCTCTTCATGGTGATCCTCGGCTTCCTGGGATTCGCCCGGGAGGACTTCAACCACCCCTCGGTGCTGACCCGACCCCTGAACAGCGAGGAGAGGGAGACCCTCATCGAGGCCTGGGGCACGGTCCAGGATGCCCTGAAGAAGGAGAGGGTCTCCATGTCCGGGGACTTCTCCGACCTGTCCGTCCCCATGCAGCTGCGCGTCTATCTGGAGGCCAATCCCCAGATCAAGGAGTACCTGGGTTCGGAGGGGCTCGCCCGGACCGTCAAGGCCAGCCTCGCTGGCGAGGTGCCCCTGATCCCGGTCGCGACGATCTCCAACTACTGGCCGACCTACAAACTCCAGTTCACGGTGCTCTTCGGGGTCATGCTCCTGGGCTTCATGGTGGGTGTTGGCGCCATCGTGGGTGAGCGGCCCGTCCTGCTGCGGGAGGTGCCGAGCGGCCTGCGACCAGACGCCTACGTCGCCTCCCGATTCGCCCTCGCCGGATTCATCCTCCTGGTCCAGACCCTCGCCGGGGTGGTTCCCCTGAACCTGATGTTCGATGCGTCGCAAAACTGGAACCAGACCGGTCCCGTTTCGGCCTACCAGCAGCCCCTCGCGGTGCAGCTGGTGTTCCAGTGGTTGGCGGGATGTGCCTGCGCCGGGATGGGCCTGATGGTGTCCGCCATCGTCAGGAGCCGTGGCCAGGCCCTCAGCATGGTCCCGTTGCTGATCCTCCCCCAACTCCTGCTCGGAGGCCTGATCCTTCCGCTCCACGAGGGCTTTCTCAGGGTTCTCGCCCAGCTCCTCGCCCCCTCCTACTGGGGGTTTCGTGGCATCGCCATCCAGGATCCGTCGTGGCCGGTGGAATGGCGCATCTTCGGGGACATCTCCCGTGGGCTGACGATTCCCTTCCTCGCCCTCCTCCTCCAGATCGCCGTCACCGCCGTCCTGACCTCCCTGCTGCTCCGCCGCAACCTCAAGCGCTGAGGCCTCCAACCATGAGAGGTGCCGACTCGCCACCCGCAAGGGCCCAGATGAGGCTTGTCGGAACCCTCAGATCTCACTTCTCAGCTCTCAGCTGATTCCACTCCCTCAATTCGTCTTCAGCACCTCGACGAACGCCTCCTGCGGGATCTCCACCGAGCCGATGGACTTCATGCGCTTCTTGCCCTCCTTCTGCTTCTCGAGGAGCTTGCGCTTCCGGGAGATGTCGCCGCCGTAGCACTTGGCCGTGACGTCCTTGCGCACCGCACTGACGGTCTCGCGTGCGACGATCTTGCCGCCGATCGCGGCCTGGATCGCGACCTGGAACTGCTGGCGCGGGATCACGTCCTTCAACTTCGCCGCGAGGGTCCGCCCACGGGATTCCGACTTGGTCCGGTGGACCAGGCTCGAGAACGCCTCCATCACCTCGCCATTGACCAGCATGTCGAGCTTCACCATGTCGCTCACCTCGTAGCCGGCCGGCTCGTAGTCCATCGACCCATAGCCGCGGGTGATGGATTTGATGCGGTCATGGAAGTCGATGAGGATCTCGTTCATCGGGATCCGGCAGGTCAGCATCACGCGCCGGGCATCGAGGGTCTCGGTGGTCTGGATGCTTCCCCGCTTCTCGGCGATGAGGCCCATGATGTCGCCGATGTTCTCGCTCGGGCAGATCACGAACGACTTCACAATCGGCTCATGGATCTGGTCGATGAACGTCACGTCGGGCATGAACGCCGGGTTGTCGATCTCCTTGACCGTCCCGTCCGTCATCTGGACCCGGTACACGACGCTTGGGTAGGTCGCGATGATGTCCATGTCGAACTCCCGCCGGAGCCGTTCCTGGACGATCTCCATGTGGAGCAGTCCGAGGAAGCCGCAGCGGAACCCGAAGCCCAGCGCTGCGGAGCTCTCCGTCTGGAACGTGAGGGCGGAATCGTTCAGCTGGAGCTTGGCGACGGCGACCTCGAGACCCTCGTAGTCCGCCGTGTTGATGGGATAGATCCCCGAGAAGACCATCGGATGGATCTCCTGGAACCCGGGCAGCTCGGCGGAGGGGTGCCTCGGATCCGTGATGGTGTCGCCGACCTTCACCTCGCGGGGGGTCTTGATGTTGGCGGTGATGTAGCCGGTCTCCCCGACCTCGAGCTTCTCCCGGGTGTAGGGCTTGGGATTGAACGACCCGACCTCCTTCACCTCGACGGTCCGGCCGGAGTGCAGGAGCTTCACCATCATCCCCGGGCGCAGCTCGCCATTGGTGACACGGACCAGGATGACAACGCCTTTGTAGGTGTCGAAGTAGCTGTCGAAGATGAGGGCCTGGAGCGACGGAGCCCCGGTCGGTTTCGGGGCCGGCACCCGGTTCACGATGGCCTCGAGGATGTCCTCGATGCCGATGCCCTCCTTGGCGCTGGCGGGGATGGCCTCCTCGCTCGGGATGGCGAGGATCTCCTCCAGCTGCTGCTTGGCCTGGGGCAGGTTGGCATGCGGGAGGTCGATCTTGTTGATGACCGGGATGATGTGGAGGTTCTGCTTCATCGCCAGGTGCACGTTGGCGACGGTCTGGGCCTCGACCCCCTGCGCGGCGTCGACGATCAGCAGTGCGCCCTCGCAGGCGCTCAGGGAACGGGAGACCTCGTAGGCGAAATCCACGTGTCCCGGGGTGTCGATCAGGTTGAGCTCGTACGTCTCCCCGTTGCGTGCCTTGTAGTACATGGTCACGGGGTGGGCCTTGATGGTGATGCCCCGCTCGCGCTCGAGGTCCATGGCATCCAGCAGCTGGTCCTCCATGTCGCGCGTCGCGACGGTGCCCGTCCGGTGCAGGAGACGGTCCGACAACGTGGTCTTCCCGTGGTCGATGTGGGCGATGATGCTGAAGTTGCGGATGTGGGCGGCGTCCATGGATGCGAAGGCCGCGACGAAGGTGAAACCCCGACGCGGCGCAGCAATGAGCGGCGAAGATACTGTCGGGACTCCCGGTGGGAAGGGGTAAAATGGCTCCCGTGGCCAGGGCGATCGGGTTGTTCATTCGGATTGCAGCCGGGTGGTGCCGTCTCGCAGCCTTCTGATCCAAGCATGAAGGCCCCCACCCTCGCCGCCCTCTTCCTCACGGTGTTCGTGGACCTCGTGGGCTTCGGCATCGTCCTCCCCCTTCTCCCCATCTACGCCCAGAGCTTCGGCGCGACCGGGCTGATGGTCGGCGGGCTGATGGCCAGCTACTCGGCGACCCAGTTCATCTTCGGACCCATCTGGGGCGCGTGGTCCGACCGCGTAGGCCGGCGCCCGGTCCTGCTGCTGAGCATCTTCGGCAACGTGGTCAGCTATTCGCTGTTCGCCGTTGCGTCGACCCTCGAGGGACAGCTGGCCCTCGGCCTGATCCTCGCCTCCCGGATCTCGGCCGGCATCTGCGGGGCGAACCTCACCGTCGCCCAGGCCTACATCGCCGACATCACCCCGCCGGAATCACGCTCCAAGCGCATGGGTCTGATCGGGATGGCGTTCGGCCTGGGCTTCATCATCGGGCCGGTGATCGCCGTCGTGGGACAACGTCTCCTGGGCAAGGTGGGTCCCGGCGCATTGGCCGCGTCGCTCTGCCTGGTGAACCTGGGTCTCACGTACTTCCGTCTCCCGGAGAGCTGGAAGCCGAACGCGACACCCCCGCCCTCCCGGAGCCGCTGGCAGCATGGACGAAGGATCCTGGCCCAGCCGGATGTGGGATTCCTGATCGCCGTCTTCTTCCTGGCGACCTTTGGGTTCACCTGCTTCGAGACCACGCTCGGCCTGCTGGTCGCCCGGAACTTCGGCCTCGATGACGCCACGGCGGGCAGCACCAACGCCATCCTCTTCTCCTTCGCCGGGATCATCGGGGCGTTCATCCAGGGGGGGCCGATCGGCCGACTCGTGAAACGACTCGGCGAGCCCCGGCTGATCGCCCTGAGCCTCATGATCTTCGCGGTCGGCCTCGCACCGATGCCCTGGATCCGCGGCCAGGGACCGCTTTCCTGGACGACCCTCACGGCGACGATCGGTGGATCCTGGTGGTGGGTGCTGGTGTTCGTGGGTCTGATCGCCGTCGGGTCGGGCCTGACCCGCCCCCCGTTGTTCGGACTCATCTCGCTGCTGACCGTGCCGTCCGAGCAGGGGGCGACGATCGGCATCGCCCAGAGCGTGGGCAGCCTGGCCCGCATCCTTGGGCCCGTGTTCGCCGGGGCGTTCTTCGACCAGAATCCTGGACTCCCCTACGGCCTCTGCGCCGTGCTCGCCTTCGGTACCGGAATGGCCGCCTGGCTGCGGCTGGTCGGCAACGAGCGCATCGCCCGTCTGACACATCATCCGGCCTGAGGGCGGCGCGGCCTACTGCTTGAGCGTCGGGATGGTCCTCAGCCGCTCGATCCGCCACCGGCCCTCGACCTTGCGGAGCGCGAGTTCGAACTCGAGGGCATCAAATCCCCCCTGATACCTCCCCTCCCCCACAGCATCTGCCGTGGCGGTCAGGTGCACCGTCGCCGTGGTCTCGTCGGCCCCGAGGTCCACCACAATGTCATGGAACTGCAGGACCAGTTTCCGAACGAACCGGCGGGCCGCCATCAGGCGCTGCTGGACCTCGTCGCGACCGGTGAGCTGGAAATTCCCGGATCCAAGGATGTCCACCTCGATCGACGCGTCCGGCGCGAAGCGATCGGCCACCGCGGCGACCCGACGGACGGCGCCGATATTGCCCTCGGAGGGGCCGAACGAGGCGTCGCTGGCGAGCTGGACGAGGGCATTGCGCACCTTCGTGGTTTCACTCGGGAACAGCGCCTCGCGCTTCCACACGCCCAGACACAGCAGCAGTCCTCCGGCGAAGCCCCAGGAGAGCGCCTTCATCGGAGGACCTTCCCCAGGATCCGACGTCGGTCAGCGACCCCGAAGTAGTGGCTGTCCATGGGCATCGCCCGATTGTCACCCACCACGAGGTATTCCTCCGGACCGAGGAGCCGCTCCGTTCCGTTCGTGGGCCAATTCCAGGCGGGCGAGCGATTGAGGATGTAGGGTTCCTCGAGCGTGTCGCCGTTCACGAGGATGTCCCCCTTCCGGATCTGGACCCGCTCGCCGGGAAGTCCGATGACCCGCTTGAGGTACATCACCTGGCGTCCACTGGTCTGGATCGAGACGACGTCCCCGCGGTGGATGCCCTGCAGACGGGCCAGCAGGGGGCTGACCCAGCGGCGTTCGCCGTCCTTGTAGGCGGGACTCATGCTGATGCCGGTCACGCGGACCGGGACGAAGACGTATTGGAACGCGAGGACGGTCAGCAGGACGGTGACGAGCAGGCGGATGGCGGTGACCCGGGGGTTGCGTCCGACGACCACGACGCGCCACCACGGCGCGGGGCTCTTGTCTGCTGAGGGATCCATGGATTGGAACGGCACGCGGAGCGTAGCCCGGTCTGGTCGTCGGCCAAAACGCCAAGTTGACCGGATCGACACAGGGTCCGCCCTTGCACCCTCCCGGATCTGATTCAACTATCGGCCCGCCATTATCCCAGAAACACCATGAACTCACTCACCCGTCGCCAAGCGCTGAAGGGCACCCTGCTCCTCGGCGGCTCGTTCTTCATCAGCACCCGCGTCACCCGGGCCCTCGCCCAGGCCACCGCGCCCTCCGGACCGTTCAAGCTCGCCCCGCTCGGATACGCGTTTGATGCCCTCGAGCCGTACATCGACGCCCGGACGATGGAGGTCCACTACACCAAGCACCACGCCGCCTACGTCAACAACCTGAACAAGGCCGTGGCCGACTACCCCGAGCTCCAGAAGATGAGCGTCGAGGAGCTCGTCACCAACCTCGACAAGGTCCCTGAGAAGGTCCGCACCGCGGTCCGAAACAATGCCGGGGGCGACTACAACCACACCCTGTTCTGGAAGTGTCTCAAGAAGGACGCGGGCATGGAGGAAGGCCCGCTGCGTGAGGCCCTGGGACGGCTGTTCGGTGACGAGGAGTCCGGCAAGCAGGAGTTCCTCGCAAAGGCCCTCGGCGTCTTCGGCAGCGGCTGGATCTGGATCAGCGTCGACAAGAACAAGGAACTCGTCCTCGAGACGACCCCGAACCAGGACACCCCGCTCTCGAAGGGCAACAAGCCGCTCGTCGGCATCGACCTCTGGGAGCACGCCTACTACCTCAAGTACCAGAACCGCCGGAACGAATACGTCGGCGCCCTGGTCAACTGCATCAACTGGCCGTACGTCGAGGAGCGCTACCGCAAGCTGACGGCCTGAGCGGGCGTGACCGTGAACGCCCCCCTGGCGCCCGAGGGTGCCAGGGGGGCTTTGTTTTCAGCACGCCCGGCGGACAACGCCCCGGTCCGGTCTCCGCCGGAGTCGACTCCCGAAACTCAACCCGCAGAGATCCACCGCTGCCCCGACGGCAATGCCCACCGCATAGGCAACCAGGTCCGGTGGGTTGAACGTGGAGCCCAAGGCCAGGCGCCCGAGCCGGGTCGACCGGGCCACCTCCAGCCACGGTCCGTGGTGCAGCTGCAGGAACTCCACCGTCGCGGCGACTGCCAGTGCCCCGACCGCGAGCGGGAGCGTCCGGCGTCGCGGGAAGACTGCCGAGAGCCCCAGGAACACGAGCCAGGCCCAGAGCGCGTCGCCGCCGTACTTCACGAGGAACCCGGGGAACGGTAGGTGTCCTGATCGCCACCCGAGCCCGACGACGATGAGCACCGCCATCGCCGCCAGCCGCAGTGGACGACTCCGCCGCGGGTGTGCCGGGTCGACCGTCCCCACAGACGTCAGGCGGACAGGGTCTTCACCAGCACCTTCGAGTGCCGACCGCTCACGTCGTACTTCTCACGGCGCACCGGTGGGAGGTCATCAGGAGTGCCCTCCTGGAAACCCGCCTTGCTCTGGAACCAGGTGAAGGCCTGCGTCGACAACGTCACGAGCCGCGCCAACTGGAGCTCCCGCGCCCGGTTCTCGGCGAACTGGACGAGCTTGCGACCGATCCCCTGGTTCTCGTGCGCCGGGCTCACGAAGACGAACGCGAGTTCCCCGGTGTTGTCCTCCGGGTAGACGTGCAGCGCCACGCAGGCGACCGGGTTCTTGTCGATCTCGAACAGGTAGTAGTCGCCGATCCGCCGCTCGATGTCGGCACGTGTCCGCTTCACCAGTTCCTTGGAATCGACGGAGTTCTTGGTGAGCCGCAGCAGGCTGCGGATGTCCTTCTTCAGGGCGCGCCGGATCTGCTGGTACTCGTTGGCGTAGATCAGCGTGCCGATCCCCTCGTTGGAGAACACCTCGGCCAGGAGCCCCTCGTCGACGGTCCCGTTGAGGATGTGGACCCGGGAGACCCCGGCCTCGCAGGCGGCGACCGCATGGCGGGCCTTGGAGACGAGCTCGGGTTGCAGGTCGGCGGAACTCTGGGCCAGGACCTGCCGGAGCTCGGCCACCGGAACCTGCCGCAGTAGACGTCCCTGACAGGTCAAACCCTCGCGCGCGGTCAGGAAGATGAGCTTGGAGGCCTTGAGCTGGTCCGCGATCGCCACCGCGACGGCGTCGGAATTTACCCGGTACGTCTTTCCATCGCCATCGAATCCGAGCGGCGGCAGCACCGGCAGGATGCCCTGGCTTAGAAGCGCCTGGAGGAACTCCACGTCCACCCGCTCCACCTTGCCGGTGAACTGGTGGTCAACCCCGTCGATGATCCCCATCGGATGCGCCGTGATGGCATTGGTGGAGACAGCCCGGAGATCGTTGGTCGCGAGGCCCTCGAGGATCTCATGGGTCAGGCGGTTCGCCGCCGTCAGGGCCAGGCCGAGGGTGTCGGCATCGGTGATGCCCGCGCCATCGATGTTGGACGGGGTGATGCCCCGCTCCTTGCCAAGCGCCTGGATCTGCGCGGCGGCACCGTGGACGAGGACGATCCGGATGTTCAGCGACCGGAGGACCGCGAGGTCGAGGAGGAGGTTCGGGAAGTTGTCGTCGGTCACGACGGCGCCATCGAGGGCCACGACGAAGACTTTCTCTCGGAACCGGGGAATGTATCGGAGGATGCCCCGCAGGTCGGTCGGTTTCACAGTGGAGTGACTATCGGCCGGTCATTGGCGGCCACATCGGACAGGGATTCAACAAAATTGACGGAACGGAACACCATCGTGTTCTCCATTCGAGGTGCAACCCCATGAAGACCGAGCCCTCGGCACCCATCCGTAACTTGAACCGAGGTGGATCCTGATTCATATCCTGCGGCGCTGAAATGGTTTCCCAGTCCCAAGCATCACGCCTGATCCGTAGATTGGCCCTGCCCACGGCGGTCTTCCTCGTGGTCGTCTGCTTTGGGTGGATCCGTCCCGACCTCTTCGATGCCAACCCCCGGGTGAGCCGCAGCGACGCACCGCGCTGGATCCCCTACATCCTCGAGTCCGCCCTCTGGATCTCTGGTGCCCTGGCCGCCCATCGTTGGCTATCGCTGCTGGTCCTCGACGGTGTCGTTAAACAAACACTAGGCAGGCCCCTTCCCCGAATCTTCCACGACCTCCTCGGTGTGGTGTTGCTCACAGGAGCCGCGGCGGGTGTCCTCGTCAGCGTCTTCGACCAGTCCATGTCGGGATTCTGGGCCGCCTCCGGGGCGATCGGTGTCGTCCTGGGACTCGCACTGCGCCCCATCATCCTCGATTTCTTCGCCGGCCTCGGCATCAACCTCGAACACGCCTACAGCATCGGCGACTACGTCTCGATTGCCTCCACGCGGGGTGAACCGATCCGGGGATGGATCGAGGAGATCCAGTGGCGGACCCTGCGAATCCGCACCCGGGACGGCTTCATCGTGATCGTGCCCAACAGCGAGCTCGCCACCAGCGCGGTCACCAACTTCGCCCTGCCCCGACCGGAGAGCCGATTCCATCTCGAGGTCCGGCTGGATGCCGACGTGCCGACCGATCGTGCCCTGAGGATCCTCCGTTCGGCCGTCCTCGAGGCGACGGGTCTCCCGGAGGGTCCCCTCCGGTCCCCCGCTCCGGACGTGTTGGTCTGGTCGGCTGATGACTCCGGGGTCCTCTACCGGATCCGCTTCTGGCTCGATCCCGCGAAGCTCTCCTCCGACAACGCGACCCACGTGGTGTGGGTATGCGTCCTCGAGCAGCTGGCCAAGGCGGGTCTCTCGCTGGCCCAGCCTCGGGAGACCGTCTTCCTGGCCCGTCTGCCCAAGGACGCCTCCGGGGTGCATTCGGTCGAGGACCGGGTGGCGTTCCTCCGCCGGGTGGATCTCTTCGAACGGTTCCCCGACCCGAGCCTGCGCTGGTTGGCGACGGAGACGGTGCTGCGTGTGATCCGCCCCGGACAGGTGCTCGTCCGCGCCGGGGATCCCGGGGATTCCATGTTCCTCATCGCCGAGGGGTGCGTGCGGGTGATGTCCGCACCCCAGGGGGACAGCCCCCCGATCGAACTCGCCACCCTCCAGGCGGGACACGTCGTGGGCGAGCGGTCGCTGCTCACCGGGGAACCCCGGAGCGCCTCTGTGCATGCCATGACGGAATGCCTGGTTCTCGAGATCACCCGAACCTCTCTGACCTTGCTGATCGATCGGGAGCCGGAACTGCTCAGCCTCCTGGAGCAGACGGTCGCAGCCCGCGAACGGATGAATGCAGAACGGATCGCCGCCAGCCAGGCGACGGGTTCCACCGAGGCGGCTGAGAGCCGGACCCAGGCCCTG
>JBDLQQ010000125.1:0-8712 GCA_039800465.1 Verrucomicrobiota bacterium
GGCTGCTCCGCAGCCCTCCCAAGCTTCGCTCCACCAGCCCAGTCGGGAGGAAGCCATGGTAACACCATTTTGGCGCAACGATGAAGACCGTCGGGTAACAGATACTTCTGGCGCACGGCGATCCATCCCGGACACGGGGACGCGGAGGCACCTACTGGTACATCGCGAGGAACTGCCTCCGGTAGACCGCTTCCTGTCCAGGCACCCGACTCCGCAGCGTCTCCGGTCGGATCGCCCCATGCTGGAACCGCCGCTTCTCGAAGATCGGCATCTCCATGCCAAGGACCTGCCGGATTCCGCGCGACACCACCTCCCCCTTCAGCGAGTAGAGCGTGGGCACGTCGTAGCGGGTGAGCTCGATGAACGGGATCCCCTCGCTCACCGACATGACCCCGCGCGCCATCAACGGACTGTACCCTCGGAAACCGTGTTGGCGGTTGGGAGCATAGGTGCGGACATAGCCGCGGCTGAGACCACCGCTGTAGGTCAGGGAATGCTTGATCCGGCCCACACCCCAACCCTCGTGATAGAGCATGAGATTATGGACGACAGAGCGGATCGTGAGCTCCGGATTCTCCTCGATCGGATAGTCCTTCAGGTTCTCATCCCCACCGTCGCCGTCGAAGAGCCAGGTCCAGTCCGGATACCGCTTACGGATCCCTCGGCAGAGGGTGAGAGCCATGATACCGCACTCAACATCCAGCGGCTTGTAGTCCTCCAACACCCGCAGGGCCTCGGCATGGTCGATGTCGGCGGGATCCGCATGGATTTCCTCAAGGAAGAGGCCGAGGCCGAGCCGGGAGAGGAAATCGCGGGCCTGAGCCAGATCTGGCCCCTCGCCGAGACTCAGCGTGAAGGCCTTCAGGCGGGCCGGGTTCATCCCGAGCTTCCGCATCATCGCATACGTGATGAGGAAGACGGCCCCGGAATCGATGCCCCCGGAGAACGCCACGCCGATCGGTTCGGACTCGGGGATAAGCCGCAACTGAGCCGCAACCTCGTCAGCCAGCGCCCCGATGTAGCGTCGACCGATCTCATCGAGGTCCGCCGGCAGCGCATTCCGCTCGGGGGTGAAGAACCGGGTGTACGAGGGATCTGGGTCGGGACATCCGATGAGCTGGATCTCGACCACGTAGTGCGCGGGCACCATCCGGGTGTAGCTCGGGTGGAACTGATCGGCCAGTCCCTCGCGCTGGAGCTGACGATGGATCGCGTCGATCCGGTCGGCCACGATCAGGGCTGGCCCCTCCTGGCGCTTCGCCAGGAAGTAGCGCATGGGGCGATCCAGAGACCGCGCCATCCGGACGGTCTTCCCATCGCGAGCCAAGAGGGCGAACGAACCTTCGATGCCCCCCACGGCCGCAGCATCGCCAGACAGTACTCGGGACCGGGCCTCGTCGACCGTCATGTTGACCAGTCGGTTGACCGAAGAATCGAGCAGGTCGACAACCCGCTCCACGTATTCATGGGACATGGTGGGGTGACGTTCGCGACTTGATCGTCGGGTGGCAAGCGTCGAGCCCGACACCGTGGTAGTGGCACCGATGAAATGCCTGACAGCCAGGACATTCAGGTCTCCCGCACCCGCGGAATCGAAGGGCCGATCGCTCGCAATCCAGCCGGCAGATCACGGAAGGGATTTCCTAGTCAGGAGTCATCGATAGAGGAACCGCTTGGGCTTGGCCTGCATCGATTCTGGACGTGGCAAGCAAAGCGGATCCATGGATCCAGCAACGGGCTTTGTCACAGGGCCTCTTGGGGGGGGCACAGGCGATCCGTCCGCTCTCATCGCTGGAGAGAGTCCTCCAAGCCTATAGCCACCCTCTCGCGGGCGATCATCATAGACCCGGTTGAGCCCACCAATGAAATACCATACGATTGCTCCGGTGGGCACATGCAGAAACGGTGATCCGGTGATGAACGATGGGAGGCAGGTCGCAAACATGGCGGTGCTCATGATGGCCACAGTCTGGGAACGGGTGCCATTCAGGGATCTTGTCCAAAGCGCACTATCCCGGACTGCCCAAATCATCATTATGATATAGGCGACCATCCCCACGAGGCCCAAGTCCACGGCAGCGTGTCCCAGATCTCCATCGATGATATAAGCCTTGTAGCGAGACACGAGGTAGGACAAGACAACAGGCACTCCATGCGTAGAATGCCCAAGGCCTCTGCCAATGGGATTCTCTAGCAGCATTTCAATGGAAGGAGCGGTGACGATGTAAACGCGCTCATAGATCTGCTCTAGCGAAAATGCCTGCGCTATCCGGGAGGAATCCGTCTTCCCGAGGTAAGACGACAAACCCAGGCCTGCGACTGCCAGGCCTCCGACGGCAGGCAGCATCTTAATCAGATTGCCCCGGAACCATAAGATGGTGGCACTGCCAATAATGGCCGTGATCAATGCAGAACGAGTACCGCTGATGAGGATTCCATTGAGGCAAACGAGGCCTGCGATACCCCAGACGAGTCGCTCGACGAACTTCTTGGTCGGATCGGTGATCTCGGCAACGGAGAGAATGACCCCTATGGCCACGGCCACTGCGAACATGCCCGCGCCGACGAACGTGGAGAAGACCCGAAATCCGGACCCACCACCCGATCGAGCGTATGTGGAGCCATTGACCGTCCTCATGGTTCCCTCGTCCTCGACATTGGCGCTGAGGATCTCCGCAGGATTCTGTCGCATGCCATAGATCGTCACCAGGACGGACAAGACGACGATCCACCAGGCAACCATCCTGAGTTGCTGGGGTGTCTTGAGGATATGGTAGCCAACGAGGAACATCAGTGGTGCTAAGGTCCAACCTCGAAAGGAGGCAAACCTGATGAGCCAGGGAACGTCTGTGGGGATCAGGAGGAATACCATGCAGATCCCAAGGACTACCTTCAGGGCGATTGCCGTGCGACTGTCTGGAAACAGGGGTCTGCGGGCGGGAACGCTGCACCAAGCCAAAACCAAACCCACCATCAGCGGGATGTCGTAGGCGAAGGTAGAGATCATCCCCGGGTGCTTCCGCTTCAGCCATCCCTGATAGAATCCAATGAGGAGGGCAAGTGCGACACAGCCATTGCCCAGCGGCGCGAGTCCAAAGGAGCTCCTGATGTAGGCCCAACCAAAACCCTCCTGGCCTGGCAGCTCCTCCGGAACGGGATGCGCAGTCTTACCCGGCACCTCCCTGCGGAAAGGCGGACTGTCGGCCCCCGGAAGGGAGCATCTTCGTTCATTGGAGGGACCCATGATCGGAAAACGTCTCGTCAGCTCTTCAGAACAGCGCAGAGGGATCCATGCAAGTGTCTGGTTGGCCTCAGCACCTCGCGTGTGGAAAACGATCCAACAAGGCAAACACCATCCGGGGCCGCTTCAGACAGAAGCCATCCCCGTCCCATCCTGCGGGACTGATGTTTCTCAATTCCGAAAAAAATGAACCCATCCACCACACATTCCCGATCAAGCAAAAACCACACCAAGACCCATCGGAGCAGACGTTCAGGCTGGCATGACCCTCAGGAATTCCAAAAAAAACGTCCCAATCCGGTGGTTAGCCTAAGGAGTCTGGACGTCACGGAACCGTTCATCCGGAATAACCAGTTGCAACGACGGAGGCTCTGAGCGCCTCCTCAAAATCCTCGAGGAACGCGTTCGAGTGCGCCAGCGACAGGTAGAGCTTCGTCCCCATGGGGTTCAGGTAGATCCCGCGGCTGACGAGTTCCAACATCACCCTGCGACCACGAGCACGGTCGCTTGCCAGCCATGACCTCTGGTCCACAACCGGATGTGAGGCGAAAGCGATCTGCGCCACGGGACCGAGACCAAGCACCTGGCCCGGAGTCCCCGTGGTGGCGAGAACCGATCCCAGGAGCTCCCGGAAGCGGTTTCCCAGGGACCCGAGATGATCGTAGCAGCCCACCTCGGAATAGATGTCGAGGGCGGCCATCGCCGCCGCACAAGAGATGGGGTTGCCCCCGGTCGTCGAGGCTGACCAGACATACTCCGGACCAGGGAGACGCTGTTCGTTGACCACCTCCATGAGATCCTTCCGCCCCGCATAGGCACCGATCGGGAACCCACCACCCAACGCCTTTCCAAACGCCGCGAGATCCGGGGTCACTCCGAAATGGCCCTGTGCCCCCGCCAATCCCAGCCGGAAACCCGTCACCACCTCATCGAATACCAGCACGATGCCCAACCTCCGGGTCGCCTCGCGGAGGCCTTCGAGAAAACCCGCCACCGGCACCAGACAACGATGCAGGGGCTCCACAATGACCGCCGCCACCTCCGTCGAATGAGCCTCGAGGATGCGGACGGTCTCCGTCAGATCGTTGAAAGGCGCCACCAATACGTCCCGCTCGACCCATGAGGCCCCTGCCCCGCTGGGATCGGACTGCGGGAGGACGACCGGCCGACCGTTCAGCATGCTGGTGACCCCGATCGGGTGCTGGCCATGGTAGGCACCCTCGAACTTGAGGACCTTCGGCCGCCCCGTGGCCGCATGGGCCACCCGCAGGCACATCATCGTGGCCTCCGTGCCAGACGCCACGAAACGCACCCGCTCGGCACAGGGCACCAGGGATTGGATGCGCTCAGCCAGCTCGACCCCTCGTCGGTTCACCCCTGCGAAGTTGTAGCCTTCCGGCAGCGCCGCGGCCACCGCCTCGCGGATCTTGGGATGGGCGTGCCCCACCAGGGCAGACCCCCACGCCATCGTCAGATCCCAGTACTCACATCCCTCCGCGTCCCAGACCCGGGCCCCATCCCCGCGGGCGATGACGGGTGTCAGGCCCGGCGGGAATCCGAATTCGCCATTCGAACCGTCCGGGAAGACCTCGTGGGCGCGACGACCCCAGCCCGCGGATTCGCCCAACGTGAAGTCAGCCGCAGGGATGGTTTTCATGGAGCATCGATCCGGAGGGCTAGAGAGCTCGTGATGTCGCGATCCATCACCTCTCATCCGGCCGTGGTGCCATTCACGACGAAATCGAATAGGTCGAAGTTGCGGACATCCGCCCGAGCCCGGGCCTCGTAGGCTGGCTTCAAAGGTTCGCTCAGGAAGAGGGGCACCATCTCCTCGTAGCGCCCTCCATGGGACCGCAACCCGCCCTCGATCGCCTTGAGGTCGTGGTACTCCGGGGTCCTTCCCAACACGGCATCGCGTCCGGAACAAACCACCAGATCCCCCATTCGATCCGCAGGGAGCTCCATCCGGGTCGCCGCGATTGGACGCTCCAGGACCTCGGTCACACCGGGAAGGGATGACAGGAAGGTCACCACCTCCGAGACGAACGCCGCATCCAAGCGCGGCAGGTGCACCTGGGCGAAGGACCCCAGGGCACCGTGGTGGACGACATAGGGGTCGGTGATCGGGAGGATGACCCGGAAACCTGCCCCGAATCTGCCGACCAGCTCGCTCTCGACATAGACGACGTTGGGAGATCCATCCGCCCGCTGCTTGGAGTTCATCCCGTGGTCCGCGGTGATGCCGATGACTGCACCCAACCCGAGGAGACGCCCGAGGTACCCATCGATGCCTGCATAGAAGTCCAACGCCTCGGGTGCCTCCGGCGCGAACTTGTGCTGCATGAAGTCCGTGGTGCTCAGGTAGAGGAAATCCGCACGTCCCGCCTCCAGAAGGCGGACCCCGGCCCGGAGCACGTAGAGCGAAGCCTCGCCCGAATAGATCGGCGGGGTGGGACCGACGAGGGCCTCGACGTCCTCGATGCCATGGGATTCCAGACGCGCCTGCGAGGCCCTCTCGGACGAGAAGGCAATCCCGGGTTTCCCGGGACCGACAAGCCCGCTGGCGAAGATGTCGCGCAGCTTCTCCTTGGCCGTAACGACTGCCACACGGCGCCCCGACTTCTGGGCTTGGGGGAAGATCGTCTCCACCCTCAGGAATCTGGAGGAGTTCATCATCACCTCCTGCCCCGTGGCCGTGTCATAAAAGAAATTGCCGCCGATGCCATGGATCGAGGGTGGTACACCCGTCACGATCGACGAGTTGTTGACGTTGGTGAAGCTGGGCATCGCCCCACGGGCCATGCCGCGCCACCCCTGCAGGCTGATCCTCTGGAGGTTCGGCATCCGGCCGCGGGCCAATGCGGCGTCGAAGTAGTCGTCGGCCGACCCATCCAGGCAGATCCCAACCACGGGCCGGGCGGGAGGAGAATACCGCCGTCCATTCACCGAGAAGGCTTCCACGGTCATGTGCATCGGAGGCGATCCTGTCGATTCCCCTCCCACAGACCAATCCCCAACTGCGGGAGCACCCCGAAAGCGACACCAGCCCTCTCTCCCCAACACCCGGTCTCCGGCCTCCATGCGGAAAGTTCCCCTTGCGGCACCGGTTTCCGGAACGTGTCATCCGGGGCCTCGCATGAAACGCCTCCAGTCCTGGTTCCCCACGCAGCTGTACACCGCGAAGCTGAGGGGATCCGGCGGGGCGGCGTTCAACCGGGAACTCCTGACGGAATGCCACCAGCTCCGGGAATTCGACGATGCGGGACGCCGCTGGTCCCGCAAGAACTACCCCGGCGGCTACACCAGCTACGGTTCGCTCGACAAGCTCCACAGGTTCTCCTCGACGTTCGGCGATCTTGAACGCGATCTCGACCGCCATGTGCGATCCTTCGGACGGGCCCTCGACTGGGATCTCGGTGGACGCCGCCTCGTGATGACCGACTGCTGGGTCAACATCATGCCTTTCCACGCGGCCCACAGCCTGCATCTGCATCCGAACTCGGTGGTGAGCGGCACCTACTACGTGGTGACGCCCCGGGGTTGCGCTGGGTTGAAGTTCGAGGATCCGCGGCTGAGTCGACTCATGGCCGCCCCGCCACGCCGTTCCGATGCACGTCCCGCCAACCAATCGTATGTGACCTATCCAGCCCGGGCTGGAGAACTCATCCTTTTCGAGAGCTGGCTCCGCCATGAGGTCGTCGCCAACCCGGTCCGAAGCGAGCGCATCAGCATCAGCTTCAACTACGACTGGGCTTGACCCAAGGGAACCCTTTGCGGGTTTCATAGAGGAAACGTCTTGAACCCCGCTCCGATCTCCCTGCTGCACGCCACCAGCGAGCTCCATCCGTTCTCCAAGACGGGTGGACTCGGGGACATGGTTGGGGCCCTCACCCAGGCCCTCGCCCGCGCAGGGCATCCGGTACACGTCGTCACCCCCCTGTACCGGGGTATCCGGGAACGGTTTCCGGGAATCCAATCCACCGGATGGCGGTTCGAGATCCGGATCGGCCCCGATCTTGTTCCCGGGTGCTTCCATCGACTCGATCCGGAGCCGAACCTGACACTGTGGTTCGTCGAACAGCCGGGCTATTTCGACCGGCCCGGGATCTACAACGAGCGCCTCCGGGACTATGCCGACAATGCGGCCCGTTTCTCGTTCTTCTCCCAGTCGGCGACGCTGCTGGCGCGCCACCTCCCGACCCCGCCCGGCATCGTCCACGCCCACGACTGGCAGTCTGCCCTCGTGCCGATGCGGATCCAATATGAGCGTGTCGCGGCCGGCTGGTCCTCCGCACCCAAGACACTCCTGACCCTGCACAACCTGGCCTATCAGGGATCCTTCCCGCTCCGGGACTGGGAGGTCACGGGATTGCCTGCGGACTGGCTGCATCTGGAAAGCGCGCTGCATCACGGACAGGTGAACTTCCTGAAGGGCGGCATCGCGCTCGCCGATGCCCTGTCGACGGTCAGCCCCACCTACGCGCGCGAGATCTGCACAGCGGAGTTCGGGTGTGGACTCGATGGGCTGTTGCGGCGGCGGGAATACGAGCTCACCGGCATCCTGAACGGGGTGGACTACGACGAGTGGAACACGACCCGGAATCCGGCCCTGCACTCGTCCTACGATGCGGACCACCTCGAGGGGAAGCGGGCCAACAAGCTGGCGCTGCAGCAGGAACTCGGACTCGCTGTCGACGACTCGATCCCGTTGTTCGCGGATGTCACCCGCCTCGCGGAGCAGAAGGGCGTCGATCTCCTCCACGACGCCGTGCTCGATCTGCTGGGTTCTGGGGAACGGATGCAGTTCGCGCTCCTGGGCTCGGGGGACCCGCAGCTCGAGAAGGCGCTGGATCGGCTCGCGCGGGCGTTCCCCGGCATCGTCGCCGCACGGATCGGCTTCGATCCCGCACTCGCCCACCGGATCGAGGCCGGGGCCGACTTCTTCGTCATGCCCTCACGCTTCGAACCCTGCGGCCTGAACCAGCTCTACTCGCTCCGCTACGGCACCATCCCCATCGTGAGGGCCACGGGCGGATTGGTGGACTCGGTGATCGATCCCAGGGAGAACCCAGACGGGGCCACGGGGATCAAGTTCCACGACCCGACACCCGAGGCGCTGGCGAATGCCATGCGCAAGGGCATCAGCCTCTTCCGGCACCCCGATGTCCTGGAACTGTTCCGCCGCCGGGGGATGCGGACCGACGCCTCGTGGACCCGTCAGGCGGCGGAATACCTCGACCTCTACGACGAGGTCTACCACGGGGTATAGCATTCCGGGCAGGACACGGGTCCCGAGAACGATTCCAAACTCCACCCCGGGACCAATGAGTAGTTCCTCCAACGGGAAACAGCACCCAGGCCTCCGCATCCGGATTGGACTCCTGATCGCGTGCCTCGGCTTCAGCGGCGGACAGGCCGCCGACTGGCCGCAGTTCCTCGGCCCGCAACGGAACGGGTCCACAACAGAACGG
>JBDLQQ010000126.1:0-3807 GCA_039800465.1 Verrucomicrobiota bacterium
GCGTCTCCCAGGTCTGGTATTCGTTCTCGCCGATCACGAGCGCGATGCGCTTTGGGACGTCGTCCCGGAACCGGAAGGGCTGGCCGCCGATGAGGTCGGCACTCGTGATCGACGGGCACCAATGACGCTCGATGTGTTCGACCACGAGTTCCGTGCCCCGGAAGTGGGAGACATAAGGCGCCTTGCGGTGGTTGTACATCGAGTCGGTCAGATCGCGGACGAGCACCACGTTCTGTCCCTGCTGGACCATCTGGCGGATGGCGAAGGGGCGTCCGAGCACGCACATGTTGATGTGCACGCCCATGACCAGGACGTTGGTGATGCCCCGCTGGCGCATCAGGTAGAAAGCCTCGGCGGAGTCGGTGATCGCGTCCCCGTCCCGGATCTCGAGCGTGGGGTGCTGGCGGGTCCAGGCCCGGTAGCCGGGACAGTCCGGACAGCCGTCGCAGCCGCCATCGGAGTCATCGATCGGCAGAGGCGGTTCGTGGGAGGCGTCGATAGAGCACCAGCCCTGGAGTGGGATGCGGGTCTCGACCTTCGGGGCGGCCTGGGCGAGACGGCGGCCGGGATGGTCCTTGTAGAAGTCGAGCGTGTCGCTCGGGCAGTGGATGATGAGGGCCCCACGGGCGCGCGCGGCCTTGAGAACCTCATTCATCCGCGGCGCCATCTCCCCCACGCGGTCGGTGGCATCCGGACAGTGGTGTCGGTCCCACATGTCGCAGACCACGACGGCCGTGCGGGTCGGCTCCCAGGTCAGGAGGCGTTCCTGGATGGCATTGGGCTGGGGTGGGGTGTTGGTGCCGGTGCGGACGCGGGCGTGGAAGGTCCAGGGCGCGGCGGATGCGAGGTCCAGGGCGGCCAGCAGCAGGACAAGCCAGGCGAGTCCACGAACGACAGGGGAGATCACGGTTGAAAACTAGGCAGGGCCCGGAGAGGCGTCGATGCAAACCTCGTCCGGATCCGCAGCCCCGCGGCGGAAGGAAGCGGAGGGGGTCCGTTCGGAGGTGCGGCACTGACACCGCCGGGATGCAGCCGCTCGATGCCGCTGCCCCCTGAAGATTGCGCTCGTCACCGCGTCGATGGAACGGGTCTCCTCTCCGGACTCCCATGGACCTGCTCCTGCCCCTCAAGTCGCGTCGCGATTTCCTCCGGACCTCCGGGCTCGCCGCCTCGATGTTCACCACGGTTGGTGCCTTCGCCGAGGCCCTGACCCGGACGCCCGCCGCAACCGAGGGGCCGTACTACCCGAACCACCTCCCCCTCGATACCGACAACGACCTGATCGTGATCAACAACGCGCTGACGCCGGCCGTGGGGGAGGTGGGATACGTCAGTGGAAGGATCCTCGACAGTCAGGGGAGCCCGGTGCGCAACGCGGTGGTGGAGATCTGGCAGTGCGATGCCAACGGGGTCTATCTCCACACGGGCGACGCCGCCAACCGGTCGCGCCAGGACAAGCAGTTCCAGGGCTTCGGCCGGTTCTCCACGGGAAGCTCCGGGGAATATCTGTTCCGCACCATCAAGCCGGTTCCCTACGTTCCGAGGACCCCGCACATCCACTTCAAGATCCGTCGCGGGGGGCGGGAACTCCTCACGACGCAGCTCTACATCAAGGGGCATCCCGGCAATGAGAAGGACGGGATCTGGAAGGAGCTGAAGACCGCGAAGGATCGCAATGCGGTGACCGTGGACTTCAAGCCGATGCCCGGGGCCAAGGCGGCCGAGTGGCTGGCCAGGTTCGACCTGGTCCTCGGCACGACGCCCGAGGCCTGACGGCGACAGGCGGGCGACGTCGGAGACGGGGGAATTCGCCGCTTGGATCGGCCGGACCAAACCCTCTAGCGTCGCGGAGTAGGCACGTATCCTCCGGGTCCCGCGCCCGTTGGACCTGCTGTTACCTGCCGGCATGGATCCCAAGCACCAACCTCAGCTCCAACTGGAACGCGACCGTTCCGGTTCCCTGAGGCTTCGGATGTCGGGTTCGTGGAACGCGTCGGCCCGGTTCCCCGAGTTCCGCGCCCTGACGGAGGCGCTGGACGGAGGGCCTCCGCCGTCGCGGGTGGTCCTCGACGCCTCCGGCGTGGAGCGCTGGGACTCGCGGTTTGTGGCGGCGGTGGCCCGGATCCAGGATCTCTGCCGTCAGCGCAGGGTCCCCATGGACGACTCAGCGCTGCCCGACGGGGCCCGTCGGCTTCTGCGTCTGGCCTCGGCGGTCCCGGAGGCCTCCGACGTCCGGGGTGGGAGTGATGCGAAGTCCTTCCTCGCCCGGCTCGGAGCCGGGACGGTCCAGGCGTGGGAGGAGAGCCTGAACCTCTTCACCTTCCTGGGCGAGGTCCTGATCGCGCTCGGCCGGCTGTTCCGGGGGAAGGCCCAGTTCCGGATGTCAGACCTGCTGCTGGTCATCCAGCAGACCGGCCCCGGGGCCCTCGGCATCGTGGCGCTGATCAACTTCCTGGTCGGCCTCATCCTGGCGTTCGTCGGCGCCACCACCCTCCAGCAGTTCGGCGCGACCATCTTCGTGGCCGACACCGTCGCGATCGGCACGGTGCGGGAGATGGGGGCGATCATGACGGCGGTGATCCTGTGTGGTCGGACCGGCGCGGCCTTCGCGGCGCAGCTGGGGACGATGAAGGTGAACGAGGAGATCGCCGCCCTCCGGACCTTCGGCATCTCGCCGGTCGAGTTCTTGGTGCTGCCCCGGATCATCGCCCTCGTCCTGATGATGCCGCTGCTGGTGGTGTTCGCCGATCTGATCAGCATCCTCGGCGGCCTTTTGGTGTCCACGTCGGTGATGGACGTCTCCTCGACCGTCTACATCGACCGCACGATCCAGGCGATCAAGCTGAAGAGCTTCCTGCTGGGTGTCTTCAAGGGGGGAATCTTCGGGTTCCTGGTGGCCTACACGGGATGCCTCCGGGGCATCCAGTGCGGCTCGAACGCCGCCGCAGTCGGTGAGGCGACCACCCGGGCCGTCGTCGCCGGCATCACCTCCATCATCGTGTTCGATGGTGTCTTCGCCGTGCTCTGCAACGCGCTCAAGATCTGACCTCCGCGTGAACCCCGACAACCAGATCGAGATCCGGAACCTCACCATGGCGTATGGGGATTATGTCGTGATGCGGGACATTCAGGCCCAGGTGAAGCGCCACTCGGTGTTCGTGATCATGGGGGGCAGCGGCTGCGGCAAGAGCACCTTGTTGCGACACCTGATCGGGATGATCCGCCCAGCCAAGGGGGAGATCCTCTACGAAGGGAAGAGTTTCTGGGGTATGGATGAGGACCGTCGACAAGAGCGGCTGCGGCGGTTCGGTGTGCTATTCCAGGGCGGGGCTCTGTGGAGCTCCATGACCCTCCTCGAGAACGTGAGCCTGCCGCTGGGTGAGTACACGGATCTGTCGACGGCCGACATTCGGGAAGTGGCCCGGCTGAAGCTGGCGCTGGTCGGACTCAAAGGGTTTGAGGACTTCTATCCCTCCGAGATCTCGGGCGGCATGTGCAAGCGGGCGGGATTGGCTCGGGCGATGGCGCTGGACCCGGAGATCCTGTTCTTCGACGAGCCCTCGGCAGGGCTTGATCCAATCAGCTCCCGCAACCTGGACGATCTCATCCTTGAACTCCGGGACAGCCTGGGGGCCACCATCGTCGTGGTGACCCACGAGCTGGCCAGCATCTTCGCGATTGCCGACGACTCGATCTTCCTGGATCCCGAGACCCGGACCATGCAGGCCCGGGGCAACCCGCGGGAGCTGCTGCACTCCGACAACCAGATCGAGATCCGGAACCTCACCATGGCGTATGGGGATTATG
>JBDLQQ010000127.1:0-4640 GCA_039800465.1 Verrucomicrobiota bacterium
CTCGTGTTCGGTCCCCCCGGATTCACACTGCTCGAGGGGATCCGTCCGGGGACACGCATCCGGATGGGACAGGCCCTGTTGAAACGACCGGCTCATGGGAAGGGCTCAGACGGGTCGGGGAGCGGGTGCCATCCCCACTGATCCGGAAGGCACGGAGGCCCCCAGCCACGGTCGATCGGCGACATGCACGAGCGCGGGGGGCAGGTTGATCCAGGTCGGACGGGTGAAGTGGACCTCCCGGAACCGCCGACACAACAGCTGACGGGTGCTCCGCACCCGACCCAGCGCGATGCTGTGCAGATAGTGGAAGGTGACAAACCGCCCCTCCGGTGACAGGCAGCACGCCACCTCGTCCAGAAGACGCTCCTGGAACCCAGGACTCCAGAGGGCCCACGGAAGCCCGCTGACGATCCGATCCACGCGCTGGATGCCCATCCGGTCCAGAATCCGAGTGAGATCCTCGGCAGAGCCCGTCACGACTTCCACCTTCGGAAAGCGCCGCTGGAGACCCCGGGCCATCGAGGCGCCCAGTTCCACCGCGATGATCCGGTGACGCGGGAACCGCGATACGAGTTCCGCCGTGAACGCCCCCGTCCCAGGGCCGAGCTCCAGGAGGATGTCGCCGTCCCGGACTCCGACCGCATCGACGATGCTGCGAGCCAACCAACCGCTCGAGGGAACAATAGAACCCACTTGCAAGGGGTTCCGGATGGCATCTCGGACAAAGTGGAATGTCGACATGTCGATCGCTCTGAAATCAAAGGTGCTCAGTCTTTCAGCGGCCGAGTCCCGAGTGGTCGGATCGTCACCCTTGCGACAGTCATTCTCGTGACTGATCTGGAACAAATCGGTTGCAACAAGAGAAGACGATCCGGGAAGCGTCCTCCAACCTCGCTCGATGGAGGGTCCGTTGAGGATCCCGTCCCAATAAAAACGCCGCAGCGGCAACCCGCTGCGGCGTCCGTTGGGAAAACCCGGGCTGCCAGGATTATTGGATCACGACGATCCGATAGTACCGCTGGTCACTGGGGGGACGGGTGTCGATCAGTTCGCGGAGCGTTCCCGTTCCCTGCGCCTGCAGCGGCAATCGGGTCCACACCCCGTCGATGGTTTCCTTGGACTCGGCGGCATAGGTCCTTCCGGGAAGCGTCCGGAAGGTCAACCGCGTGGACGGCGACGGTGCATCAATCCGCCGCACCAGGGGCGCGAGGACCACGTCACCGCGGCGGGAGAGGTTCTGGATGCGGAGATCCTCGGAGGCAGGCGTGTCGGACTGGGTGTAGACCTGGATGGCTTTCAGGTATTCCGCCAGGGCTCGCTGCTCTCCACCGTCCGTATCAAAGGCCATGGTGGTCCCCGGGGCGACAAGCTCCAGGCGTTCGGTTCCCTGGGATATCGGGAGGTAGCTGTCGCCGCCACCCGCGAGGAAGTTGAGCGTCACCATGCGGAAGGTCCTGTTCGGATCCCCAACCAGAGCCCCGTTCTCGACGACCAGGTCCTGACTCTCATCCGGCCTCAGCACGACCAGGTTCTGGAGTCGCTCGCCAGGGAAATCGATCCGGATCGGCAACGCCGCGGAATCCCGGACGTAGGTCAGGGGCTTGTTGGTCGGGATGTAGCTGAACAGGATCCCGGACACCTGAGGATATTGTCCCGGCGTTCCCGACCCGGCGACCGCCCACTCCATCGTGTCCCGAAGCTGCTGGGCGGTCAGGGTGATGAGGGTCAATGCATTGTTGAACCGGAGGGAATTCTCGATGTCCAGCTGGCTCACTTCACCTTCCAGCTTGCCGACCCGAGGATTGGCCGGAGGGGGGATCGGGGTCGCCTGCCCACCCACCGAGGAATACGCCCCGATGGCATCCCGGATGCCTCCGCCGTTCTTGAGGGAGATGACCACGGTGGGATCTGTCTGACGCGCCCTCCACAGGTTCGCATCCGCAGTGAGATCACCCAGGTTGGTCTCCTCGGTCCGGACACCGGACCGCAAGCCGTTGAGATACACGGCAGTCCGCCCGAACCGGTTGCCGTCCTTGCCGTCGATGATGTTGGCGACCCGGGTCACGGCATCGACCACGGCGGCGGACGGCGGCACGTTCCCGGTATCGAGGACACCCTGGATGTCGGTGGCGTAGGCTCCGCTCTTGGAGTCGAAACCCGTCAGCACGCCGGCGGCGTCGAAGCTGGCGACCAGACGTCCCACGTAGCGGTAGTTCGAACCCGTGTTCACGACATAGACCGGCTCACCCGTCGTCGAGACGAAGGTCGTCGGATAGGGGCTCGCCACGAAGTCCTCAGGGCGGATGCGATCGGTGGGCTTGGCGAACACGTTGTGCGATCCACCGGCGACGATGATGTCGACGTCACGCAGCTTGCCAGCGAGGTCGAACTCCCTCGAGTACTGCTGGAGGTGGGTCATCACGATCACCTTGTTCACACCCTGGGCGAGGAGCTTGTCCACGGCCGACTGGATGCTTCCCACGAGATCCTGGGAGACGGTGATGTTGCCGGGGGAAGAGATCGTCCGGAGCTCCGTGACCGTGCCGCCGACGAGCCCGATCTTCTGGCCTGCCACGGTGATGACCGCGCTCTTGGCCACCTTGTTCTTCATGGCCGATGCCTCCTGACCATCCGTGGTGACCAGGCTGGCCATGCTGCTGTCGGTGGAGAAGTCGAGGTTCGCGCTCAGGTACGGGAAGGCCGTCCCCGCGTATTTTGCCGCGGCATCCGGAAGGACAAGGCTCCGGACAGCGCCGGTGTTGTCGTCGAACTCATGGTTTCCGAGGCACGAGGCCTGGATGCCAATCGCATTGAGGATCGAGATGTCCGCCCGGCCCTTGATCCCGTTGTAGGGCGCCGCGGGATCGGCGCTCGCGGTGAAGAAGGGTCCGGGGATGTAGTTGTCGCCAGAAGCCAGGACCAGCGTTTCGGCAGCGAACTCGGCTCTAAGGGCGTTCACGACCGACGAGAACCTCGGCGCATCATCGAGCGCGGCCACACCGGCCTCGAAGTCGGAGGCGTGGAGGACCTGCAGCGTCAGGGGGGCCCCGACGCTCCGCGTCACCGTCACCACCACCGGCGCACTGGTTGTCGCAAGTCCCACGTTGTCAAAGGCGACGGCCGTCAACTGGTGAGTCCCAATCGCGGCGTTCGCAACGGTCCAGCCATAGGGGGCAACCGAGCTCGTCCCGAGCTTCGTCGACCCATCGTAGAAATCCACATGCTTGACGAACCCGTCCCCGTCGGCGGCGTTCACCTTGATCGCTAGTGTAGTGTCCCAGAAATAGCTATCCACCCGGTTCTGGGGGCTAACATGGCTACATGCCCCAAGCCGAGCTGTCTCCGGACCTCGAGTCTTCTCAAGTTCAGCGGCTCGAGCAATGGGCGGCCGCCGGATCCACTCCTCAGCAAGTCGCCCTGAGATGCCGAATCGTCTTACTGGCCAGCCGCGGAGAACCCGTCGCCCAGATTGCTCGTAGGCTCGATGTTCAGCGAACCACCGTCAGGTTGTGGCGCGACCGAGTTGTCAAGGAGGGCATCGGTGTGGTGTGGGATATCGCACCTGGCCGTGGACGCAAACCGTCGTACGGAAAGTCGCGGATTGCGCGCCTGGTCAAATCGACCCTCCAAGACAAGCCCCAGGGATCGACCCATTGGAGCACTCGCGCCATGGCCAAAGCCCAAGGCATCAGCAAGAGCACGGTTCAACGCATCTGGGACGACCATCAGCTCAAGCCCCATCTGACGCGCAGCTTCAAACTCTCGCGGGATCCCCACTTCGTTGAGAAACTCACCGACATCATCGGCGTCTATTTGACGCCACCGCAGAACGCCATCGTCCTCTGTGTCGATGAAAAGAGCCAGATTCAGGCCTTGGATCGCACCCAACCGGGTCTGCCTCTGAAGCCCGGGCGTTGCGGAACCTTCACCCACGACTACAAACGCCATGGCACCACAACTCTCTTTGCCGCCCTACAGGTGGCCGAGGGACGGGTCATCGGGGAGTGCTACCAACGGCACCGGCACCAAGAGTTCCTCAGATTCCTCAAGCGGTTGGACAGGGAGTTGCCGTCGGGCAAAGCGCTACACCTGATTCTCGACAACTACGGCACACATGGACACCCGAAGGTTCGGGAGTGGTTAGCCCGACATCCTCGTTTTGTCCTGCACTTCATTCCAACGAGTTCCAGTTGGTTGAATCTGGTCAAACGAGGTTTGCCGAACTGACTCAAAAGTCGGCGCGACGTGGCTCTTTTCACAGGGTGGATGACTTGGAATAAGCATCTTTGCATTTCTGGATGCTTGGAACGCAAATCCAACCCCCTTCGTGTGGACGGCCAGCGTGGAAAAAATCTTGGAGAAGGTGGAACGTTGTCGCCGGCGTTTGGACCAAATTGAACCCGGATGCGCTGCCCTCAAGCGCCCACGGCCAACGCCGCTCCAAAGTGGATAGTTATTTGCGGCACACTACACTAGTCCCGCGGGGGCGGCAGGAGGGTCGTCTGAAAAGCCAGTCGGCCATGGTATGCGTCGGTCGTCCCTGCACGCGTTGCATACTCCCACTCAGCGCTTTTCTTGAAATCTCCGGGGCGTGACATCGTTTGTCATCCTTGTCGCATACAAAAAGGGCATGACGCTCG
>JBDLQQ010000128.1:0-8760 GCA_039800465.1 Verrucomicrobiota bacterium
TGGACCGTCCGTCCTCGAGGCCCGGTTCTATCGGGTGGTGGTGGAGTAGGGGCTCGTTGCGGGGCACAGCCCTCGTCCGCTGGCGGGGGAGTCCAGGTCCCGGTAGGCCTGGACTCCCGACGTGGAGGCGACACGAAAAAGGCCGCGGCATGAGCCGCGGCCTTGCTGTGAAATTGTTGTCGGAGGGTCGACTCAGTACGCCGCCTGGGCGCCCTTGATGGAGCGCTTCTGCATCCAGGGCATCAGGGAGCGGAGCTTGGCGCCGGTCTTCTCGATCGGGTGCTTCTCGCCGGCCTTGAGCAGCGCGTTGTACCGCTTGTAGCCGCCTTGGTACTCCTTGACCCAGTCCTTGGCGAACTTGCCGGACTGGATGTCCTTGAGCGCGGCCTTCATGCGCTTCTTGACGGAGGCGTCGATGATCTTGGGTCCGACGGTGACGTCGCCCCACTTGGCGGTCTCGGAGATGGAGAACCGCATGCCGGCGATGCCGGCCTCGTTCATGAGGTCGACGATGAGCTTCAGCTCATGGAGACACTCGAAGTAGGCCATCTCGGGCGAGTAACCGGCCTCGACGAGCACCTCGAACCCGGCCTGGACGAGCGCGCTGGCGCCGCCGCAGAGGACGGTCTGCTCGCCGAACAGGTCGGTCTCGGTCTCCTCCTTGAAGCTGGTCTCGATGACCCCGGCGCGGGTTCCGCCGATGCCCTTGGCCCAGGCCAGGGCGATGCGCTTCGCATCCTTGCCCGGGTTCTGGTACACGGCGATGAGGCTCGGCACGCCCTTGCCCTCGGTGTACTGGCGCCGGACGATGTGACCGGGGCCCTTCGGGGCGACGAGGATGATGTTGACGTCCTTGGGCGGGACGATGGTCTTGTAGTGGATCGAGAACCCGTGGCTGAAGAGCAGGGTCTTGCCCTTGGAGAGGTTCGGCGCGATGTCCTTCGCGTAGGCGGCGGCCTGCTTGGTGTCGGGCAGGGCGACCATGATGACATCGGCCCGCTTCACGGCGTCTGCCGTCGGCAGGACCTCGAAGCCCTTCTCACGGGCGACCTTGATGGACTTGGAGCCCTCATAGAGTCCGATGATGACCTTGCAGCCGCTCTCCTTGAGGTTGAGGGCATGGGCATGACCCTGGGATCCGAATCCGAGGACCGCGAGGGTCTTGCCTTTGAACACGCCGAGATCGGCGTCCTTGTCGGTGTAGACTTTTGGCATAGTGAGTGACGGAGTGGGGAGACTAGACGGGGAGATGGAGTTCCCGGAAGCGTGAAATGACAGGAGCCGCCGAGAGGGGGCTCCAGTTCTCCGGGGAAAGGATCTTCAGGTGCGGGGCAGGGCGACCTGACCGGTCCGGGTGAGGTCGAGGATGCCGAAGCCCTTCATCAGGGTGATGAACTTGTCGATCTTCCCCTCGCCGCCGGTGATCTCGATCGTGAGGCTGTCGGGCTGGACGTCCACGACCTTCGCCCGGAACAGCTCAGCCATCTGGGCCACCTCGGCCCGGTTGGAGGTGCCGGTCGCGACCTTGAGCAGGACGAGTTCCCGGTCGATGTAGTCGCCCTGTCGGTAGTCGATGACCTTCACCACGTCGATCAGCTTGGCGAGCTGCTTGACGATCTGCTCGACGGTGGAGTCGTCGCCGCGGGTGACGATGGTCATCCGGGAGAGCTCGGGATCGTGGGTCGGGGCGACGTTGAGCGAGTCGATGTTGTAGCCACGGCCGGAGAACAGGCCGGCGACGCGGGTGAGCACGCCGAACTTGTTTTCGACCAGGATCGAGATGGTATGACGCATGGTGTGTCGGCGATCCCGATGCCGGCCGGGCGGCACCCGGTTCGGCTGCGGCCCCCCATCAAAGCAAAACCCGCGGCGGACCGCGGGCGAGCTGGGAGCTGCCGGGAATCAGAGCCGGAAGAGGATCAACCCAGAGGGTGGACCCGCCCAGCCGTCCCTGTCGGAATCACGGTTCCGACGCTAAGGGGGCCACTTTGGACGGGTCAATCGCGGAAGTTGAGAGTTGAGGGTTGAGAGTTGGTTGAAAAAAAGCGGAGCCTTGCGCGTCGGAAGCAGGGGAAAAGCCGAGAGCTGAGAGCTGAGAGCTGAGAGTTCAAACCCAACCCGTCTGGCCCAAGGGCCCGGTGGCGGGGGATGAGTCCAGCTTCTCCCTCATCTCGCAGCCGTCCCCTGGGCCGTCAGGGATCGTGACCGTTTGTCTGAACCCTCAGCTCTCAGCTCTCAACTCTCAGCTCTCCACGTGTCCACCCCCTCCCTCCCACCAGGATGCGTCGACGTCCCGGGCCGCCCCCGGCTGGTCTTCGGCGTCGGGACCCTGGGCCGACTCGGGGCCCTGGCTGCGGAGCTTGGGGCGAGGCGTGCGCTGCTGGTGACCGATTCCGGGATCGTCGCCGCGGGCCATGCGGGCCGCGCGCGGGAGTCGCTGGAGAAGGCTGGGATCGCGGTGGCGGTGTATGAGTCCGTCCGGGAGAACCCCGACACCCACGATGTGGAGCGGTGTCGCCAGGCCGCGGTCGATGCCCGGGTGGACCTCTTCATCGGTCTGGGCGGCGGCAGCTCGGTCGACACCGCCAAGGGGGCCAACCTGATCCTGACGAATGGTGGAGCGGTCCAGGACTACTGGGGCGTCGGCAAGGTGCCGCAGGCGATGCTGCCCCTGATTGCGATCCCGACCACCGCCGGCACGGGCAGCGAGTGCCAGTCGGCCGCCCTCATCGCCGATGCGGTCACGCACCAGAAGATGGCCTGCCTCGATCCGAAGATCACGGCGCGGATCGCCATCCTGGATCCGGAGCTGACCGTGTCCCAGCCGGCCCGCGTGACGGCAGTCACCGGGGTGGATGCCCTCTCCCATGCGCTCGAGAGCGCGGTGACCCGGCGGCGGAACGCCGTCTCGTGGATGTATTCGGAGTCGGCTTTCCAGAAGCTGGCCGGGAGTCTGGTCCGGGTTCTGGACGAGCCCCGCGATCTCATGGCCCGGGGAGACATGCTGCTGGGGGCAGCCTTGGCGGGACTGGCCATCGAGTGTTCGATGCTGGGGGGTGCCCATGCGTGTGCGAATCCGCTCACGGCCCAGTTCGGCGTGGTCCATGGCGCCGCGGTGGGCGTCATGCTGCCCGCCGTCCTCCGCCACAACGCCGTGCCGGGTTCGGAGGCGGAGTCCCTCTATGCGCGCCTCGCTGTCGCGGCGGGCTGGAGTCCCCGATGCGATCCCGCCGCGGCAGCCGCGGCTGCGCTCGTCGATGGCGTCTCCCGCCTGCTGGACCGTGCCGGCATCCCGCGCTCGACGGTGGACGCCGGAGTCCCGGTCTCGGCCATCCCGACTTTGGCCGCCGCCGCCGCCCGGCAATGGACGGCCCAGTTCAATCCCCGCGACCTCGACGTCGAAGCCTTCATCAGCCTGTACACCGCCGCGGCACAGCCCCGGTAGCCGGGATCGCGGTCGTGGTGTCGACCGTCCGTTCAGCGGGCAGGTCTGACGACCTCGAAGAGCTGCAGGGGGGCCTCCGCGGGCAGCCACCAATCCACCTCGGGGAACCGACCGGGGATGGGGGTGCCCACGGGGAAGGGGAGCTGGAGTCGTTCCGAGCCCTTGAGTTCGAAGGCATCCGTCGGACCCGAGGGCCACGACAATCTCAGGCGTCCATCCGGTTCCCGCACCACGGTCACCTCCAGCGGCTCGTCCCGTTTCGACGGATCACGTCCTGAGAACTGCTCGGAGGCATTGGACCAGCCGTCACGATCCGGGTCCCCTGCAGGAACCTGGACGAGGTCGCCGAAATGACCCCGCTCCCAGACATCGTCCAGACCGTCCCGATCGGTGTCCACGATCGCGCGTCCGCCCAGGATGAGTTCAGCCTCCCGGAGTTGCCCGGTCTCTCCGACCGAGGTGTCGGTCACCTCGAGGCGCCATTCCCCGACGGAGGATTCCCCCAGATGGTGAACGGTCGAGAACGTCCAGTCCTCCGGCACGGGTTCGGATTCGGTTCCCGACCGCAGCAGCCTGCTGGTGAGCCCGGAGGGGGCGGTCAGCCGGACCTCGAGGTCCCGGCCACGGGGATGGGTCCAGTCGACCCGGACCTGGACGTGTTGCAGAACGAGGGCGTTGGATACCGCGAAGGTCCAACGGAGCCCCTGTGCTGGGGCGTCGGGGATGGGTTGGGGTGTGGCGAGCACGGACCGATCCACCACCGGCGCGGCTCGGGGGATCCAGGCGCGTGCGAGCCGCACGGCGACTCCTGCGTCAGGGATCCCGAAACCGGTGTTCTCGCTGACCCCGAAGCCGGCCCCACTGGTGCGCAGGTCCGGGTCGGTCCGGTGGACGTGTCGGGCGGCCAGGGCCAGGATCTGCTGGACCTCGAACCAACGCAGTTCGGGTCGTGCGCTGAGGAGGAGTGCGGCCACGCCGGACACCAGGGGGGCCGCGGCTGAGGTCCCGGTGAATGCGAGGTCCCCGACGAGGTAGTCGATGGACTGGGGATCCTTGGGGTCCCACACCACGTTGCGTCCGGCGGATCCCATGCGGTCGGTGGTGACCAGTCCGGGGCTGTTGGCGAGGCGTTCGCCGCCGGGCGCGGCGACCAGGATGCAGGCTCCCGGGGTGCTGTAGCTGGCCACGCTGCCGTCGACCCGGACGGCGCCCACGGTGATCTGGCTGATGTGGTTCGCGTAGCCGTCGATGTTCACGTCGCCGGCAATGCTCGTGCTGAAGAGCTGGCGGTTGTTCCCGGCGGAACGGACGAAGACGACGCCGCGTCCACCGCGTCCGTCCTGAAGTGCCTTGTCGAGGGCCTCGATCTCCAACGGGCCCGGCCAGACGAACGAGTAGCCGTAGTTGCCCCAGGAATGGTTCTGCACGCCGACGGTCTGGTTGGCGGTGCCGAACAGCTCCGCGAAGCCGGCCTCGTCGGGCTGGTTGGTGTCGGTGTTGTCGAAGATCACCCAGCTGGCCAGGCCGGCCCGGGGAGCGGTGCCGGTCACGCCCTTCCGGTTGTCGCCCACCGCGGCGATGACCCCCGAGACCGCGGTGCCGTGGTAGAGCCTTGGGGTGGCATGGTCCCCGCTGTCGGTGTCGGTCAGGAAGTTGTGGTGGGGGCCGACGACGTTGGCGGCGAGGTCGGGGTGGGCCCGTTCCATGCCGTCGTCTCCCACCCCCACGACCACCCCTTCGCCCCGGGTGATGGCCCAGGCGCCGCGGAGGTTGAGCGCCACGGTGGGCGGAGGCGGATTGGTGGTTCCCGGTGCCGGTTCGAGGGCGTATTGGCGGGGGAAGTAGGGATCGGTTGGGACCTGGGAGCGGGCGAAGTGGGGACGGACCGGGGAACGTCTTGCCGGGCGCGCGGCGATGACCCCGGGTTGACCTCGCAGGCGCTCTGCCGTCTCGAGCGCGGTCTCGGGGGATGGGGTCTCGAGCACCCAGGTCGAGATGGCGGGATGGGACCGCAGTCGGACGGATTCGGGAAGCCCCTCCAGGGGCACCTGGGTGCCTGTTGCCATCGTGACGACCACGTGGCGTCCGTGGGGCGGGAGAGGGGAGGGGTCCCGAGGAGGGGCCGCGTCAAGGAGGAGACCGGCCGTCGCGGTCAACAACAGCGCCAGTGCCCTGCCTGGGGTTCGCGTCACGTCGGCAACCTAGCCAAGTCGATCGGTTTTGCCATGGGCTTTGCAGTTGTCGACCGCTCGCCCATGGTGGGCGACGTGCATCTGGCCCAACTCCGCCTCCGCGACTACCGGAACTTCGTCCGGCTGGATGCGACGTTCGAGCCGGGTTTCCACCTGCTCCTGGGACGCAACGCCCAGGGCAAGACGAACCTCCTCGAGGCCCTCTACCTCGTCGCCACGCTCCGGTCGTTCCGTGGCGTGGGCGGGACCCAGCTCGTGCGCGAGGGGGCCAAGGGGTATTTCGTCGGCGCCACCGTGGAGGGCCAGGGACGCTCGGAGATCAAGGCCTTCTGGTCGGTCCGGGAACGTCGGCTGACCCTCAACGGGACGCCGGTGAAGCGGATGTCGGACTACCTCGGCACCTTCCGGGCTGTCGTGTTCTGTTCCGAGGACATCCATCTCGTGAAGGGTGCCCCGCAGTTCCGGCGCCGGTTCCTCGATCTTCTCCTGGCCCAGACACGGCCCGGCTACCTCGCCCTCCTGCTGCGATATCTCCAGGCTCTCCGGGCACGGAATGCCCTGCTGAAACAACCTCGGGTGGACGAGGACCAGTTGGCGGGATTCTCGGCCGAGCTGGTGCGGTTGGGTCAGCCGTTGATCGAGGCCCGCAAGGAACTGCTGCCGCAGCTCGGGCCGGTCGCCCGTCGCTCGTTCGAGCGGATTGCGGTCGGGACCGATGAGCTGTCGATCGACTACGTGCCCACCGTTTCCGGAGACTTCCAGGTGGCGCTGGCGGCTTCCCGGACCCGGGAGCGGAGCCAGCGGACGACGCTGGTCGGCCCACATCGCGACGACCTGGTCCTCCGCGTGAATGGGCGTTCGGCGGGGCCCTACACCAGCGAGGGGCAGAAGCGGAGCGTGGCGATCGCCCTCAAGATGGCCCAGGCCGAGCACCTCGCGTCGGTCCACGGCACGGCCCCGGTGCTGCTGATCGACGACGTCATGGGCGAGCTCGATGCCCACCGACGTGCGGGTTTCCTCCCGCTGCTGCATCAGGTGCACCAGTCCGGCGGCCAGGTCTTCATGACCTGTACCGAGGAGAACTGGCCTGCGGATCTGGGGCGGGACTGGATCCGTTGGACGGTCTCGGCTGGGGAACTCCGTCGCGCTGCTTGAGTCGAGGCGCAGACTCCGGATTGTTTCGAGCAACCGGGGATCCTTTGGAAAACCAGCCAAACGGGGCGTTTCTAGCCACATTCTGGTGGTATTTTGGCATTCCTGCACCGCGCCTCGCGTTCTTCGTTTTCCCGGGTTGTGTATTTACTGATGTGTGGTAATGGACCAACAGTGACAACGAGGCGAATTGTCAAATCCGCGTCACAAGCGGCTCACGTTATGGATTCTCATTCTGTCCAGAAGTCGTTCCCGCCCAGAGGTTTCGGCCGTCAGGGCTTCACATTGATCGAGCTCCTGGTGGTGATCGCGATCATCGCCATCCTCGCGGGCATGCTCCTGCCGGCCCTTGGCAAGGCCAAGCTGAAGGCGCAGGGGATCCAATGCATGTCGAACCATAAACAGCTGACGCTGGCGTGGCGCATGTACGCCGAGGACAACCAGGATCGCATCGTCTACGCCAGCCACTCGGGTAACGATCGGGACCCCCTGAATGCTTACGCGTGGACGCAGACGGAGATGGATTTCAGTGCGAATCCCAAGAACTGGGATGTGAACGCAGACATCACCCAGCGGCCGCTCTGGAAGTACAATCAGGCGCCGGGGATCTACCGGTGCCCGGCCGATCGCAGCTCGGTCACGGTCAACGGCGTCAAGAAACCCCGCGTCCGGTCGATGTCGATGAACCTCTACCTCGGCGGCTTCGCGGGTGATGGCGGTGGGATGGGGGTGGTGGAGGCCAACCGGATCTATCTCAAGCTCTCCGAGGTCAACAACCAGAACATCGCCCCCGGGCCGGTGGATACGTGGATCTTCATGGACCAGCGGGAGGATTCGATCAACTGGGGCAACTTCATGACCCACATGGACGGCTTCTCGCCCAACAATCCGGGTCTCTACAAGTTCACGATGGACCTCCCGGGCTCCTACCACAACCGGGCCGGTGGATTCTCCTTCGCCGATGGCCACTCCGAGATCAAGAAGTGGCTCGATCAGAGGACGATGCCGCCGCTCCAGATCGGCAAGACCGGCCGGACCTCGGACATGCCCTCGCCGCGCAACCGCGACATCGCCTGGTTGCAGCAGCGCTCCACGCGCCCGGTCAAGTGGGTGCCTGGCGCGCCTTGAGACCAGACCGACACGCACAACAGGGGTCCTCTGGACCCCTGTTCTGTTGAACCCTCTTTGCAGTCCCTTCGGAATCAACCACTAGAATGAAAACCACACACACATCCCGTCCAGTGCTGGGCGGCATTGTCGCCACGTTGCTGGCGTCGACTGCCGTCGCGCAATCGGACTATTCAACCGCTGTGCAGGCCCTGAATCCGGTGGCCTACTGGCGGCTCAACGAAACCACCGCAGCCCCGGCCCAGAACAAGGTCGTCAATGCCTCGACCCTCGGTTCCGTGCTCGACGGTCTGGTGATCGCCGACGCCGAGAAGGGCCAGCCCGGCATCGTCAACAACGGTCTCCGCCTCAACAACCCCGGCGTGGTCGTGGGCTACTGCGGCTCGAAGATCGATGTCCCTTTCAACGCCGCCCTCAACAAGCGCGGCGCTTTCACCGTCGAGCTGTGGCTCAAGCCCAACGAACTGGGCACCGATGCCAACGGCATGGCGGTGATGTCGTCGATCTCGGGTGATTTCGCCGCCTCGAACCGCTCGGGCTACCTGATCTATGTCAACAACGCGGGCCGCGTGGAGTTCCGCCTCGGCAACACCTCCGGCTACGTCGGCACCATCAACAATGGCTCCAAGCCGGCGTTGAACGCCGTCAAGGGCCAGTGGAGCCATGTGGTCTGCGTCTATGACGGCGCCCAGACCATCGTCTACATCAACGGCGAGCTCGGCGGCACCAAGGTGCTGTCGGCGGCCGAGATCAATGCCATCGCCCCGAACTTCCAGATGCCGTTCCGCCTCGGTGGAACCGGCTTCAATGGGTCGATCACCGACTACCCTGTGATCTCCGCCG
>JBDLQQ010000129.1:0-6080 GCA_039800465.1 Verrucomicrobiota bacterium
CTCGGGTGCCCTCGTCTTCAGAACGAGCTCTGCTGCAACTGGAATGGAGGCCGCCATTGGCATTCGAACAGTATGGTCGACTCCTCCGGGGGTCAACCGACTCTCGGTCAGGATGTCTTCCGTGCGGCCAGATGGCGACCGAGGAAGCGTCCGGTGTGGCTGTCGGGACAGGCGGCGATCTTCTCCGGCGGGCCCTCGGCCAGGATGCGTCCTCCGCCGGAGCCTCCCTCCGGACCAAGGTCGATCACCCAGTCGGCCGTCTTGATGACGTCCAGGTTGTGCTCGATGACCACCAGGGTGTTGCCTGCGTTCCGGAGCTTGAACAGGACCTCCAGCAGCTTGGCGATGTCGTGCATGTGGAGTCCGGTGGTGGGTTCGTCGAGCAGGTAGAGGGTCCTCCCGGTGTGCTTCCTCGAGAGTTCCGCGGCCAGCTTGAGCCGCTGGGCTTCGCCACCGCTGAGCGTGTTGCCGGATTGTCCGAGACGCAGGTAGCCGAGTCCGACCTCCGCGAGCGTGAGGGCGGGGTCGTGGAGTTTGGGGACGGCCCTGAAGAACGAGACCGCCTCGTCCACGGTCAGGTTGAGGACGTCCGCGATGTTGAGTCCCTTGTAGGTGATCTCGAGGGTGTCGCGGTTGTAGCGCTTCCCGGCGCAGACGTCACAGGTCACGTACACGGGGGGCAGGAAGTGCATCTCGATCTGCAGGGCGCCGTCGCCCTCGCACTTCTCGCAGCGGCCTCCCCGGACGTTGAAGCTGAAGCGTCCGGCGTCGTAGCCCCGGACCCGCGCCGAGGGCAGCTGGGCGAAGAGCGCGCGGATCTCGTTGAACATCCCGGTGTAGGTCGCCGGGTTGCTCCGGGGCGTGCGCCCGATCGGGGTCTGGTCGATCACGACGCACTTCTCCAGGTATTCGGTGCCCCGGATCTCCCGGTGCAGGCCTGGTCGTTCCTTGGAACCGTACCACTGCCGGAACAGGGCCCGGCGCAGGATGTCGTCCACGAGGGTCGACTTGCCGCTCCCGCTCACCCCCGTGATGCAGGTGAGGGTGCCGAAGGGGATCCGGACATCGAGGTCCCGGAGGTTGTTCTCGCGGCAGCCGAGGATCTCCAGCCACGGCTTTTCGGGATTGGGGATGATCCGTTTCGCGGGGACCTCGATCTGGAGATCCCCCCGGAGGTAGCGGCCGGTGAGGCTGCGGGGATCCTGCGCCACCTCCGAAGGCGTCCCCTGGGCCACGATCTCCCCGCCATGCACGCCGGCACCCGGGCCGAGATCAATCAGGTGGTCCGCGGCGCGGATCGTGTCCTCGTCATGCTCCACCACGACGACGGAGTTCCCGAGGTCCCGCAGATGGCGGAGGGTCTCGAGCAGGCGCTCGTTGTCCCGCTGGTGCAGTCCGATGCTGGGTTCGTCGAGGATGTACAGGACCCCCATCAGGCCGGCCCCGATCTGCGTCGCCAGTCGGATCCGCTGGGCCTCTCCGCCGGACAGCGTCCCGGACTCCCGGTCGAGGGTCAGGTAGCCGAGTCCCACCTTCCGCAGGAATCCCAGACGTTTCCGGATCTCCCCGACCAGCTCGCCGGCGACATGGCGTTGCAGATCGGTGAGCGGCAGCGTCGCGAGGAACTCGTCGGCCTGGTCGACCGAGAGTCCACAGAATCCGGCGATATGGATCCCGGGGATCTCGGGCTTGGGGGTGTCGGTGGCGGCCTGGGGTCTGGGAGCCTCCGATCCGGGGTCGAGGGGCAGGGTGATGGCGAGGAGCTCGGGACGGAGGCGCCGCCCCCCGCAGGCATCGCAGGGAGCGAGGGTCATGTAGGCCTTGAGCCGGTTCCGTGTGAACTCGCTCTCGCTCTCGGCGTAGAGGCGTTCGAGATGGGGGAGGACCCCCTCGAATGCCTTGACCGTCTTCCGGGGTGTCCCGCCGTGCATGAACCAGAACTCGACCTCCTCGGTGCCCGTTCCCTGGAGCAGCTTCTCACGGAATCCCTCGGGCAGCGTCTTCCAGGGACGGTCGAGCGGGACCTTCCAGTGGGTCGCCATCCCCTTCAGCAGGGCCTTGAAATAGGTCACCATCCGCTTGCCGCCCAGGCGTCGGTACGGATGCACGGCCCCGCCCTCGAGCGACACGGTGTCGTCGGGGACGATCAGGGCCGCATCGAACACGCGTTTCTGTCCGAGCCCATGGCACACGGGACAGGCTCCACGGGGGGAGTTGAAGGAGAAGTGCTGCGGGGTGGGGGGCTCGTAGGTCCGGCCCGTGGTGGGGGAGAAGAGGTGGTTGGAGTGACGGATCTCGATCCAGCCTGCCGTGCCGGCGCCGGCGGCTGCGCCGCTCCCTGGACCCGGCTGGTGCAGGGAGAGCAGATGGCCGTTGCCCCATTTCAGCGCCGTCTCCACGGAGTCGACCAGGCGCGTCCGGATCCCCTCGGCGACCACGAGGCGATCGACCACGACCTCGATGGTGTGGTGGGCCTGTGGGTCGAGACGGACCGGCTTGTTCGCCACCAGTTCGACGACCTGACCGTCCACCCGCACCCGCACGAACCCCTCCCGGGCGAGGCGCTCGAGGACGTCGCGGAACTCCCCCTTCTGGTCGACCACGATCGGGGCGAGCAGCATCAGCCGGGATTGCGGCGGGAGGGTCAGCAGGGCGTCGACGATCTGGGGGGTGGTCCTCCGGGTCATCGGCTGGCCGGTCTCGGGATCATGGGGCTGGCCGACGTGGGCGTAGAGCAGCCGGAGGTAGTCGTAGATCTCGGTGGTGGTCGCGATGGTGGAGCGGGGGTTGGCGGCGCTGCTCCGCTGCTCGATCGCGATCGCCGGGGAGAGTCCCTCGATGTGTTCGACATCGGGCTTCTCCATCTGGTCGAGGAACTGTCGGGCATAGACGGAGAGGGACTCGACGTACTTGCGCTGTCCCTCGGCAAACAGGGTGTCGAAGGCCAGGGACGACTTGCCGGAGCCGCTGGGGCCGGTGAGCACGACGAGGCGGTCCCGTGGGATCGACACGGTCAGGTTCCTCAGGTTGTGCTGCCGTGCCCCGACCACGCGGATGAAGTCCCTCGACATGATGCCGTGAGGGAACACCGGAACGGGGACTGGCGAAAGGCCTGTTGCGCTCGCAGCGGGAGACCGGGGGGATCGGTGTGGAATCGCTCCGGGCTGGAATTGTTTGAGTTCTTGGATTTGGGGTCTGTTCGTGCTGGGTGCTCTTTGCTAGCCTCGCTCCATGCCTTCTTTGTACCCCACCAGCCCCTCTCGTCGTGCTGGTTTCACCCTCATCGAGCTGCTGGTGGTCATTGCCATCATCGCCATCCTTGCCGGCATGCTGCTTCCCGCCCTTGGCAAGGCGAAGCTGAAGGCCACGGGTGCCGCCTGCGCCAACAACCAGAAGCAGCTGGCCCTCGCCTGGGTGATGTACTCCAACGACTATCAGGATTTCCTCGCCCCGACCGAGGGTTGGCGGAACAAGCAGGGTCAGTTGGTGCCGTTGACCGGCGGCGGCTATTGGCAGGGGCCCACGCCGGATATTTCCCCGGGAATCACCCTGACCAAGGCCATGGAGCGCGTGGCCAAGGGGATGACCAACTCGCCCATCTGGGAGTACATTGGCACCCTCGGGGCCTACCACTGCCCCGGGGATCTCCGGGCCAAGCGGAAACCCGGCACCGGCTGGGCCTGGGACAGCTACTCGAAGGCAAACGGGATGAACGGCATCCTGGGCTGGGAGTCCTCGCAGCCCCCGTACATCAAGGTGCCGGAGGTCGAAAGCCCATCGCAGTCCTTCATCTTCATCGAGGAATCCGACCCCCGGAATTCCAACCTCGGCACCTGGGTCCTCAGCACCGACAGCAAGGGCTGGATCGATCCCTTCGCCGTCTTCCATGGCAACTTCAGCACGTTCTCATTCCAGGATGGCCACTACGAGGGGCACAAATGGGTCGAGGCGAAGGTCCTCAAGGCCGCGAAGGACTCGGCGGTCGGCATCTCCAGCTTCAACTGGTCCGGAGGGGGCCCGAACAATCCCGACTTCCGCTGGGTTTGGGACAAATACCGTCACCGCAAGTGGAAGCCCCTGTGAGGATGCGCGGGCGGAAGCCCTGGGCCGGACTCGATCCCGAACGTCGAAATCTGGGAGGTTTCGAATCTTTTTCTTGAGTACCAGCCCTCGATGACGTCTCTGTGCGTGGAAATGCTACCGGGTAATCCCTGTGGTGTCTTCTGACAAGCCGAGTCCTTACCCCGATGCGTGCCCCTGATCCCAACCTGCTGATGGCGGCCACCACGAGCCGCGAGGTCTTGGCGGCTGCAGCCGATCTCTCGAACGAGCCGGCGTGGAAATCGCTCTGGGAACGGTATCAGAGGCCCATTCTGCGGCTGTGCCAGCAAAGTGGGCTGACCGAGGCGGAATCGCAGGATGTGGTCCAGGATGCCTTCCTCAGGGTGGCTCGGATGCTGGAGTCCCGGCGGCTGGAGCCGATCCAGAACGGGTTCCGCCGTTGGTTCGGTCATGTGGTGCACCGTCTCATCTTCGAGGCGCATCGCCGCAACCGCCGTCATCAGCTGGGCGTCGAGGCGGTCAAGCGTCTGAAGATCTGGCTTCCGGCCGTCGAGGCCCCTGCCGATGACGGGCGGGCCCGGGAGCACATGGAGGGACACCTCTGGTCGGTGTGCCTCGCCCGGGTGCGTTCGGTCACGAGGCCGGAGCACTGGCAGGTCTTCGAGGCCTATGCCCTCGAGGGGTGCCTGGCCGCCGAGGTCGCCCGCCGCTTCGGGATCACCAAGATCGGCGTCCGGGTCATCCAGCACCGCATCGTGCAGCGTCTCAAGGCCCAGTGGAACACGCTCCTGGTGCAGGAACTCTCCGATCCGTTCCCGTGACGCCGACGCCGCCCCAGGCGCCCGACGGGTATCGGCTGGTCCGGGAGCTGGCCTCGAGGCCGCGGTCCTGGGTGTACCTGGCGATGAACCCCGCCGGCCGGTGGTGCTGCCTGAAACTCCAGCAGACGATCCATCCCGGGGTCCTGTCCGGCCTCCAGAAGCTGCGGACCCGGATAGACGGTCCAGAACGGCCCCCGGGACTCGTCGTCCTGAGTGCGACGGGTGTCGATGCGGATTCCGGAACCCTCTGGGAGGAGATGCCCCTGGCCGATGATGCGGGGTCGGGACAGCCGTTCGATCCGAACCGGGTCGACCTCTACGTGCCGTCGACCCTCGCCCTGCGGGTGATGATGCAGGGGGCGGCCTCGACCCTGCAGGTCCTGGATTGGGGCCGCACTCTGGCCGGGGCCTTGGTGTTCCTCCATGGGACGGGCCTGCAGCACCGCGACGTGAAGCCGGCCAATGTCCTCTTCATCGAGGGGCAACCCGTGCTCGCCGACCTGGGATCCCTAGGGTCCGGGGAGGAGGCGGTGCAGTTCCCCGGGACGGAGGGCTACATGCCTCCCGATGGGACCGGGTCGCCGGCCGTGGATGTCTTCGCCCTGGGGCGATCCCTCTACGAGTGTTGGACCGGCAACGATCGGTTCCAGTTCCCGTCCCTGCCACGGGCGGTGATCGAGGCGGACGACTGGGGGCGTGTGGGGTGGCGCCTGAACACGGTCCTGCTCCGCGCCTCCGACCCGCGTCCATCCCGTCGGATCTCCACGGCCGAGTCGCTGCTGGGGCAGTTGGACTGGGCGAGGAAGGGGGGGCGTCAGTGGTCCCGACGGGACATGATCCGGGGTGGTGTGGGGCTGGGTGTCGTGGCGGGCGCCGCGTACGTCTGGCGGTCTCTGCCCCGATATCGGGCGGTCTGGGAAAGGCTCCCGCCCCAGCGGTTCGGAATGGAGACCTGGATCGGTTCCCCGCAGACGTGCGACTGGTCCCGACGCCGGGTCTATTCCCTCGCGTCCAACGACCGCATCGGCCTCGCCTTCCTCTCGGTCTCGCTCGATATCTGGGAGAGGACCAGCCTCGAGTGGAAGGGGTATCCCAAGATCATCGTGTCTGCGCGGGATCCGGTCTCGGGCATGATCTGGGGCGTCGAGTCGCACACCGGTGATCTGATCCGTGTGAACCCGGAGAGTTCGACGGTGG
>JBDLQQ010000130.1:0-15529 GCA_039800465.1 Verrucomicrobiota bacterium
CGTGGACCTGCTGGACGTAGGTGACAGGGCCGTGCTCGGGATCGTGGGCGGCGTTGTGGAGTTCCCGCGCCTCCCCCGCTCCGAGCGTCTGCTCCACCGTCCGGAGTTCCCGCGCCTCGAATTCGGCCCGGGGGATCGCGGTGTCGAGGATGCGGGAATGGTGGGGCGCGGCGGGGTCGCAGCAGACGACGGCGAGCGGGATTGGATCCATGTCAGCGATCATGACTCTGTTCGAAGGTCCTCGCGAGGTTCAACTGGCTCCCTCGAACCGATCCGGTTTTGGGATAATCTTTCCAGATCCCTCCACTCCCTAATTCCCGTTCCCGGTTCGAGGATGGGTTGCGAGGGCGTCCATCTGCCGACAGAGAGACCCTGTCATCCATCCGCCCTGGTCCCGTCTGATCCTCATTTCCGGGTGCTGCGCTCTGCCATCCAGAACACGTCCCGCTTCAGGTCGGCCTTGTTTCCAATCGGTATGTTCAGGGCGAGCAACACCCCTTTCTTGATCGGACGCTTGAGCTCGGCCGAGAGCCATTTGTGGATCTCCGAGTGGCCATCGGCGAAGGCGATCCCAGCCGCCCCGTTGTGGTAGGCAGCCGGGTAGTCGACGAGCTTCTGCATCTTGCTCCCGTCGCCTTCCACAAACCCGTTCATGTCCACCACGAAGTAGCCGTCGTTGATCGAGTCCTCCCGTTCGTCGAGCAGGACGAACGTCTGGGAGGGGCCCGGGTTCTGGATGTCCCCCTCCTTCGTGTAGACCCGCCACCCGGATCCCGACTCGCTCCAGGGTGGGCCACCCACCCAGTTGTTCATCGACATGCTTCGGATCCGCGGCACCCGGCGTTTCTCCCGGGTGTTCATCGCCATGGTCATGTCGGCAGGACAATGCCAGATGCCGACCGATTTGCCCGTGTACGGCCACAGCACGCTCTTCTTCGTGAACGCGTCATGGTCCCAGTTGTTGGGATCGGTCTCCCTGCCCCTGGTGTTGTCGAGCCAGCTCCCGCCCGTCCAATTCGGCACCTCCCGCTGACCCGGCGGCGTCCAATTGGCGGCGCCGACCAGCCGATCCCCGTTGTCCCCCGAGTAGAGCTTCCAGGCCATCATCAGCTGCCGGGAATTCGTCATGCATGATATGCCCTGGGCCTTGGTCTTGGCCTTGCTCAGTGCCGGCAACAGCATCCCCGCAAGGATAGCGATGATGGCGATCACCACGAGAAGTTCGATCAGGGTGAATCCCGCAGTACGGCGGATTCTGGGGTTGGGAATAGGGGTCATCGTGTTGGGAAGTCTTCTGGGAGTGTTTTTCCGATACCACGCCCCGGGGACGGGAACAAGGAACGTTGTCCCTTGAACCCCGCCGCACTGATTTTGCCCTTTGCCTCCCTCTTTGGATGCCCAGACTCCCCGTCCGAACCATGAGTGCCTCCGCCAAATCCTCGTCCAAGTCCAAGAAACCCAAGAGTTCCACCGACCTCAGGCCGTTCTCATCGATCGTCGTCGACGGGATCGAACGCGCCCCGAGCCGGGGCATGCTCTATGCCACCGGTTTCAAGAAGGAGGACTTCCAAAAGCCCCAGGTCGGCGTCGCGTCCACCTGGAGCATGGTCACCCCGTGCAACATGCACATCGACCAGCTGGCGGTGAGTGTGTCCCAGGGCATCAACGAGGCCGGCGGCAAGGCCGTTGTCTTCAATACGATCACCATCTCCGACGGCATCTCGATGGGCACCGAGGGCATGAAGTACTCCCTCGTCTCACGCGAGGTCATCGCCGATTCCATCGAGACCGTCGTCGGTTGCCAGGGGTTTGACGGCTTTGTCGCAGTGGGCGGCTGCGACAAGAACATGCCCGGCTGCCTGATGGCGATCGCGCGCCTCAACCGGCCGTCCCTGTTCGTCTACGGCGGCACGATCCTGCCGGGTGAACTCGACGGGAAGGACGTCGACCTCGTGAACATCTTCGAGGCGGTGGGCAAGAACGCTGCCGGCAACTGTTCAGAAGAGGATGTCGAGCGTGTCGCCGAGGTCGCGATCCCGGGCGCTGGATCCTGCGGTGGCATGTACACCGCAAACACCATGGCGAGCGCAATCGAGGCTCTTGGCATGAGCCTGCCGAACTCCTCGGCCCAGGCCGCGGTGTCGAAGGACAAGACGCTCGACTGCGAGAATGCCGGTGCCGCGGTCATGAACCTCATCCGACGCGGCATCCGCCCCCGCGACATCCTCACCAAGGAGGCCTTCGAGAACGCGATGACCCTCGTCATCGCGCTCGGTGGTTCGACCAACGCGGTGATGCACCTGATCGCCATGGCCCACTGCGCCGGGGTCAAGTTGACGATCGACGACTGGACCCGCATCGGGAAGCGGGTTCCCGTTCTCGCTGACCTGAAGCCCTCAGGCAAGTATGTCATGGCCCGGTTGGTTGAGATCGGTGGGACCGTGCCGCTGATGAAGATGCTGCTCGACGAGGGACTCTTCCACGGCGACGTCCTCACGGTCACCGGCAAGACCATGCGGGAGAACCTCCGGAAGGCACCCCGGTATCCGAAGGGTCAGGACATCATCCGAGGCTTCGACAATCCCATCAAGGCGACCAGCCATCTGGTGGTGTTCCGCGGAAACCTGTGTCCGGGTGGGGGTCTAGGGAAGATTTCGGGCAAGGAAGGCCTCACCTTCGCAGGCCGCGCAATCGTCTTTGAACGCGAGGAAGACGCCCTGCAGGGCATTCTTGGCGGCAAGGTGAAGGCCGGCCACGTGATCATCATCCGCGGCGAGGGCCCCAAGGGTGGACCAGGCATGCGGGAAATGCTTTCCCCCACCAGCGCGATCATGGGCAAGGGACTGGGCAAGGAAGTCGCCCTGATCACCGATGGCCGGTTCAGCGGTGGTTCCCACGGCTTCGTCATCGGACACGTCACCCCTGAGGCCTTCGACGGCGGCCCCATCGCCGTGGTCCGCAACGGGGACCCGATCGTCATCGACGCCGAGAAGCGCACCATCGACCTCAAGATCCCCGCCAAGGAACTGGCCGATCGCCTCAAGCGCTGGAAGCAGCCCAAGCCGAACTATCGTCGAGGCATCCTCGCCAAGTACGCGGCCCAGGTGAGCTCGGCCAGCGAGGGCGCCGTCACGGACGCCCAGTTCTAGAGGACCAGAACAGCGGACACAAAGGGGAGCCGGGTCATCTACCCGACTCCCCTTTTCGTTATGCACCGCTCTTGGTGCCTTGCGCCTTCTGCTGGGCCGTTGGACCCGTGATGCGCTGGGCTGCTGGCAGGCCGTAACGGCGGATTACCCGTTGGGTCGCCTGATCCATCGAGGCGGCATCGAGCAGCAGGGACTGGAGGGTGTCGCCCTTCATGAACTCGACCCGATGCACACCGTCCTTCGGATCCTTCAAGGCCTCGACGACATCTGCCAGTGTCGAGATCCGGTGTCCGTTGATGCGGTCGACCACGAGCAACCGGGCATCCTGGTAGCCCACGTTGACCGGGTCCGGCAGCACGGTGCTCAGGAGGACCAGTGAAGGCCTCTCCGGGGTGGGAGCGCTATTCTGGTAGTGCTGCAGCCGAAACGGAGCCCGGCGACGCCAGTCCTCGCCCCAACCCCTCAGGAAGGGCTGGTCGAGGGCCTGGAACACCAGTCCGCCAGCAACGACGTACTCCGGCGGATGGTCGAACAATTCCCGGGGAACGAGATCGTCGTGGTATTGGGCCTTGGGCAGAACGTAGCTGATGTTGGTCTCAGCCCCGTCGCGCCAGACCTTCATCCGGACCGTGTCCCCGGCCAGATGTCCCCGACTCGAGAGGTTCTCCAGGAGGAGATGACCATACTGGGGATCGAGGTAGTCCCCGGCGACGTCGATGGGGAATCCGTCGACCTCCAGCAGGATGTCCCTGGGCTTGAGGACGGGTTCCACACCAGGGCGATCAGGGACGCGGATCACGATGGCTCCGCGTCCAGGGCCCTTGAGCTTGAGATGCTCGAGCGTCGTGGGGTTCTCCCCGGGCTCCCAGACGAAGTCGAAATACCCCATGCCCGGGTATCGACCCTTCGCACGGGCCTCGAGGATCTGTCGGATGAAGGGTGCCGGGACGACGTTGCAGGTATTGCCCGACTTCGAGGTCGTCAACCCCGCGACGGCGCCGTCGAGGGTCACCGGCTCCGCCCAGCCCAACCCGCCGAGGTCGGTGTTCAGCTCGAGGGTCAACCGGGGGGCGAAACTCAGGGACCCATCCTTGACGGCGAACTTGCTGAACTCCACCCGGCGGCTCTCCAAATTGCCGTCCCGCCACCGGATCAGATTGAAGTCCTGTGCCTGGGGGATGGCCTTGGCCAGGCGCGCGGGGCGCAGTCCGACCCAGAACTCGGGATCGTCCGAGGTGATCACCGCCAGATCCGCGTGCGGATCGAACCAGATCACCTTCGCGGCATACCACTTCCCGCGTCCGCCCTTCTGCAACCGGACCAGCGTCTCGGTCGGCAGATACTGGGCCGTGGTGACAACCTCACGATTCCCGACATACAGGCCGTGCTTGCGGACGGACCGGGTCGGGGTGTTCCAGGGCTGGAAGAAGTCGTAGTCCTTGAAGGTGACCTCGACGGTGACGACCGACTTCTCCCAGACGGACTCGGCCGCGTTGACCGGTGCGACGCCGACGATCAGGAGCAGAACAAGGAGGAGGGGGCGGATCATAGGCGGCGGTCGGAGGAAATTCCGTAGGTTTCGAGGATCTGGGGGTTGGCCTGGGCCGAGGCCTCACGTTCGAGGCACTCCATGCCATCCTGGCCGGCGAATTCGATCACATGGGCTCCCTCCTTCTTCTGCTCGAGAGCACGGGCGACATCCTCAAGACTGCCGATGCGAACCCCATTGATCCGGTTCACCAGCACTTTTCCGCGGACGCGGAGGTTGGCATTCACCGGGTGGGCCAGGGTTGTGGCCAGGACCACGGGTTCAGTCCTTGCCCCCTCCGGATCCTCGGAGCGCCGGTAGTACAGCTCGTAGAACAGGGCCGAACTCGAGGCATCCGGCCTGTCGCGACCCAGCGTGCGCAGATAGTCGGCACTCAAGGGGGTGAAGACGAGGCCCCCATGGATCAGGTAGCGCGGAGGGGTGTCATAGTGGTTCCCGGCCAGGCGATCGCCCCGGTACACCGCCACCGGGACCTCGACGTCGATGGCCTTGCGATCCCGCCACACCTTCAGCTTCACCGGCTCCCCATCCTGGACCATCTGGAACAGGACCGCACCGGAGACGCGGTTGTCCCGATACAACACCGTACCGTCGCTGCCGACCGGGTATCCTGCGATTTCCAGGACGACATCGTCCTTTTTCAACAACTTCTCCGCGGGTCCACCCGGGCGGAGGCTGTCGATGCGCGCCCCGACTCCATCCTCAGGCAATCCGAGGAACTTCCGGTAGGCCGGGTTCTGGAGGGGAACGAGGTTCATGCCCACCTCGGGGAAGCCGGCATACTTTCCGTCCTCGATGTCCTTCAGGAAGTGACGGATCACCTCAGGCGGGATGAAGAAACCGGCGTTCTCGAGGCCCGGAACGCCCTGGAAGGCGACGCCGACGACCTTGTCATCCTGCAGCACCGGGCCACCGCTGTTGCCGGGGTTGATCGCCGCATCGGTCTGCACGGCGAGCAGGAACCGGTGGCCGGGATGGGCATAGTTCTGGACCTCGATCCGGGACACCACCCCTCGGGTGAAGGAGATCTGCTCGCCGCCCGCGGGATAGCCGCAGGTGACGACCGCGGAGCGGACCGCCGGCAGGTCGCCGAACTCGAGGGGATCCAGTCCGTCGAAGAACGACGGATCATCCACCTCGAGGATCGCCAGGTCGCAGTCGTGGCCCGCATAGGCGACCCGCGCCTGGAACGGCCGGGGATCCTGATAGCGTCGAACCAGGATCTGCTTGGCCCAGGCGATCACATGGGCGTTTGTCATGATCTTCTTCCCCTTGATCACGAACCCCGATCCACCGGAGCGCCGGACGTTGTCGTAACGCCACGGCGAGTCGAACTGGGGTTGCTGACTGAAGGTGAGGATCTGGATGACCGAGCGTTCCGGGGATCCTGCTTGAAGCCCCAGCACGGTCAGACAAAGGACGGCGGCAGCCAGTGTCTTGGAGAGCACGACTCAAAGTGGGGAGGAGTGCCATACGGGTCAAGGGACATGGAGCTGGGGAGAAGGGGTGGAGGGAGGAAGGGTGGTCCTTTTGCGGGTTGAGCGATTTCCGGAGTCGCTCCACGTTGCCCGCCTTGAAGGGGAATCGTCCTTCCGCGTCAGGCCCCGACATCCTCGACGCCGTACGCTCCGTCCCGGGCTGGAAGCCACTTGTCCAACGCCTCAGGGCCGGAGACGTCGTGGCGTGGCCGGGCGTTACGGCCGCCTCGACACCCTGTGTCGTCGCCGCCCTCGCCCGACAGTTCCCCGGCCGATCCATCCTCGTCGTCGTCGATTCCCTCAAGACTCAGGAACAGTTCCATGCCGACCTGAACACATGGCTGGCAGTCGGGGCTGGACAGGAACGGTCTGACAAGGCCCAGACGCGCCTCGGCGCCCGTTTCTTCCCGGCATGGGACGTCCTGCCCACCGAGAAGAAGCTGCCCCACGTCGACATCGTCAGTGAGCGCCTCGAGACCCTCGTGGCGCTGTCGGATCCCGAACAACCCCAGCGGCCGATCGTCGCGACCATCAACGCCCTGCAGCAGCTGACGTTTGGTCGCGAGGGCCTCGCCCGCCGCGTCAGAAGCCTCTCCCGGGGCGAGACCTGCAATCCCCTCGACCTCATCGAGTGGCTGGAGGAACAGGGCTACGAGCCGGAGACCCAGGTGACCGGCAAGGGTGAGTTGTCATGGCGGGGTGGGATCGTGGACCTCTGGCCCCTGAGCTCGCCGTGGCCGGTACGACTGGAGTTCTTCGGGGACGAATTGGAGTCCCTCCGCGAGTTCGATCCCCAGACCCAGGTCTCACGGGAACAGATCGCCGCCCTCCGCATCCCGCCCGCCGGTGAACTCGGTCTGCTTCAGGTTCGACCGAAATCCTGGGATTCCCCAGACACTCCCGCCAAACCCTCGAACACCGAGGGCCTGTCGAGCCTTCTGGACCACCTCCCAAACGACGCGCTGGTCCTGCTCCTCGAGCCCGACGCGTTGATGGACCAAGCCCTTCGCCATTCCCAACAGGTCGAGCCCAACAGCCCCTTCCACCTCACCTGGGTGGATTTCCACGGCATCCTCCAGAACCGGCACCTCCAGGTCCTGGAGGTGACCGGGGAACTGGATGCCGAAGCGGGTTCCGGGTCCGAACCGTCCGGGATGCCCACGACGCTCTCGCTCGACGCCTATCGCCCGATCGGATCCGTCCTTCCCGAGGCGACCGTTGCCGAGGCCCAGCGACGGGAATTCTTCCGTCAGATCCATCGGTGGCTCCGACAGGGCACCGCCGTTCACGCCTTCTGCGGGACCGACGGCGAACGTCAGCGCTTCGCGGAACTCTGGACCGAATACGGTCTCGGGACGGCTGGTGATTCTGCCAAGGCCCTGGACCCGGTGGTGCACCTGGGGTCTGTTTCCAGGGGCTTTCTGATGCCAGAAGCCTCCCTGGCGGTGGTGACGGACGCGGAGATCTACGGCCGGTACAAGGTCTCGCGTCCCCGCCGTCTGAAGTCCCCCCATGCCCGGGCACTGCGTTCCGCACTCGAGGTCGACTTCACGGAGTTCGAGGACGGCGACTTCGTGGTCCACCTCCAGCACGGCATCGGACGGTTCCGCGGGCTCAAGCTGCTGCCACCGCCGAAGGCGAAGGATTCCAAGCTCTCCTCGGAGACGTCCCAGGGACAGGAATGCCTCGTGATCGAGTACGCCCCGCGTGAACCCGGCGGCGAGTCGCCTCGCCTGTACGTGCCGGTCAGTGAGGCGCACCTCGTCGGCCGCTATGTCGGTGCCGGCAAGGCCCGCCCCGTCCTGAGCACCCTCGGGGGGACCCGGTGGACGAAGTCGAAGCAGGAGGCCGAGAAGGCGGTCAAGGACCTCGCCGGCGACCTGCTCCGGATCCAGGCCGCCCGGGCCAGCCTGCCCGGTCATGCCTTTGCGCCGGATACGAACTGGCAGCGGGAGTTCGAGGCCTCCTTCGAGTTCGAGGAGACCCCGGACCAGCTGCGGGCCATCGAGGCCACCAAACGGGACCTCGAATCCACGAGACCCATGGATCGACTGATCTGCGGCGATGTCGGCTTCGGGAAGACCGAAGTCGCCATCCGGGCTGCATTCAAGGCGGTCATGGCCGGAAAGCAGGTCGCCATCCTCGTGCCGACCACCGTGCTGGCGCAGCAGCACTACAACAACTTCCGGGAACGGATGGCCGAGTTCCCGGTCCGACTCGAACTCTTCTCCCGCTTCCGCACGCCCAAGCAGCAGCGCGCTGTCCTCGAGGCGGCCGCCGCCGGGACGGTCGACGTCGTCATTGGCACCCACCGCCTCGTGTCCCCGGACGTGCAGTTCAAGGATCTTGGACTCGTGATCGTGGACGAGGAGCAGAAGTTCGGCGTGAAGCACAAGGAACAGTTCAAGATCCTCCGCACGACGATCGATGTCCTGACGCTGAGCGCCACGCCGATCCCGAGAACCCTCCATCTGGCGCTCACCGGCGCCCGGGATCTCAGCACGCTCGAGACCCCTCCTCAGGATCGCCTGCCGGTCGAGACCGTCGTCGGCAACTACGATGAACGGGTGATCCGGGATGCTATCCAACGGGAACTGAACCGGGGAGGACAGGTGTACTTCCTCCACAACCGGGTCTCCACCATCGAGGGTGTCGCCCTCAAACTGAAGGCGTTGATTCCCGACGCCCGGATCGACATCGGACACGGGCAGATGGATGCCGACGATCTGGAGCGGGTGATGACGCGCTTCGTGAATGGGGAGATCGATGTCCTCGTGAGCACCACCATCATCGAGAGCGGACTCGATATCCCGAACGCCAATACGATGATCATCGATCGGGCCGACCGATTCGGCCTGAGCGAACTGTACCAGCTCCGCGGCCGGGTCGGCCGCTACAAGCACCAGGCGTACTGCTACCTGATGCTTCCACGACACGCGCAGCTGCTGACCGAGGCGCGGAAGCGGATGAGTGCGATCAAGCAGTACTCGGCGCTCGGATCCGGGTTCAAGATCGCCATGCGGGACCTCGAGATCCGCGGTGCCGGCAACATCCTGGGCGCCCAGCAGAGTGGCCACATCACGGCGGTCGGATTCGACCTGTACTGTCAGCTTCTCAAACAGAGCATCGCCTCGCTCAAGGGCGAGAAGGTGACGCCCCGCGTCGAAGTCCGGATCCAACTCGACTTCCTCGCGATGAACCCCGGTGAGGAGGGCCGTCCCATCGAGGAGTCGCGTCGTCCAGCCGCCCGACGAACCGGGATCGACATCGAAGTGCCGCGGGAGGGCGTGGTCACCTACTGGAGCGAATCCGAGGATGCGGCCGCCTCCCGGAACCTGGAATGCAGACCCGAGCCCCCAAAGGTCCCGGCCTACCTGCCGGTCGACTACCTCCGGGAACCCGAGCATCGTCTCGAGATCTACCGGCGACTGGCCCTGGCCCGACAATCCTCGGAGTTGTCGACCCTGAAGGCCGAGATCCGAGACCGGTTCGGACCCCTGCCCCAGCAGGTCGAATTGCTGTTCGCTGTCCACGATCTCCGTCTGGATGCCGCCCACAACAACGTGAGCTCGATCGAAGTCACCCAGGCCAAGGTGAAGGTGGTCCGTGGCGGCGACCTGCTCACGGTCGGAGGCCAGTTCCCAAGGCTGGAGAAGCGGGAGGCCACGGCGCGGCTCAAGGAACTGAGGCGGCTGATCACGTCGCTCGGGGGCCGATGATCGAGGCCACTCCCACAGCGGGCCTTGGTGGCGGCGACCTGGCTGGTCGACAGCCTGGCAGAAGAAAGGCTTTCCCGGTCCGGTGCCACAGCGCACAGTCCGCCCTGTTGCGGTTCGGGACGTAGCTCAGCCCGGTAGAGCACTTGCTTTGGGAGCAAGACGTCGCAGGTTCAAATCCTGTCGTCCCGACCATCCTCCTCGTAGGGCGGCAGAATCCCAGGAGGGGCGACTTGATCCGCGCCTCGCCGGTTTGGTCCTCTTTCTATCCGAGGCCTCGGCCCCACCTCTGGCAAATCACTTCCACGGCCGCATGGGCGACTTCTAGTTCCTCCCTTTTCTCATCGGCGCATTCATTCCAGGGGTCTCCATGCTTGCGGTGGTCGTCCTCGCCTTGACTCGCTGGCGATCCTCGGTCCTCCAACTCGTTCTCTCCGTCATCACGCTGGCCTACGGTATTGTCTACGCTCACCTCATCCTGCAGAGAGCCGCATTCAGCCTTGGGCTCGCCCTGTATGGATTGCCCACGTTGACGGGAGGCCTCGGACTACTGGTCTGGGTTCGATCGCGGTTTCGCTGATGAACCAGCACCACCGTACGGCCCCGAGCCAGGCAATCTGGTCTCCGCCTGAGAGGCCCTTCAGTCCCGGGACCTGACTCGAGCCGCTGGTCGGTTCTACCCAGAGTGTCCAATCCGGTGCAGTAGCCCACCAGGTGATTCGCCTCGGCTACGTCCACAACCTGGCCCACCAGATTCCCTTTCACCGATCGCACTCCAGCATCTCGTCTCGATTTTCAGGGCCTAGAATTCGCCTTTCGGTTGCGACTCTGGGGGTTTTGCCGCCGTCGCTGCCTCTGATGGCACGGCATGTGCGCCCGGAGGGCGAGGGTTTGGAGTCCCGGATCCCGACTTGCCATGAACTTTTCCCGATATGACCGAGGCGATTTCTACGACGAGATGATCTCCTCATCGGGGGAACCGCATCCCGCATCCCGCCTCCTGGCCCGAGAAATAGAGGGTCTGCCGCAGGGGGAACTCAAGTTGCGCCAGAAGGCCGCTGAAAGGGCCCTCATGCAGGCTGGCATCACCTTCAACGTCTACAGCGACAACCGCGGGGTCGAGAAGACCCTGCCGTTCGACCTCATCCCCAGGATCGTGTCCGGCACCGAATGGAAGCGTCTGGAGCAGGGACTCCAACAGCGGATCCTCGCCCTGAACCTGTTCCTGGATGACCTCTACCACGACCAGAAGATCCTCCGCGATGGCATCATCCCAAGACACGTCATCGCCTCGTCGAAGGGATTCCGGGAGCAGTGCATCGGGCTGAAGCCACCCCAGGGCATCTGGTGCCATGTCACCGGAACCGATCTGGTCAGGGACCGTGCCGGCCAGATCCTCGTGCTTGAGGACAACATTCGTTGCCCTTCCGGTGTCTCCTACGTCCTCGAGAACCGTCGGCTCATGAAGAACCTCTTCCCTGAGGTCTTCTCAGGGGCTCGGATCCGACCGGTGTCCAACTACCCGGCTCGCCTCCGGGATATCCTGGAATTCATCACCCCCGACGGCGGCAGCCAGCCCCGGGTCGTGGTCCTGACCCCGGGACGCTACAACTCGGCCTACTTCGAGCATTCCTTCCTCGCCCAACAGATGGGAGTCGAGCTCGTCGAGGGCAGCGACCTGGTCGTCCACGAGGGTTTCGTCTGGATGCGCACGACCAACGGCTTTGAGCGGGTCGATGTCATCTACCGCCGCATCGACGACGACTTCCTGGACCCCAGGGCGTTCCGGGCCGACTCGATGCTGGGGGTTCCGGGCCTGATGGAGGTCTACAAGGCCGGCAATGTGGCCCTCGCCAATGCCCCGGGAACCGGTGTCGCCGACGACAAGGCGGTCTACGCCTACATCCCGAGGGTGATCCGGTACTATCTCGGTGAGGAGGCCATCATCCCCAACGTCACGACCTACATCTGTTCGGAGGAACAGGACCTCAAGTACGTCCTGGAAAACCTCGGTGACCTCGTGGTCAAGGCGGCCAATGAATCCGGGGGCTACGGCATGCTGATCGGCCCGCATGCCTCCAAGGACAAGATCGAGGAGTTCCGACGCCTCATCATCGCCAACCCGCGGAATTACATCGCCCAACCGACCCTCTCGCTCTCGCGGGTTCCGACGATCTGCGAGGACCATCTGGAGGGCCGCCACGTGGACCTCAGGCCCTACATCCTCTACGGACGCGACATCTTCGTGCTGCCGGGGGGGCTGACACGGGTCGCTCTGCGGAAGGGATCACTCGTGGTCAACTCGTCGCAGGGTGGCGGCACCAAGGACACCTGGGTGCTGGCCGAACCCGAGGATGGACATCCGGAGGCCTCATCGGCCGGTGGTCGCCCCCCGGCGATGGTCCTCGCCTCGCCCGTCGCCCCGCACTAGTCGCAGCACCCTTCCCCTGGCCCGCCACCTGGAACCCCACCGTCATGCTGAGCCGAGTCGCTGATTCCCTCTACTGGATGAGCCGCTACGTCGAGCGGGCCGAGAACGTGGCCCGCATCATCGACGTCAACCTCAACCTGATGCTCGACAACCCCTTCGTGGGCGACGAGCAGTGGCGTCCGCTCATCGACACCCTTGGGGACAGTGAGACCTTCGCCCGACGAGCCCAGCTAGCCGATTCCTCCAATACGATCCATTTCCTGAGTTTCGATCCCGACAACAGCAATTCCATCCTCTCCTGCCTCGGAGGTGCCCGGGAAAACGCCAGGTCGATCCGGGAGATCATCTCCTCCGAGATGTGGGAGCAGTTGAACAGCTTCTACCTCCGGCTCCAGGACCAGGCGGCCCAGGGGAGCGTCGGCCAGGAGATGACCCTCGCCTTCTACTCCGAGGTCAAACAGGCCTGCCACCTGTTCAGCGGCATCACCGTGGCGACGATGACCCGCAATGAAGCCTGGCACTTCATCGAGCTGGGACGCCTCATCGAACGCGCCGACAAGACCTCCCGGATCCTCGACGTGAAGTACTACATCCCCGCCGGATCCGGGGCGGAGACGGCTGCCGGCCTCGATGACATCCACTGGGCCGCTGTCCTCCGGAGTGCCAGCGCCTTCGAGATGTACCGGAAACGACACGGCCGGATCCGTCCGGACGGCATCATCGAGTTCCTGCTCCTCGATCCCGACTTCCCCCGGAGCGTCCGGCACTGCCTGGATGGCGCCCGCAGCTCCCTCCATCACATCACCGGAACCCCTCTTGGCAGTTTCCGAAACCCCTCGGAGAAACTCCTCGGACAGCTCTGCTCGGACCTGGCATTCACACAGGTCGACGAGATCGAGGATTCCGGACTCCACGAGTACCTCGACGAGCTCCAGTCGAAGATCAACCTGGTAGGATCCGGGATCCACGACTCGTTCTTCGCCTTCCGGACACCCACGGTGAGCCGGCGGAGCCGCTACAACGAGGCCCACTGAGCCTCGTCCCACGCCATGGCCATCCACGTCGCGCTCCATCATCTCACCCACTATCGGTACGATCGGGCGGTGGCCCACGGACCCCATGTCGTCCGACTGCGCCCTGCTCCGCACACCCGGACCCGCATCCTCAGCCATTCGCAGCGGATCACGGGGGGCAACCATTTCATCCACTGGCAGCAGGATCCCTTCTCCAACTGGAACGCACGCCTGACGTTCCCGGAACCCATGGAGGAGCTCTGCATCGAGGTCGACCTCGTCGCGGAGATGTCGGTGCTCAACCCGTTCGACTTCTTCCTGGAGCCCGGATCGACGGTCTTTCCATTCCGATACGACACAGGCCTTCAGCGGGATCTCGATCCGTTTCTGACCGTGGGTCCCCCCAGCGGACCGGTCGCGGAATTCCTCCATTCGATCTGCAGTGGACTCCTCGGTATCGAAGGTCCCTCTGCTCTGGCCTCCCTTGAGGGACGGACCCAGACCGTCGACTTCATCGTCGCCCTCAACCGGAGGGTCCACGAGTCGGTCCGTTACCTGATCCGTCTCGAGCCGGGGGTCCAATCCCCGGAGGCCACCCTGCGTCTGGGATCCGGTTCCTGCCGGGACTCCGCCTGGCTCCTCGTTCACCTCATGCGTCACCTCGGTATCGCGGCGCGTTTCGTGAGTGGGTATCTGATCCAGCTGACCCCTGACGTGAAGGCTCTCGGTGGGCCCTCAGGACCGACAGCGGACTTCACCGATCTCCATGCCTGGTGCGAGGTGTTTCTGCCGGGTGCGGGCTGGATCGGGCTCGACCCCACTTCCGGTCTCCTCGCCGGCGAGGGGCACATCCCCTTGTCATGCACTCCGGAGCCTGGATCCGCCGCCCCGGTCACCGGTGCCGTCGATCCCTGCGAGTCGAATCTCGTCCACGAGATGACGGTGACCCGGATCCACGAGAGTCCTCGGGTGACCCGGCCCTACTCCAAAGAAACCTGGGCGCGGATCATCGATCTGGGCAGGCGGGTCGACGCGGACCTGGAGGCTGGGGATGTCCGTCTGACCCTGGGCGGGGAACCCACCTTTGTCTCCGCAGACGATCCCCAGGGGGCCGAATGGAACACCACGGCGGTCTCGGTCCGGAAACGGATCCTCTCGGGTGAGCTGCTTCGTCGCCTGAAACGCCGGTTCGCTCCCGGTGCCCTGCTCCATTACGGGCAGGGCAAATGGTATCCCGGTGAGCCTCTCCCCCGGTGGGCCCTCTCCGCGTTCTGGCGGAAGGACGGGGTGCCCATCTGGCGGGATGAGTCCCTGATCGCCGACGAGTCGAAGGACTATGGCCACGGGCCTCGGGAGGCTGAGGCTCTGGCCCGGGGTCTTTCCAGATACCTCGGTTTCGACGACCGCTGGCTGCTTCCCGGCTTCGAGGACGTCTTCTACCTCACCTGGAGGGAACGTCGTCTACCCAGCAACGTCACCCCCGAGGTCTCCCGCCTGAAGGACCGTCTCGAGCGAGACCGCCTGGCCCGCATCTACCAGAGCGGTATTGGATCGGTCGTTGGCTATGCCCTGCCCATTGGTGTGGACGAGGACGGTGGGTGGCGGAGTGGTCCGTGGTTCCTGCGCGACGACGATCTCCTCTGGCTTATCCCGGGCGATTCGCCCATGGGACTCCGTCTGCCACTCGATTCACTCCCCTGGGTTTCTGAACGTGAGTACCCCCACGTGATTGCCCAGGACCCCTTCGCTGGGAGGACTCCGCTTCCGAAACGGTTCCTCCGGCCTGCCTCTGGATCCGCGGCACTTGGGTTCCCGGAATCGGGTGGCGGACGCCCAAGGAGCCAGAGTCTGAACGACCAGCGACCGGCGACGGGGGAATCCGCTCCCTGGATCATCAGGACCGCGTTGTGCGTGGAACCCAGGGACGGTCGTCTCCATGTCTTCATGCCGCCGCTGCCGTCGATCGAGAGCTATCTGGATCTCGTCTCGGCCATCGAGGCCCAGTCGGCTGAGCTCGGTCTCCCGGTCATCATCGAGGGTGAACCCCCTCCCCGGGATCCGCGACTGGACCGGATCGCCGTGACACCCGATCCCGGGGTCATCGAGGTGAACATCCATCCGAGCCGTTCGTGGGAGGACGTTGTCGACCGGACGACCGCGATCTACGACGAGGCGCGACTCACAGGCCTTTGT
>JBDLQQ010000131.1:0-8353 GCA_039800465.1 Verrucomicrobiota bacterium
CTTCCGACAGCGACGCCGCGTTGGTGCTCATGCGGTCGGGGGTCCGGTTGTCGACGATGGCGTCCAACGAATAGTGCGCCACAGGCGTGGGCATGGGCGGCCTCGAACTGATCGACGGGAACCGGTCCCGAGCCTCACGGGCGACGATGGCGAGCCGCTCCTCGGCGCGGGCCAGCTCGCGCCGGAGCTCGGCATGACGTGCCTTCGCATCCCCTTCCCAGCGCAGCAGCGTCGGGGTCGGCGTCGCCGCGGTGAAATGGGCGTACAGCCCGGATTCGTCGATGTTGTTGAAGAACGCCGCCAGCGAGTAGTAGTCGCGCTGGCTGATCGGGTCGTACTTGTGGTCGTGACACCGGGAACACTCGAGGGTCAGCCCCAGGAAGGCGGTACCCATGGTGTGGACACGGTCGGCGACGTACTCGTTGCGGAACTCCTCCTCGATGCTGCCGCCCTCATTGGTCTGGCGGTGGAGCCGGTTGAAGGCGGTGGCCAGGATCTGCTCGTCCGTGGCATCCGGGAGAAGATCCCCTGCGAGCTGCCAGGTGATGAACTGGTCGTAGGGCAGGTTCTCGTTGAAGGCCTTGATCACCCAGTCGCGCCACGGGGAAAGATCCCGGTCGGCGTCGGTCTGATACCCATAGGTGTCGGCAAAGCGTGCGAGATCCAGCCATTCATTGGCCCGCCGTTCGCCATAGGCCGGTGACGCCAGCAGACGGTCGACGGCCTGTTCGTAGGCGGCGGGGGAATGGTCCCGGCCGAATGCCTCGAGTTCCTCGGGAGTCGGGGGAAGCCCAGTGAGGTCGAGGCGGATCCGTCGGAGAAGTCGGGTGGGGTCTGCCGGCGGGGACGGCTTGAGACCCGCGGTCGCAAGACGCGCGGTAACGAACTGGTCGATCGGGTTGAGGACCCGCACCCCTTCCGGGGCCTCCGGAGGGGTAGACCGTGTCAGGGGGCGAAATGCCCAGTGATCACCCCACTCGGCACCCTGCTGGATCCAGCGCCGCAGGACATCCTTCTCCGCCTCATTGAGGTCGATGTGGGAATCCGGCGGCGGCATGACGTCGTCGGGATCCTTCGACAGGACCCGCCTCATGAGTTCCGACGCCGCAGGATCGCCGGGTTTCACGATCCAGGTGCCATCCTTCCTGGGTTGGAACAGGCCCTCGCGCTGGTCGAGGCGCAGCTTCGCCTTCCGGGCCTTGTCGTCGGGCCCATGGCAGAAGAAACAGCGATCGGAGAGCAGCGGCCGGACCTCGAAGTTGAAGTCGACACGCTCCTCGGCCGCCGAGGCCCCAAAAGCCAACCCCAGCAGGGGAAGGATGAGTCCGAATCGGGGAAGGATCATTGTGTTAAGGTACTGACAAAGGCGGGAAATGTCCGCCCGAATCACCGGATCGACGGCCAGAGACGCAGGGCTCTTCACCCAGGATGCTGCTTCGGATACGGCAACGTCGACCGCATTGACGAATCCCCCCCGGAGTGCGATCCAACCCGCGCCGAGGTCCGTCGTCCTCCACACGACGGGCGCGGGGGACCCGAACTCCCGGAGGGCAGACTCTCCGGGACGGGGCGCAGTGAACCGGGCAACCGGGGATCGGGGCACCTTTCAGCCCTAGCCCGACAGCTAACCTCGTAGGCGATGGAAGGGACATGCTGACGGACCGCGATGTTCGCGGACGACCGGTGTCCTTGAACCGTTCGTTTGCTAAATCATGACTGACCGGCCCAACCCGGATGGAACCTCCCATCCCAGGCAGAACCCCAACGATTCCACCTCGCGCCCGCCCATTGGCTCGGGAGCCCAACCAGCAACGTCCCCGGACACGGCGACGTCCCATGGGGAACCGACGGGACGTTGGCACCTCGCTGGACTCACCCTCGCCGCGCTGGGGGTGGTCTATGGCGACATCGGAACCAGCCCCCTCTACACGCTCAAGGAGTGCTTCGATGGTCACCACGGGGTCGCCGTCAACCCCGGCAACATCGTGGGCGTGGTGTCCCTGCTCATCTGGTCCCTGATCCTGATCGTCGCCGTGAAGTACGTCGGGTTGATCCTGATGGCGGACAACCGCGGCGAGGGAGGGATCTTCGCGCTGATGTCGCTCGCCTTTCCGGAGCGGGGGCGTCCCGGCCAGAAACCTCTGGGGGCGCGCGTGATGATCGCACTCGGCCTGTTCGGTGCGGTGATGCTGTACGGCGACGGCATGATCACCCCCGCCATCTCCGTGCTGGGAGCCGTCGAGGGCCTGACCGTCCTCCAACCAAGGCTCGAATCATGGGTCGTCCCCCTGTCGAGCATCATCCTCGCAGGGCTGTTCCTGGTGCAGAAAGCCGGCACCGCCGCCGTGGGCCGCGTGTTCGGCATCGTGATGATCCTCTGGTTCACCGCCCTGGCAGCCCTCGGAGTCCCCCAGCTGGTCCGCCATCCGGAGATCCTGTCGGCCCTGAACCCCCTCCATGGACTGGGGTTCCTGCTCGCCGGGGGCTGGACCGTCTTCCCGGTGCTGGGATCGGTGGTCCTCGTGATCACCGGCGGGGAGGCCCTGTATGCCGACATGGGCCATTTCGGCCGACGCCCCATCCGGATCGCCTGGTTCGGACTCGTCTTCCCGGCCCTGATCCTGAACTACCTCGGCCAGGGGGCACTCCTGCTCCACAACCCCGGGGCCGCGGGGAACCCATTCTTCAACCTGGGCCCCAAGTGGATGCTCGTCCCCTTGATCGGGCTTGCGACAGCCGCAGCCATCATCGCCTCGCAGGCCCTGATCAGTGGGGCGTTCTCCCTGACGATGCAGGGCATGCAGCTCGGGTACATCCCGCGGATGGCGATCGAGCACACGTCGGAGCGGGAACGCGGCCAGGTCTACATGCCTCAGGTCAATGCCGCCCTGGCCGTCGCCTGCCTGGGCCTCGTGGTGGGGTTCCAGACCTCGTCACGGCTCGCCTCCGCCTATGGCATCGCGGTCACGCTCACGATGACCATCACGACGTTGCTGTTTCTTGTCGCGGCCCGGAAGTGCTGGAACTGGCATGGGACCCGGATCCTTGCGGTCGGGGCTCCCCTGCTCGCCCTCGAGATCTCATTCCTCGGCGCGAATGCCCTCAAGATCCTCCATGGCGGCTGGTTCCCCCTGGTGATTGGGATCGTGCTGTACGCAACGATGCGTACCTGGAAGCAGGGACGTGAGATCCTTGGACGGAAGATCCTGTCGGTCGCGGTCCCCATCCAGACGCTGATCCAGAGCGTGCAACGACGCGAACCGACCCGCGTGGCAGGCACGGCGGTCTACCTCTCGGGCAACGCGGACGGGACACCCCTCGCGCTGCTCCACAACCTGAAGCTGAACAAGGTCCTCCACGAACGCGTGATCTTCCTGACCCTCCAGGGGGTGGAGGCCGCCCGGGTGCCCGATGCCGAGCGGGTGGACATCGAATCGCTTCCAGAAGGGTTCTGGAGGGTCCGGGCGAGATTCGGTTTCTTCGAGGAGCCGGACATCCAGAAGGTCCTGGACCTCTGCGCCCATCAGGGGCTGTCGATCCGGATCATGGAGACCGCGTTCCTGCTCAGCCGCGAGACGATCGTGCCCTCTGCCCCATCACAGTTCCCCCGATGGCGTCAGATCCTGTTCGGCATCCTCTCCCGGAACGCCCAGAGCGCGACGGCATTCTTCCGTCTGCCCGCCAGCCGGGTGGTCGAACTCGGGATGCAGATGGAACTCTGAATCCGCAGGCACCGCCGACCCGACTTACTGCACGACACCATCGGCGCGGAGCCACGGGGAACCGCCGTAGTACCACTTCGAGGAGAGCATGTTCTCCACGTGGGTATCGGCGAAGGACACGTTGCTCCTGCCCGAGTGGCGCAGGTGCGGACCGCCCCAGTTCGGATCCTGGGTCGAGGGGACGGTGACACATCCATCACACGGGCTGCTGTTGACCGGGTCGTGCAAGACCCAGGCGCCTGCCTTCTCGGGGGACTTCACCGTCACACACTTGAGGGGATCCTTGGTGGACTGCGGCTGGCTGGCGCCGTCGGTCAGGTGCACGGCCGTCGCCGGGCTCCTGATCGAGGAGTCCTTCTGCTGCGGAAACTTCGAGGCATCCCAGGTGCCGGGCCAGTCACATCCACCCAGTCCAAAGTTCATGGCGTAGTTCGACACCGCCTTGTCCTGCTGATCACTCGGATACAGGGCCACCAGCTCCTTGAACTTCTTGGTCTTGCTCGGGCACAGGATGAGGTTGGTGGTCTGGGTGAAGGGGGCCAGGAAGTTGAACCAAGCCTTGCGCTCCACATTGGACCCCCGGACGGCGAAGGTCGGGGTGAATCGCCCCCCGAAGTCGGCTCCATACACGCTCTGCGCGATCGCCATCTGCCGGAGGGCGTTCATGCAACTGGTCGACTTCGCCTTCTCCTTCGCCTTGGACAGGGCCGGAAGGAGCATGCCAGCCAGGATCGCGATGATGGCGATGACCACGAGGAGCTCGATCAGGGTGAAGCCGCGGCGGAGCGATCGGGAGGCGGAGACATTCATGGTAAACCGGGAACCGTGGCCTGAAAGTAGCCAACCCAAACCACACAACGCCATCCCTATCCTTCCCTCAGCGCATCCCAGAGCGCCGCGAGGGCACGAGCGCGATGGCTGATCCGGTTCTTCACAGATGCCCCCAACTCCGCGAACGACCGCGTCTCGCCCTCCGGCACAAATAGCGGATCGTATCCGAACCCTCCAACCCCGGAGCCCAGCGGCTGGATCCGGCCCTCACAGGCCCCCTCAAACCATCGGGTTTCGCTCTCGAGAACGTCATCTGCAACCCCAGGTCGGACCGGGGCCAACGCCAGGACGCACTTGAACCGGGCCGTCCAGCGGGCGACCGGAAACCGGGTCAGTTCCCGCAGCAACCGGTCGTTGTTCGCAGCATCGGGCGCATTGCCCGGTTGACCGGTCTCGAGGTGGGCATAACGGGCCGAATGCACCCCGGGGGCGCCACCGAGGACATCCACCTCCAAGCCCGAATCATCCGCCAACACCCCGTCCACCGCCTGGACACCGGATCCCGAACCCAGATGCCGGGCCCAGGTGAGGGCCTTGATCCTGGCATTCTCGGCGAAGGTCGAACCGGTCTCCTCCGGCTCCAGGTACAGCCCCAGGTCCTTCTGCGAGATCACCCGGAACGTAGTACCCAGGACCGACCGGATCTCCTCCACCTTGTGGGCGTTGCCTGTGGCGACGAACAGCGTCTGCATGTCCAGAGGCTACCAGACGACAGCCCGGACCGGAGGCGGAATTCCCGGACCGGACGAACCGTCCAGATTGAACTTGGGACTTTTTCCAGTGTCCTTCCCCCACAATACTTCCGATCTGACATCATGAGTTCCGTCACAGCCCTCAACGCCGCCGTGCAGGAGGCCGGCACCTTCCTCAACCCGCTCTTCTCCGAGATCCAGCGGTGCGTCGTCGGCCAGAAATACCTCACCGAACGCCTCGTGATCGGCCTGCTGGCCAACGGACACGTCCTTCTCGAGGGCGTCCCCGGCCTCGCCAAGACGCTGTCGGTCAAGACACTCGCCACCGGCCTGCACGTGAAGTTCAGCCGGCTCCAGTTCACGCCCGACATGCTGCCGGCCGACGTCGTCGGCACCCAGATCTACAATCCGCAGTCGGGTACGTTCTCGATCCGACGCGGACCGGTCTTCGCCAACCTGGTGCTGGCCGATGAGATCAACCGCGCCCCGGCCAAGGTGCAGTCGGCCCTGCTCGAGGCCATGCAGGAGCGCCAGGTCACGATCGGTGACCAGACCTTCAAGCTCGAGGAGCCGTTCCTGGTCCTCGCCACCCAGAACCCGATCGAGCAGGAGGGCACCTACTCACTGCCCGAAGCCCAGGTCGACCGCTTCATGCTGAAGCTCAAGATCGGCTACCCGACCCGCGACGAGGAGCGTCAGATCCTAGACCTCATGGCCCGGACCTCGGGTCAGCCGACGGCGTCGCCAGTCGTCGATCCAGCCACCCTGCTCCGCGCCCGCGATGTCATCAACGAGCTCTACTGCGACGACAAGGTGAAGGACTACATCGTGGACGTCGTGTGCGCGACCCGCGATCCGCAGCACTACAACATCGGCGTGAAGGACTTCATCCAGATGGGGGCCAGCCCCCGCGCCACCATCTCGCTCACCCTCGCAGCCAAGGCACATGCCTTCCTGCGCGGCCGGGGCTACGTCACGCCCCAGGACGTCAAGAGCATCGGCATGGACGTCCTCCGGCACCGCATCACGCTGACCTACGAGGCGGAGGCCGAGGAGAAGAGTGCCGAGGACATCATCCAGCGGATCTTCGACGAGCTCCCGGTGCCCTGATCCGGATGGTGGGGCGGACCGGAGTGACAGCCAGACCCCGAGTCTGCCTGGACCCCGGCCGGCCCGTGAAGCACACGCCCCGACATGATCCCCAAGGAACTGCTCAAGAAGATCCGGCTGCTCGAGCTCCGGACGCGGCGCCTGGTCGATGAGACCCTGGCTGGGCAGTACCATTCCGCGTTCCGCGGCCAGGGGATGGATTTCGACGAGGTCCGGGAATACCAGCCGGGGGACGAGGTCCGGGCGATCGACTGGAACGTCACGGCGCGGATGAACCATCCGTTCGTGAAGAAGTTCCGCGAGGAACGTGAGCTCACGGTGCTCCTCATGGTGGACCTGAGCGCGTCCGGGCTCTTTGGATCCATCGACCAGTCCAAACGCGAGCTCGCCGCCGAGATTGCCTGCGTCCTCGCCTTCTCCGCGATCCGCAATCAGGACCGGGTCGGCCTGCTTCTATTCACGGAGGTGGTCGAGAAATTCATCCCGCCCCGTAAGGGACGTCGCCACGTGCTGCGGGTGATCCGCGACATCCTCTTCCACAAGCCCCAATACCGCGGCACCTCGCTAAACGGGGCCCTGCAGTTCGCCGACCGAATCCTGCCCCACCGTGCCGTGGTCCTGGTGCTGTCGGACTTCCTCGGCGAGACCAACCCAAGCCGTGCCGAGATCGCGGCGCACCTCCGACGACGCGTCGTCCGGAGCGAGAGCCTGGGCCGGGTTTCAGTCACTTCGCTGCGTCAGGTCAGCCGGAGACACGACCTCGTCGCGATCCAGATCGTCGACCCCTTCGAGGAACAGCTGCCCGGACTGGGCCGTCTGGTGCTCCAGGATGCCGAGACGGGGGAGGTCGTGGAGGTGAACACCGCCGACCAGCGGCGACGCGACGCCTTCGCCCAGCGGCAGGAGAAGACCCGCCGCGAACTCGATCGGCTGTTCCGTCAGGCCAAGGTCGATGCGATCCGGGTCCGGACCGATGCGCCTTACGACCGGGCTCTCCAGCAGTTCTTCGACACCCGAGACAAACGACGACGCCGCGGATGATCCCCGAGAGCCCCATCAGAGCATCCCTGCCCGTCCGCCCGCTCTTCGGGAGGCGAATTCTCGCACTGGTGGGAGCGGTCACGGCGAGCCTCCTCCACGGCGCGACGAACCTGGCGCGGATTCCACCTCTGACGACAGCGCCGGCGCCCAGTGCAGCCCCCCAGCCCATCCGGGACATCCGGGGACCGATCGACATCGAGTCACCCTGGACCTGGCTCTGGGCCGCTCTGGCCCTCGCAGCGGTCACGGCCGGCATCCTCCTCGCGTGGCGCTGGTGGCAGAGGAAACAGCAGTCCGGCGGGGTCGGAACCCCGACGCTATCCCCCGAGGAGGCGGCCCGGCGGCGTCTGCAGGCGGCCCTCGCCTGGATCGGGGATCCCGAGCGGTTCGTCGTCGAAGTGTCCGAGGCCGCGCGGAACTACCTCGAGGGACGGTTCGGCCTGCGCGCGCCGGAGCGCACGACCGAGGAGTTCCTCGCCGAGCTGACCGGGAGCGTCGCCCTCGACGGCCGCCACAAGGAGCTCCTGGCGGACTTCCTGACCCGCTGCGATCTCGTGAAGTTCGCGCGGGCCGTCGTGGACCGGTCCGAACTCCAGGCCCTGCACCAGGCCGCAGTCCGACTGGTCGAGGAGACGGTGCCATCGCCAAACGGACCGGCCGCGCCGCCGGCCATGCCCCCGCGCCAGCGATGAACCTCACGTTCGGATCCCCCTGGTGGCTGCTGGGCCTCCTCTCGATCCCGCTGCTCGCGTGGCTGCGGGGGAGGACCGGACCGGAGAGCGCATTCCTCTACTCCAGCCTCAGCCTGGTCAAGGGCATCACCGAGCTGCGCCGGAGCCGCGCCGGTGTGGTGCTGCTGAACCTTCGCTGGATCGCACTCGCCCTCTTCTTCATTGGCATGGCCCGCCCCCAGGTCGCTGGTGGACAGGCACCGATCTCCGCGAGCGGCATCGATAT
>JBDLQQ010000132.1:0-12398 GCA_039800465.1 Verrucomicrobiota bacterium
ACGCAGATCCTCGTCCAGGCGATCCTGAGCACGGCCTTCGCTGATGTTATCGTTTTCTTCGCCGTGTTCCTCTGGAACGGAAAGTTATCGAACCCTCCGGCGCGGGCCTTTGGGCCCGCGCCACTATTTTCCAAAGACCGCTGATCCGTCCGTATGAGCTCCCTCCTTGTGATTGCCGCTGCTGGCCCCGTTGAGCAGATCGCCACCACCTTTGGTGCGAACTGGCCGGCCCTGATCTCGAACATCATCAGCTTCGTCCTCGTGGCGTTGCTGCTGAAGAAGTTCGCGTTCGGTCCGATCCAGAAGGTTCTCAAGGAGCGCGCCGAGAAGATTGAGCAGGGGTTGGTCAACGCCGAGCGCATCAAGGCCGAGTTGGCCGGTGCCGAGGCCAAGGCCCGTGAGGTGATCGGACAGGCGGGCGCTCAGGCGACCCGCATGATCGAGGAGGCCCGCGCCGCCGCCGCCGCCGAGGCGGAGAGGAGCCGTCAGCAGGCCATCATTGATGCTCAGGACATCCTTGCGAAGGCGAAGGTGGCCGGTGACAACGAACTCGCCCGGATGAAGGCCGAGCTTCGCAAGGAGGTCACCCGCCTGGTGGTCGAGACCAGCGCCAAGGTCACGGCCGATGTTCTGACGGTCGACCAGAAGAAGCGTCTGGCCGACGATGCCGACCGGCTCCTGGCCAACAACTAATCCCATCCGGGCCTCTCCGAGCGAATGAAGATCTCCAAGCAAGCCCGACGGGACGGTCGGGACCTCTTCAAGGCCTGCCAGGTGGGTGGAGTCCTCGATGAGGGCCGCGTCCGGAACGCGGTGGCCGCGGTGCTGAAGCAGAAGCCCAGGGGCTACCTCGCCATCGTCGAGCATTTCAAACGTCTCGTGAAGCTGGACCTCGATCGGCGCACGGCGCGGGTTGAGAATGCCACGGAGACGACCCCCGAGCAGCAGGCCTCGATCCGCTCGAATCTCGAGCGCCAGTACGGTGCCGGGCTCCAGCTCAGCTTCTCGGTGAATCCTGCGCTGATCGGCGGCCTCCGGGTCCACGTCGGCAGCGATATCTACGATGGTTCCGTTGCGGGGCGCCTCGCCGCGTTGAATTCCGGATCCGTCCTCTGAACCGCACCCATTTCCCACGTTTTCAATCCAATTCAGTTCCGATGAGCAACATCCTCCAGGAAATCGAAGCACAAATCGCCGGGGTCAAGACGGCAGTCCAACGCCAGAACGTCGGGTTCGTCCGCGAGGTCTCCGACGGCGTCGCCAAGATCGAAGGTCTCACCGACGCGATGGCCAACGAGATGCTCGACTTCGGCAACGGGGTCATCGGTCTCGCCCTCAACCTCGAGGAGACCGAGGTCGGCGCCATCATCCTGGGCGACTACCTGGGTGTGAAAGAGGGCGCCGAGGTCAAGACGACGGGCAAGCTCCTCTCCGTCCCTGTTGGCAAGGGCCTCCTCGGTCGCGTCGTGGACACCCTCGGCCGTCCGGTCGATGGGAAGGGTGAGATCGTCGCCACCGCGTCGTACCCGGTCGAGAAGATAGCACCCGGCATCGTCAAGCGGCAGTCCGTCAACCAGCCGCTGCAGACCGGCATCATGGCTGTCGACGCCATGATCCCGATCGGACGTGGCCAGCGCGAGCTGATCATTGGCGACCGGTCCACCGGCAAGACCACGATCGGCGTGGACACGATGATTAACCAGGCCCGGATCAATAAACAGAACGCCAACGTCCCGGGGTTCCGTCCGGTCTATAACATCTACGTCGCCGTCGGCCAGAAGCAGTCGAACGTCGCCCGCGTTATCGCCGAGCTCGAGAAGGCGGGTGCGCTTGACTACACGATCGTCGTCGCGGCCTCGGCCGACTCCTCCGCCGCCTCCCAGTACCTGGCCCCGTTTGCCGGTGCGGCGATGGGTGAGTGGTTCATGGACAACGGCATGGATGCGCTGATCATCTATGATGATCTCTCCAAGCAGGCTGTCGCCTATCGCCAAGTTTCCCTGGTGTTGAAGCGTCCGTCCGGCCGCGAGGCGTATCCGGGTGACGTCTTCTACCTGCACAGCCGTCTGCTCGAGCGCGCTGCGCGCGTGAACGAGATGTCGGGCAATGGCTCGCTGACGGCGCTCCCGATCATCGAGACTCAGGCGGGCGACGTTTCTGCGTACATCCCGACCAACGTGATCTCGATCACCGACGGCCAGATCTACCTCGAGACGGACCTCTTCTATCAGGGCGTTCGTCCTGCGATCTCGGTCGGTCTGTCGGTCTCCCGCGTCGGTTCGGCCGCCCAGATCAAGGCCATGAAGCAGGTTGCCGGCCGCATCAAGCTGGACCTCGCCCAGTTCCGTGAGCTGGCGGCGTTCGCGCAGTTCGGCTCGGATCTCGATGCCAAGACCCAGGCCACGCTCGAGCGCGGCAAGCGCATCGTGGAGCTCTTCAAGCAGAACCAGTACAACCCGCTTCCGGTCGAGCAGCAGGCGGCGATCCTCTGGGCCATGCAGAACAACTTCCTTGATGACGTGGCGGTCGAGAAGGTGAAGGACTTCCAGACCAAGCTCATGGACTTCCTGGCGACCCGGAAGGCTGCGGTCCTCGACAAGGTCCGGACCGAGAAGGCCTTCAGCGACGCGCTCGCCGGGGAGCTCAAGGCCGCCATCGTGGAGTTCAAGCAGGGGTACCGCTGACGGCACCCGGGTTTCCTGACGAACCGCCTCACCTATGCCGAGCACCCGCGACCTCCGCCGACGGATCAAGTCGGTCAAGAACACGGCGCAGATCACCAAGGCCATGCAGATGGTGGCCTCGGCGAAGATGCGGAAGGCCCAGCTCGCGGCCCTGGCGGGTCGTCCCTACGCGCAGCTGATGAATGAGGTCCTCGCGGCCGCCACGGCCGGTGCTGGCGAGTTCTCGCATCCGCTGCTCGAGAAGCGTCCGGTGAAGCGGAAGGCCCTCATCCTCGTCACGACCGACAAGGGCCTCTGCGGCGCCCTGAACACCAACCTCCTTCGCGAGGCGTCGAAGTACGACGCCAAGGCGTTGTACGTCTGCGCCGGCCGGAAGGGGGCACAGTTCATAGCCCGTGCGAAGCGGGAGCTGGCCGCTGAGTTCACGTACCGGGATACCCCCGTGTTCGCTGAGGCCCGCACCATATCGAAGTTCGTCCAGAAGCTGTTCCTGGAGGGCAAGGTCGACCAGGTCGACGTCGCCTTCAGCAACTTCATCTCTACCCTAACCCAGAAGCCTGAGATCCGGACGCTCCTGCCGATTGGTGACATCAAGAAGCTCGAGGCCGACCTCGCAGGTGCTGGAAGCAACGAGTCCCTCACCCCGGCCTCGGGCAAGGAGTATGCGTTCGAACCGAACCCGGGAGCAGTCCTCGGAAACCTGTTGCCGCACTACCTGAACTATCAGGTCTTCCAGTTCCTCCAGGAGGCCAGGGCCTCCGAGCATTCCGCGCGGATGGTTGCGATGAAAAACGCGACCGACAACGCCAAGCAGATCCTCAAGGACCTGACGCTCGAGTACAACAAGCTGCGCCAGGCCAGCATCACCAACGAGCTGCTCGAGATCACCACCGCCCAGATGGCCCTGGGCTGATCACCACCCCTTTCCAGAATCTGAATTTACCCGTCGAGTCATGAACAAAGGCAAGATTGTCCAAATCATCGGTCCGGTCGTGGATATCGAGTTTCCCGAGAAGCTCCCCGCGATCTACAACGCACTCACCGTCGAGTTCACTGTGCCCGGTCAGGGCCAGTCGCGGCTCACCCTCGAGGTGCAGCAGCACCTCGGTGACAACTGGGTCCGCGCGGTCGCCATGAGCAGCACCGAGGGACTCAAGCGTGGATTCGACGTCGTCGACGGCGGCGCGCCGATCTCGGTACCCGTGGGCGAGGGCGTCATGGGTCGCGTGCTCGACGTCACCGGTCAGCCGGTGGACGAGCTCGGCAAGGTGAAGGCCGACAAGTACTACCCGATCCATCGACCAGCCCCGCCGCTCGTCGACCAGTCGACCAGCCCGCAGGTCCTCCATACCGGCATCAAGGTCATCGACCTCATCTGCCCCTTCCTCAAGGGTGGCAAGGTCGGTGCGTTCGGTGGTGCAGGCGTCGGCAAGACCGTCGTCATCCTCGAGTTGATCAACAACATCGCCAAGCTGCACGGCGGCATCTCGATGTTCGCTGGCGTGGGTGAACGGACCCGCGAGGGCAATGATCTCTACAACGAGATGATCGAGGCCGGTGTCATCAAGACCGTGAAGGACGAGAAGGGGCACCCCAAGAAGGGCGCCAACGGCATGCCGGTCATCGACGAGGGCTCGAAGATCGGTCTGGTCTATGGCCAGATGAACGAACCCCCGGGAGCCCGTCTCCGCGTTGCGCTGTCGGCGCTGGCCGTGACGGAATACTTCCGCGACGAGAAGAATCAGGACGTGCTCCTGTTCGTCGACAACGTGTTCCGCTTCTCGCAGGCCGGTTCCGAGGTCTCCGCGCTGCTTGGTCGCACGCCGTCGGCGGTCGGCTACCAGCCGACGCTCGCCGCCGAGATGGGCAACCTCCAGGAGCGGATCACCTCCACCAAGAAGGGTTCCATCACCTCGGTGCAGGCGGTCTACGTCCCTGCAGACGACCTGACCGATCCCGCCCCGGCTACCACGTTCGCGCACTTGGATGCGACGATCGTCTTGGAGCGTTCGATTGCCGAGCTGGGCATCTACCCCGCGGTGGATCCCCTCGCCTCCGGTTCGAAGGCCCTGACTCCCGACATCGTGGGCGACGAGCACTATCAGGTCGCCCGTGGCGTCCAGAAGGTGCTCCAGCGCTATAAGGACCTCCAGGATATCATCGCGATCCTGGGCATGGACGAGCTCTCCCCCGACGACAAGCTCACCGTGTACCGCGCACGCAAGATCCAGAAGTTCCTCAGCCAGCCGTTCTCGGTTGCCGAGGTCTTCACGGGTCGCCCGGGCAAGCAGGTCCCCATCAAGGACACCGTCCGCGGCTTCAAGGAAATCCTCGAGGGCAAGCATGACGATGTCCCCGAGAACAACTTCTACATGAAGGGCGGCATCGACGAGATCAAGGAGTGAGACGGCCCCACTGATCCGTCCATTTCCAACCTCTTCTCGAATCCAACATGGCCACGCTCAAGCTCGAGATCGTCACCCCCGAGGCCAAGATCTACTCGGAGGATGTCGACATGGTCACCCTGCCGGGCGTCGAGGGTGAGATGGGCATCTTCCCGAGGCACATCCCGCTCATGACCGAAATCGCCTCCGGAGAGGTCTGCGCCCGCAAGTCAGGCCGCGACTACTTCCTGGCGGTGGGCTCTGGATTCGTCGAGATCACTGGCGATCGCGTTGCGATCCTGACGGACATGGCCATCAAGTCTGACGACATCGATGAGGCCAAGGCTGAGGAGGCCCGGAAGCGGGCCGAGGCGCGTCTCGCCGAGAAGCTGAGTGACGACGAGCACGCGACGGTCCAGGCCTCGCTGATGCACTCCCTCACGCAGCTGAAGGTCAAACGTAGGCGTCACTCCTGATGCCTCATCGAATTCGAAACCCGGCTCAGTGCCGGGTTTTTTCTTGGGACCTGACGCCGCGACCGGCTTGTTTCCCGTCGCCTTGCCGCTAGGGTCTCGACCATGCCGGCACCGGTGCCATCCCCACCGCCCCAGACGAAGGAGGCGCCCGAGGAACAGTCGAAGGGACAAAAGGAGCCCGGCTTCCTCGTGGTCTGCTGGAACGATCCGATCAACATCATGGCCTACGTCACCCACGTCTTCCAGGTCGTGTTCGGGTGGGATCGGAAGCGTGCCGAGAAACACATGTTCGAGGTGCACGAGCAGGGGCGCAGCGTCCTGACGCGGGAATCCTTCGAGAAGGCCGAATTCTACGTGCATCAGCTCCAGAAGTACTCGCTCCAGGCCACGCTCGAGAAGGCCGACGCCTGATCAGGAATCCAAGCCGGTGAAGTTGATCTCCCACGACGAAAACCGGTTTGTCCTTCGTTTGGACAAGCGGGAGCATGATGCCCTGATGGCTGTCCTGGGTCTTCGGGCCCATCTCCCGCGCAAGAACCCGTCTCTGATGGCGGATACGGTCGTCGACCCGAAGCTGAAGGAGGCGGAATCTGATCTCCACGCTGCCCTCGAGGAGAACCGGAAGGATCTGTCGAATGCCCTCGCCCGTCTGATGGAGGATCCGGAGAAGGTGTCGACACAGGGCCGGGGCAAGATCCTCAAGATGGAGGCCTCCGAGCTGGACCTCATCCTGCAGGGGCTGAACGACGCCCGGATCGCGGCGTGGGAAAGCCTCGGATCGCCGGACTTCGACCAGGGTCAGCGGCCCGAGGTGACCGAGGACAACTTCCTGGGCCTGTGGACAATCCAGGCGACGGACCTGTTCCAGTCCTTCCTGCTGGCGGTCCTTCGTGGCGACCCCGAGAACCCGTGAGTGGCTCGGCCGTCTGGATGCTCGACGAGCGTCTTTGGTTCCCGGATCCCAGACACGCCCGCGGCGATGGACTGGTCGCAGTGGGAGGAGACCTGAGCGTTCCGCGTCTGCTCCTCGGCTACCGGAGCGGTGTGTTTCCGTGGACGGCCGGGCCAGTCACCTGGTGGTCACCGGATCCCCGGGCCATCTTCGAGTTGGGTCATCTCCACATCCCGAGAAGTCTCGATCGGACGCTCCGCAAGGGCGTGTTCCGAGTCACCTTCGATTCGGACTTCGCCGCGGTCATCCGCGGGTGCTCGGAAGCCGAACGAGCTGGGAATCCCACCTGGATCACGCCGGAATTCACCACCGCCTATGAAGCGCTGCATCGGGCTGGATTCGCCCACAGCGTCGAGGTCTGGTCGGGCGATACCCTGGCAGGCGGACTCTACGGTGTGGCCATCGGCCGCTTCTTCGCCGGAGAATCGATGTTCCATCGGGAATCCGACGCTTCGAAGGTGGCGGTGGTGGCCATGGCGGAGCGTCTTCAGCGGGATGGTTTCGGGTTGTTCGACACCCAGATGGTGACCCCTGTGACCCAGTCACTGGGCGCCAAGGAGATCCCGCGGGAGGAGTATCTGGATCGGCTTTCGACGGTCGTCACTGAGCGCCATGCCTGGGGCTCATCTGTGGCCTGATACCGGGTCTGCAACGGAGTTTGCTGACGGGATCAAGCCAGATGCCCTCCCTAAATCTGGCGATAGGCAGGAGGGCAGACGCATGGGATAGGAGAGGAGTACCGACGCTTCCGTGAAGGAATGACGCGGCGATCCCAGATCCCATGAACAACCCTGAGACAACCCAACGCCGGGCCAGCCGAAACAAAGGCAGGTCCGGATTCACCTTGGTGGAGATGGTCGGCGTCCTCGCCATCATGGCCATCCTGACTTCGATGCTCCTGCCGCGAGTCTTCGCGGTGATCAACGACGCCCGGGTCAGCAGTGCTGCCACTGCCCTGAATGCCGTCCGGTCGGCTTCGATGACCTACTTCGGTCGGTACGGGCGATTTGGCGATGCCACCGGAGCCCCCGTGACTGATCTCACGTCCACCATGGCTACGGCGTGGGATCGGGAGGTCCTGTTGCGGGGTGGATTCCTCGATCGGCGGTTCATGACCCGGATCTCCGACTCTGCCTCGGTGACGCTGACGAACTGCCTGACCAGCAGCACGGAACCGACCGGCGCCAACGACGCCTATGATCTCGATGGGCTCGACAGCCCGAAGAACGATGCATCGGGGGGCAGGGTGGTGGTCCAGGCCATCCTCGAGAATGTAGCCTTGGAGGATGCCCGGGAGCTGAACCGGCGCATCGATCTCGAGGAGACCCTCCTCGCGACGGCGGACACCAGCAACCAGGGCCGGGTTAAGTTCAACATGAGCGGCACCCAGTCGGGCACCGTGAAGGTCTATCTCGCACACCGCTGAGGCTCCGGTCCCGTGAGGCTTGCCATGATCCCTCAAGAAACCCAGGAACCGCTGATTGGTCGTCTCCTGTCGGCGGGATGGCTCGATTCCAGTGAACTGGAATTGGCGCGCGTCGAGCAGCAAGGGCGGGACGGATCCATGATCCGGACCCTGCTGGACCTTGGCTTCCTCACGGCCGAACACCTTGCCAAAGCCCTGGCGGCCGAGACCGGTTTGGAGCTGGTGGATGTCCGGCACTCCACCGTCTGCGGTCCTTTGGTGGAGCGGATGGGACCTGAACGGGTCCGGCGTCTGAAGGCTCTGCCCATGGTTGATGCTCAAGGAATTCGATTCGTGGCCATGGCGAATCCCATGGATCTTCCAGCGGTCGACGAAGTCCGCCAGTGGGTGGGACCTGAGATCGAGATCCGCGTGATCACGGAGGCGGCCTTGATCGACACCATCGAACGCATCAACCCGAAACAGGGTCTTGTTGCGGACGCAATCCAGCGATGTCTCCTGGATCAGGTCCTCGTGGAGGAACCCGGGCCGCGTCCCGGATCGGCCTTTCCCGGAGATTCCAAGGGGGAGGGTCCCGTCGTGGATCTTGTCGACGATCTAGTCACCAAGGCACTCGACACCGGTGCGAGCGATCTTCATTTCGAGCCGGCACAGTCGAGCCTTCGGGTTCGGTTCAGATGTGATGGTCATCTTGGGGGCGATGTGCTCGTCCCGAAGGTTGTCCAGTCCGGGGTCCTCGCCCGCCTCAAGATCCTGGGCCGATTGGACGTGTCGGAGTCCCGCATCCCGCAGGATGGCTGTGGGACACTGTCGATTGGGCGAAGGCGGCTCCATCTCCGCATCTCCACGCTCCCGACACAGTTTGGCGAGAGCGTGGTCCTTCGTCTCCATCCCGCTGGGGATGAGGCACTGACGCTCGAGGACCTGGGTCTCGACGAGGATCTGGAAAGGGATCTGGGGATCGTCCTGAAACGGACCCATGGTGCCCTCGTTGTGACGGGCCCCACGGGCAGCGGCAAGACCACAACGCTCTATGCGATCCTGGGGGAACTGAACCGGCCAGACGTCTCCCTGTTCACCCTGGAGGACCCGGTGGAGATCTCGTTGCCAGGCGTGCGGCAGACGCAGATCCACGAGGAGGTGGGCCTGACCTTCGCAAGGGGGTTGAGAGCTCTTCTGCGACAAGATCCCGATGTCATCCTGGTCGGCGAGACACGGGACTCGGAAACCGCCCAGTTGATGGTCCGGGCGGCATTGACGGGTCACTCCGTCCTGACCTCGCTGCACACGAACGATGCGGCAGGTGCAATCCCCAGGCTGTTGGACCTGGGCGTGGAGCCGGGGCTGCTTCCCGGGAGTCTCAACGCCGTGCTCGCACAGAGGCTTGTCCGGCAGTTGTGCGGCGAGTGTCGGCGGCCAGAGGATCTCCCGAAGTGGTCGTCGGGTTCCGAATTACAACCCTCCATCATGGGATCGACGTCCACATGGCGTCCGGTGGGATGTCCGTCGTGCGGGCATTCCGGATATGATGGGCGGATGGGGTTGTTTGAACTCCTCCGGGTGTGTGAGGGGGTCCAGGAACTGATCCCCAACCGGCCGAGTGCGTCGCAGGTGGCCCGGTTGGCCCGGGGGCGCGGGATGATCCCAATGCGGCAGCGAGGGGAGGAGGCGATCCAGCGCGGCGACACGACGGCGGAAGAGGTGTGCAGAGCCCTAGGGGATCCCGAAGCATGAGCGTCCAATACCGGTTTCGAGGTGTCGACACCCGCGGGAGGATCCATCGGGGGATCGGCACGGCGCCCGACGAGAGGGCGTTGGAGTCGGATCTCCTCACTCGCGGAGTCTGGCTGTTGGAGGCATCCCCGGAGATCGAGAAACCTCGCCGGCTCCGTCGAGGTATGCGGGTCCGTCGTTCGGATCTGATCGCATTCTGCGCCTCGATGCGGTTCCAGGCCGAAGCGGGGATCCCATTGGTCCAGGCACTCGAGGGGTTCGCCCTCGAATCCGGTGGATCTCCCTTGGGCCGCATCGTCACGGAGATACGAAAAAAGGTCGAAGGGGGGCAGATGCTCTCTGGGGCGTTGGAATCCTGGCCACGGGTTTTCCCCCGGGAACTGGTCCAACTCGTCCGGGTTGGAGAGGGCTGTGGATCCCTGCCGGAGGCATTCGGTGAGGGGCAGCGTCATCTCGTCTGGACACAGCGACTCGTCTCGGACGTGAAACAGGCCACGCTCCACCCTCTCCTGGTCCTTGGGGCAGCAACCCTCTTTCTCGGCGTGCTGATGACCCAGGTCGTTCCGCGCCTCATGGATCTCCTCCTCGCGGCCCGGCTGCCGCTCCCAGGCCCAACCCGGATCCTGCTGCTCCTGTCCTCAGCCGCTCGGGATTATGGCAGTGGCATCGCAATGGCGATCGTGGGGACCCTACTGCTCGGTGTCCTTCTCCACCGGACATCCCCGGGGTTCCGTCGTGCCAGTGACCGCCTTTGGATGCGGTGTCCTGTTGTGGGACCCGTCTTGACCCTGATGGTGGCGACCCGGTTTGCGCACAATCTCGGCCTACTCTACCGGGGCGGAGTCCCGCTCCCATCCGCCCTCGAGCTGGTTGCCGGTGTGGCGGGTGGACCCTGGGTGGATGAGATCATCCGGTCCTTCAAGACACGGGTGTTGGCCGGGGAACCATTGAGTGAGGCAATGGCGAGTGTGGGGCTTTTCCCCACCCTTCTGGTCCGACTCGTGGCCAGCGGTGAACGGACAGGCCGTTTGGACGAAGCACTCACCCTCTGCGCCACCCACCATCAGGAGCTCCTGGGGCAACATGTAAAGGCGCTGACGGGAGCCCTTGAGCCCGTCCTGATCCTGAGCCTGGTCGTCATCGTGGGATTCATCGCGGTGGCGATGATCCTGCCCATCCTGTCCCTCCTCCAAGCGGTCCGATGAACCACCGCCACACAAACGAAATCGGATGCGGTCGGCGAGGTGGCTTCTCGCTCATCGAGTTGATCGGTGTTCTCGCCGTGCTCGCCGTCCTGGCTTCGGTGGTCACTGAATCCGTCCTGTCCAAGGTGACCGCAACCCAAAGGACGGCGGAGGAGGCGGAGTTGTCGAAGATTGTCAGCTGTGTGGAGCGGATGGTGAGACGCGATCATCAGCTTCCCGCAGCGTCCGACTGGGCGACCATGGTGGCGGCTGGATTGGCCTGCCCACACTCCCTCATCCGGACCAACCCCCAAGGCGTTCCCAGAATCTGGGTCACGGATCCCGGATGGACCCTTGCTGGGCGAGGTTCAGCGATGGCTTATCGACAGGACGCCTACGGGACCCCCAAGCCGGAAAAGGTCAGGGCACTCCTGCTCTCTCCAGTAGATGGCACTCCTCTCGATCCGATCGGTCTCGAATTTGAGTCCTGGTGGGAGGGGTCCTCCAGAGCCCTCCCGTTGGGTGGGAGTGAGGATACGAGTATTCGTGAAAACGAAGTCCTCGTGGAGCGGATCGGGTTTGCGCCGCTGTTCCACCGGGTTGTCCTGAACAACCTGTCGACCGATCTCCCGGCACGTTGGGCGGTGGATCGGATCGAGGATGAGGGATCCTGCAGTCCAGGCCGTTGTCACGAGGCCTACTACATCGACACATCAAGACTCCTGCTGATCGATTCCCGTGGGGCGATCCAGGAGGTGGTTCTGGTCGAGGGTTCCTCCAGTTGGGTGTTTCAGGCAGGGCGTTGGCATCGGAGCTTGAGTTCAGAATCAGGGTCCACTCTCACGAGACTGACTGAGATCCCCTCGGCCCTAGCGGTGCTCCCGGCTCGCTCCGGCCTCGAGCCCCTGGAGATCGCGGACACGATGTATGACTTCATGGCCGCCTATCTCCGCTGGTCTGCTGATGGATTTCGAATCGAGGGGATTCCCACCTCTCCGATGCCTCCGTCGCGGCGGAGGGTGACGGACGCAGCGGAACGACTCGTGGATGTTGCGAGGCACTTTCTCTGACCATGGAATACTCCCTGTCGACCCGACCTCATCCTCGGATTGGAACGGCTGTCACCTCACAAGCGGTTCGTGGCTGGACGTTGGTGGAGATGGCGGGAGTGCTCGCCGTTCTAGGGCTGCTGATGGGGTTGTCGGCGCCGACACTCCAAGACCTATCCCGTCGTGAGCAACGGGATGCAGAAATCCGGCAGGTGGCCCGGTTGGCGGACGGCTTTCGATCAGAGGTGTGTCGCCGTGGAGCGGTCCCGGAAATCGCTGAGGCGATCCCCTGCATGGCTGCCGGGGCTGGGATGCCAGAGTCGCTGGTTCGTTTCCATCGCTCAGGACAGCAACGTCTGCTCCTCCGGGATCCGGCGATGCGGCTGGTCCGGATTCCAGAAGCCGCTGCGGGGCAGGTGGGTTGGAGGGAGGTTGAGAATGTCCGTTTCCTCCTCCTGTCTTCGGTGGGACATCCACTCGGGCCTGAGGATGTCACCACGGGAATGTTC
>JBDLQQ010000133.1:0-7159 GCA_039800465.1 Verrucomicrobiota bacterium
TCGGCCTTGCCGGCGCCGATGAAGGTGGAGGGGTTCGGGTGCTCCATCTTCTGGGTGCCATCGCCGACGACCTTCAGGCTGGCTGTGGTGGCGAGCTCGGCCAGCTCGTCGAGCGAGTCCCGGACGTTCCCGCTGTCGCCAGACTTGAGTTCGAGCGCGACGAGGAAGGCGCGATCGGTACGGCGGACGGAGGTCTCGAGGAGGGCTTTCAAGCGGGTGGTGGAAATCCTCTCCGACTCCCGCTTCCGGCAGCCATCTCAAACTGATGGGATTCCATCACTCCGCTCACCAGTCGTCGGTCTCCACCCGCCTGTCGATGGGGATATTGAAAGGCCCGACTGGGTGAATCCCACTCGAACCGGGGCGGTCGGATCCCTAGGATTTCCGAGTCCCCCATGAAACACCTCCCCCACCTTCAGCCCCCCTTCCAAGGCCGTTCTGTCCTGTCCGGCCTCGTCGCCTTGTCCACCCTGTGGGCGGTTTGGGGTGGTCCCGACGACGACTGGACGAACTGGCGTGGGCCGACCCGACAGGGCAGCTCGGCATCGACGAGGACCCCGACCCGGTGGTCGGCCTCCGACGTGCGCTGGAAGCTGCCGCTCCCGGGGAAGGGGACCTCCACGCCGATCGTCTCAGGCGACCGCATCTTCCTGACCTCGCCCGCGGATGGGGAGGATGCGGTGCTGTCCGTCACTCCTTCCGGCGAGGTGTCGTGGCAGACGAAGCTGGGCCCCTACACCAGTCCCAAGCACGCCACCCTGGCCTCCGGCTGCAACGCCTCACCTGTCACCGATGGCCGGGGGGTGTTCGTGTATTTCAAGAGCGGCACCTTCGCGGCCCTCGAGTTGGACGGACGCATCCGCTGGAAGCAGAACCTCACCGAGCGGTTCGGGGCCGAACGCCTATTCTGGGACCAAGGCAGTTCCCCCGTTGTCACCGACCGCTTCGTGATCCTGTCCCGGATGCATCAGGGGGATTCCTGGATTGCTGCGTTCGACAAGCAGACGGGGGAGTTGAAGTGGCGGCAGAACCGGACCTTCGAGGCGCCTTCGGAGAACGACAACGGGTACGCCACACCGGTCCTGTACGAGGAGGCTGGCCAGCCCGCGCTGCTGGTCTGGGGAGCGGACCGGCTCACGTCGCACCGGGAGAGCGATGGCGCGGTGTTGTGGACGGCGGAGGGGTTCAATCCGGAGGGCACCGGCTATTGGCCGGCGATCGCGACGCCGGTCGTGGCCGGGAAGATGGTGGTCGTGCCGGTCGGACGGGACGATCGTCCCAACCAGGCACATCTCCGAGGCATCCGCACCGGGGGCACGGGTACGATCGGTACGCCCGCCCACGCGTGGAAGCGGGACGATGTCGGGGTGTTTGTCACCACGCCCGCGGTCTACGATGGGAAGGTCTACCTGCTGAGGCACCGGGGCGAGGTCGTGTGTCTCGATCCCGAGACGGGTCGGACGCTCTGGACTGGTTCGTTGCCGAAGTCGGCCAGTCCATTCTATGCCTCACCGGCCATCGCCGGAGGGGTGCTGCATGCGGCCCGGGAGGACGGTGTTGTGTTCTCGGCCCGGGTCGGGGATCGCCTTGAGTTGTTGTCCGAGAACCCGATGGGTGAGCGGATTGTGGCGACTCCTGTCCCTGCGGGTGGGCGCCTTTATCTGCGGGGGGATCGCCACCTGTTCTGCGTCGATGGAAAGTGAGCGGGATGCGAGGTGGTTGTGATCCGTCGAGGTGGAGTCGACTGGTCCGGACGACACGGATCTTGGCGGCCGGGTGGCATCCGCGTATCGATCTGGACGTGCATCGCCAGTTCCAATCGATGGTGAGGTCTGTCCTCTGCGCTTCGGTCCTCCTGTGGCTCATCGGCTGTGCCTCCACGAACGATGCCGGGTCGCCGGTGGGCGTGAAGTATTCCCGGGGATCCCTGACCGCGGTCGAAGCGGTGGACTTCAGGTCGGCGTGGCGTGCCTGCCTGGCCGCACTGAACCATGCGGGCGTGACGGTCCTCGACCAGGCCACGACGCCCACCGAGGGACTCCTCGATGGACGCACCAACGACCTCAAGGCCGTCAAGGTCCGTCTCCGTCGGCTCAGTGCTGACAAGACGGAGATCCGGATCCGGATCAGTTCCCTCGGCAACTCCGAGCTCTCGCGGCTGATCTACGACAACGTCAAGGCCGCCCTCGATCCGTCCAACTGACGCCGGGAACCTCCACTGAGCCGATGCCTCCGTCCCCGTCGGGTTCCCTGTGCACCCAGTGCGGTCTGTGCTGTGACGGGACGCTCTTTGGCCGGGTCGAGCTGCTGCTGGCGGATGATGTCGAGGGGTTGAAGGCGCACGGGTTCCGGATCGTGGCCGGATCGAAGCCCCGATTCGCGCAGCCATGTCCTGCCCTGGCCCAGGACTGCACCTGTCGGATCTACGCCCAGCGACCCCAACAATGTCGCGCCTTCGACTGCGCGTTGCTGCTGCGGGTGCAGTCGGGGGAGGTGGGTGTCGATGCCGCTGAGCGTTTGGTTCGACGGACGCGGAAGCAGGCGGCGAGGGTGCGTGAGCTGCTGGAGGCCCTTGGGGATCGGAGCCGAAGGCTCCCGCTCTCCCAACGATTCAGCCGGCTCCGGCGTCGTCTGGAGGCGGAGGCCGAGGAAGGGAGCAAGGGAGTCGAGGAGCGCTGGGATCTCTTCGCGGAGCTGACCCTTGCGGTGCACGAGCTCCAGCGTCAGCTGCGCCAGGATTTCTACCCGTGAGGGTGGAGGCCTCGGGGCATCGGCGGCGGATGCAGGGGGTGCGTCCGTGAAAGACGTGGCTTGGGTCGGGGTCTCAGGATCCGTGGGAGCGCGCGGACGGCTGGACCCGGGATTCCGGGTCCCACGGTGCCGTAGTGACACCCAGCGCGGATCCCCACGGATGCGGAAGCTTGGACGAGTGGATCTTTTGATCCTGCGCCATCAAGCCACCTTGGCCTTGAGGCGGATGCCGCCGAGGGGGGCCCGCTTGAGCTTGGCCACGATGCCTGCGGCATGCTCGCTCGCCACCTCTACGAAGGTGTGCCGCTCGCGGATGTCGACCCGACCAATGATCTCGGCCGGCAGTCCGGTCTCGCCCTGGATCAGGGCGACGATGTCCGGGATCTCGATGCCATTCTCCTCACCGGCGCTGATCCACAGCCGCGTCCGGGCACCCACGAAGTCGGGGTCCTCCGGTCCCTTGGATTTCCGTGCCCGGGCTGGCCGTTCCTGGTCTGCGTCCTGGACTGGTGCCGGCCCGGCGTTGGGGATCACAGGAGTTGCCGCGGTTTCCTCGGCGTCCACGGTCTCGGACACCTTGGGAGCCGCCTCGACCTGTGCGGCTGGGCGCTCTGGAGTCTCCGTGGACTCTGCGGTCGGCGGGGTGGGGACGGGCTCCTTGTGTTCCGGTGGAGGCGGGGCGGTTTGGGCGGTTTGGGCGATTCGGTCGACCGAATCCTCCCGAGGGCTCACGGGCGGCACGGAGGAGGGGATGGGGGTGGCGGGGCGGCTGGCAGCGAGTGTCGGCTTGGCGGGCCGATCGGGACGGGTGGGTTTCGCTGCCGGTGCCGGCTTGGCCTTGGGCATCGCTGGTGCGGGTCCGGCGCCTGTGGGGCGTGCCTTCTGGGGCGGTTCTGCCGGGCCTGAGGGCTTGCGTCGGTCTGGTCCTCCGGGGCCGTCGGAATCCGGGTTCCGGGTGAGCTGGTGGAACAGCGCGTTGAGGAGCTCGAGCGAATCGATGCCCTCCTCGAGCAGGGACTCGATCAGGTGGTCGTAATGCCGGTAGTTGCCCGCGGCGAGGACGTCCCGGACCTTCTGGACCTGCTGGTTGAGACGTGCTTCCTCGATCTCCCCGTGGCTGGGGACCTGGCCCCGGCGGACGCGCTGGCGGGTGTAGCGCTCTATGTTCTGGATGGCGAAGAACTCGCGCCCCGACACGAATGACAGGGCCAGACCGCTCCGTCCGGCGCGACCGGTCCGGCCGATCCGGTGGACGTAGTCCTCGGCGTCATAGGGCATGTCGTAGTTGATGACGACCTGGATGTTCTCGACGTCGATGCCCCGGGCAGCGACGTCGGTGGCCACCAGGAGTTCGAGTCCGCCCTTGCGGAAGCGTCCCATGACCCGGTCCCGGGCCGCCTGGGCCATGCCACCGTGGATGGCGTCGGCCGAATATCCCGCCGCGTTCAGGTGCTCGGTGAGTTCGTCGACCATCCGCTGGGTGTTGCAGAACACGATGCCCAGCTTGACGTCGTGGAGTTCGATGAGGCGGAACAGGGCCTCGGTCTTCCAGCGGCGGTCGATCTCGAAGTAGACCTGCTCGACCGTGGGGACCGTGAGGGCCTTGGCCTCGATCCGGATCCGGCGCGGGTCGCGGGTGTAGAGGCGGATCATCTCCTCGATCGGACGCGGGACCGTGGCGGAGAAGAGGACGGTCTGGCGGGTGGTGGGGACCTTCTTGAGGATGAACTCGATGTCCTCGCGGAACCCCATGTTGAGCATCTCGTCCGCCTCATCGAGGATGACCATGCGGACCTCGTCGAGGCGGAGGGTCCCTCGGTTCAGGTGGTCCATGAGGCGGCCCGGGGTGCCGATCACGACCTGAGGCCCGGCGCGGAGTCCTGCAAACTGGCGTTCATAGCTCTGGCCTCCGTAGATGGGCAGGGCACGGATCCCCTGCTTGAAGAACGCCAGCTTGTGGACCTCCTCGCTCACCTGGATCGCGAGCTCCCGGGTGGGGCAGAGGATCAGGACCTGGACGCCCCGGACGTTGGGATCGAGGCGCTCCAACGCCGGGATCGCGAAGGCGGCGGTCTTGCCCGAGCCGGTCTGGGACTGTCCCACGACGTCCGAGCCGGACATCAGGACCGGGATGGCCTCGGCCTGGATGGGCGAGGCCTGTTCGAATCCAAGGCGGGCGATGGCCTTGAGGGTTTCAGGGGAGAGTCCGAGCTCGGAGAACAGGCGGGCGGTCATGAACGAGCGGGTCAGCATATCGGATCCGACCGCGACCGCGAGGAGTTTTCGGGGACGATCTTTGGAATGCCGTGCCGGGAACGGGATTCCATGAGGCTCAGCCCTTTGCTGCTGAAGGCCTCGGTGGTCTCCTCCGTGGCGCGTTCGCCTTCGGCAGGCTTTCCAGTCAGCAGCCGGTGAACGCTTGGAATTCCTCGACCGTCCCGATGGTCGCCGCCCGGCGGTTCCAACGTCGCAGCTGCTCCGTGTCCGACTCCACCTCGAGACGGGTCATGATCGCGACCGGGATGAAGCCGAACCGTTCCTCGAGTAGATCGCGGATGGATTCCCGGAGGGCCAGGAGCTGTCCCTTGGAGACACCCCGGGTGATCCCTTCCGAGAGACCCTGGGAGAGACCCTGGGAGAGACCCTGGGCCAGGGCCTCTTCGCGGGCACGTTCCTCGAAACAGGTGTAATACGGCATGATCTTATGGGTTGGATGTTGTTGGACCTGTCGCTGAAATTCAATGGCCAGATCCCTGGGTAGCGGATTCATCCAGTCCAGCGCCCGCAGCAGGATCCGCTTCTCGGTCTCCGGGAAACCCTGCGTCAGGATCCTTTCTGTCCACCGCAGTTTCCCCTCCAACCGGGCCATCGGATCCCGCGCCGTCTGCTGCGCCAACCGCTGGGCCAGTACGACCTTCGCCACAGGATTGGTACTGTTCTCCAAAAAGTCCTGCTCGAAGTCCACGAGCTTGCAGGTCCGGAAGCGGAACTCCTTCTGACATCCCCCCAGCGTCCAAAAGTACCGCCAAGGACGAAACCTGGGGTTCGGATCCGCAAGCAGGACGAGGCTGATCACGTCCAAGCCGTGGATCTTCTCGAGGGAGGTCGAGTACTCGAAGAGGCGCCGCTCCAGGCGCAGCTCGACCTGGGACTGCACCTCGGTATGGATCAGGGTCGGTTCCCCTGAGGGTTTCCAGACCACCTTGCCCAGGTGGTCGACGTGTTGACGTCCAACCTTGGCCGAAGGGGCGAGGGTCTGGAGCTCGGTGTTCAGGAACTGGATCGGCTGGGTCCAGTCGATGTCCGGGATGAGATCGGGGCACGACAACTCGAGAACCCTTCTGAAGGAGGTGTCGCACATCTCCTTCCAGGGCTCGTCATAGTCGGATGCCGCCGTGGACATCCTCCCAGTAGAGCAGGTTCGAACGGGCTCCCACCATCGCCAGATTTTGGGATGCCTGTCTTCTTGCTGTCTCCCCGACCGGCTTCTCCGCTACAACACGCCCATGATCATTCGTCCCAAGACCCGCGGCTTCATCTGCATCACGGCGCACCCCCAGGGATGTGCCGCCCATGTGCAGCAGTGGATCGACTTCGTCCGGGCCTCCGGCCCCGTCTCCGAGGGCCCGAAACGGGTCCTGGTGGTCGGGAGTTCCACCGGCTATGGACTGGCCTCCCGGGTCGTCTCGGCCTTCGGATGCCGGGCCTCGACCCTCGGTGTCTACTTCGAGAAGCCCAGCGAGCCGGAACGCCTCGGCACCGCCGGGTGGTACAACACCATCGCCCTTGAACGGGCCGCCCGCGCCGAGGGACTCTACGCCGAGGGCATCAATGGCGACGCCTTCTCGGATGCGATCAAGCAGCAGGCCATCGACCAGATCCGGAAGGATCTCGGCCAGATCGACCTCCTGATATACAGCCTCGCCTCGCCACGCCGGACCCACCCGAAGACCGGCGTGGTGTCCAAGTCCGTCCTGAAACCGATCGGGGAGGGCTACAGCTCCAAGACGGTCGACACCGACAAGTGGATGGTGAACCCCGTCTCGATCGAGCCGGCGACGGAGCAGGAGGTCGCCGACACCGTCTCGGTGATGGGCGGGGAGGACTGGGGGATGTGGGTGGACGCCTTGGAGTCGGCCAACGTCCTGGCCCCGGGATTCACGACGGTCGCGTATTCGTACATCGGACCCGACCTCACGTGGGCCATCTATCGCAACGGCACGATCGGCCGGGCGAAGGAGGATCTCGAGAAGACGGGTCGCGCCCTGCAGGAGCGTCTGAAGGCCCGCGGGGGGCGGGCCTATGTCTCGGTCAACAAGGCGCTCGTCACCCAGGCGAGTTCCGCCATCCCGGTCGTTCCGCTGTACATCTCGCTGCTCTACCGGGTCATGAAGGAGAAGGGGCTCCA
>JBDLQQ010000134.1:0-4018 GCA_039800465.1 Verrucomicrobiota bacterium
AGGGTTCGTAGAGTCCGGCTTCCTGGAGTTGGGCCTTGAAGGCCTCGACCCGCGCGGGGAAGTACCGGTGGATGATCCGATCGACCTCCGGCTTCCAGTGGCCCTCGACCGTGTAGGTCTCGTAGGGCCCCTCCTTGTAGCGGTGGATCCGGTTCCGATAGTCGCCCCAGCGCAGGGCCTCGGCGTACAGGGCCGGCTCCAGCCGATCGGCCAGCGATCGGTATCGGGAGGCCGCGGCGTCGGCCGACAAGGCCGCTCCCGGGGCCAGGTGCTTGCGGGCCCGGACCGCGAACTCGTGACGGAACGCCGGAGACTGGCGCAGCTTCTGGAAGATGCGCGTCGGCGACAGGTCGTCATCATCCCTCAGGCGAGTGTCGTTCGGGTCCTCCAGGGTCCGTTCGCCGTCCCAAACCAGGAACTGCCAGCGCCCGGCGGGATTGCGCCGCCGCGCCGCGTACCAGTTCGAGGACCGGTCCCAGTCGCCGTTGGCCCCGTACAGGTTGAGCAGCATGAAGTCGATGAAGGCCGGCACATCCAACTCGGTCCGCAGGGCTTTCTCGCTCACCTCGTTGGTGATCCCGGCGTTGACCAGCGCCATCATGCGATTCCAGGCCACGGCGTCGCCGGAGAGCACCTTGTCGGCGTTGCGGGCATCGTAGTCCGTGGGCTGGCCGCCCCAGGTGCGTGCGGCGAACCCGGCGTCCGGGCGTTCGCACAGGTCGTAGATGCCCCAATACAGCCCGTTGAGGTGCAGGTGCACCGGGCGACTGCGAGACGCGGGGTGGCCCATCACCGAGTAGGTCGCTCGCATCCAGGGGTCGCGCAGGTAATCGGCGCTCCGGCGTTCCTGACCGTCCCAGTGGAGCCAGGAATGGTTGTTGCCGGCTCGGAGAATGAATTGGTCGAGGTTCCCGATCTGGCCCGGGAACAGGGGGTTCTTCAGCGAGGACAGGCCATAGCGGGAGCGGAAGATCACACGGAACGAGTGCTTGGGCGATTCCTTGGGACGCCGATTCCAACCACCCTGGATCCGCAGCCCCGCCGGGACTTGGAATCCGGGACCCCGGGAGGTGGTGCGGAAGGTCAGTTGTACGGGCCGCTCCCACGCGTCGCCGGATTCCTGGGTGTGGCGGTAGAGCCCCCTTTCTTCGCCGTAGAGGTCCTCGGGCTTCAGATTCAGGAACAAGTGGGGAAGGGCATCCAGAGCCTGCTGCAGCCGTTGCTCGGTCTCGGCCGGATCGCTCCCCGCCGGCACGGCCATGCGGTACCAGGCGGGCGCTTCCCACCCGTCCTCGCGTCCCCAGGTCGCGGGCGATCCGCCGCCATCCTGACGCAGGATCTCCGCCACCGAGAACACCGAGGTGGGCGGCGGAGGGAGCGGAGCCTCGGCTCGGGACCCGAGGACGAGCGAGATGGCGACGAGGATCAGGAATGGACCACTGCGGAAGAACCGGCGCACCGGGGCAGGGTGGTCTGGTCCCGTTCAAAAGGCACGTCTTGAACCGGGGCAGCCATCGGGGCGCTTTCGGAGAAACCGCCTTACCCCGGGAGCTCGCCTGATCCTGGCCAGCCTGTAACCAGCCCCTCGTTCTTTGATCGAACCGCTTCCGGGTAGGGACCGATCTCCGAGCGGTCCGGCTCTGTCGACGTGGGCGCTTTCGGAGAAATCGCCTTACTGGGGGAGCTTGTCGGAGGTGTCACAGGCAGGGTGGCGATTCCCTCGACAGGGGGGCGGATCGCGAGCGAGCTTCGGTCCATGACCGTTCGGGATACCCTGTCGTGGATCACCGGGACGCTTCAATCCGCAGGCATCGAGTCGGCGGAGGTGGAAGCGGGCTGGATGCTGTGGCGTTTGAGCGGGTTGTCGCCGGTCCAGTTGCGCCTTCGGGGCGAGCGGGAGGTCTCCCCCGAGGAACACCATCGGCTGGAGGATTGGGTGCGGCGTCGATGCCGGCGGGAACCGCTGCAGCACCTCCTGGGCACGGCCCCGTTCCTGGAATGGGAGCTGGAGGTCTCGTCCGATGTGCTCGTACCCCGGCCCGAGACCGAGGTGCTGGCCCTCAGGGCTCAGGAATGGTTGCGCTCCCTGCGATCCGGTGACGGAGCCGGCCGCCCTTTGAAGGCCCTCGACATCGGTACCGGGTCCGGTTGCCTGGCGATCTCCCTGGCCCGTGTTCCCGGAGTGGAGGTGGTCGCCCTCGATGTCTCGGAAGCGGCCCTCGCGATCGCTCGGTCCAACGCGGCCCGGCTGGGGTTCGCCGGCATCGGATTCCTTCATCGGGACCTGAAGGGGCTTTCGGAGGATGCCTTCCGCGACCTCGACCTCATCGTCTCCAATCCGCCCTACATTCCGACCGCCGAGATCGCCGGACTCGATCCTGAAGTGCGTGACCATGATCCGCGGTTGGCCTTGGATGGCGGACCCGATGGATTGGACTTCTACCGCATCCTGGCCCAACGGGGCCGCCATTGGCTGTGCCGTTCAGGCTGCCTGATGCTGGAGCACGGCGACGACCAGGGGCCGGCCATCGGGGAACTCTTCGCCCGGGAGGGCTGGGGTGAGATTTTCGCCGAGAAAGACTTGAGCGGGCGCGAGCGGATTCTCATCGTCCACCGATCGGCCGCCCGTGCGATCTGATTCCACCAACCCCCTCGGGCGTTTCCGGTCCCATATTCCATGGATAGTTTCTTGATCGAAGGCGGACTCCCCCTGAATGGCGAAGTGACCATCAGCGGATCGAAGAATGCCGTCCTGCCCATCCTCGCTGCCACGCTGCTCACCTCCGAGACCTGCGTCATCCGGCGTGTGCCCGACCTCAGCGACGTGGGCTTCATGCTCAAGATCCTTCAATCTCTCGGAGCAGAAGTGACCCGCGACGGCGGGACGCTGACCATCCGCGCGGCGAAGATCTCGGGCCGGGGCGACTACGAGCTCATCCGCAAGATGCGTGGATCGATCTGCATCCTGGGGCCGCTCCTCGCGCGCCTGAACGAGGCCGTGGTCTCGCTGCCGGGCGGCTGCGTCATCGGCACTCGCCCCATCGACCTGCACCTCAAGGGGTTGCGCGGCCTCGGGGCCCAGGTCGAGGTCGAGGCCGGCTATGTGCGCGTGCATGCTCCGCGACTCGAGGGACAGATGGTGTTCCTCGGCGGTCGCGTCGGGCCGACGGTGCTGGGCACTGCCAACGTCATGATGGCGGCCACGCTGGCCTCTGGCATCACGGTCATCGAGAGCGCCGCCTGCGAGCCCGAGGTGGTGGATCTGGCCGACTTCCTCATCGCCATGGGCGCGAAGATCACTGGCGCGGGCAGCCCGACCATCACCATCCACGGGGTGAAGGCCCTGCATGGGGCCGAGCACGAGGTCATCGCCGACCGCATCGAGGCGGGCACTTTCGCGGCCGTGGCCGCGGCGACGGGAGGGGAAGTCACCCTGCGTGGAGCGCGTCCCGACCATCTTGGCGCTGTCCTCGACAAGCTGCAGGAGTCCGGCGCGGAAATTCGGCGATCGGCCGGAGTGCTCACCGTGCGTGGTACCGGTTCGGTGAAGCCCATCGACATCACCACGATGCCCTACAGCGGGTTCCCGACCGACATGCAGGCGCAGCTCATGGCCCTGGCTTGTCAGGCGCCGGGGACCAGTATCATCACCGAGCGCATCTTCGAGTCGCGCTTCATGCATGCCTCCGAACTCATGCGTCTGGGAGCCGATATTGCCATCGAAGGCCCGAGTGCCATCGTCAAGGGAGGACGTCCTTTGAGTGGCGCTCCGGTGATGGCATCGGATCTCCGGGCATCGGCGGCGTTGGTGATCGCCGGGTTGGCTGCCAAGGGCAGCACTCAGGTCCACCGAGTCTACCACCTGGACCGCGGCTACGAGCGCATGGAACTCAAACTCCAGAAGCTCGGGGCCCGGATCCAGAGAATCCCCGGGGAGTGACTGGTGGACCGTCGAGGTCGGTGGGAGGTCGGTGATGGTGTGCGTGTTGCGTGAAATTCGTGCTGCTATTCCTGCTGG
>JBDLQQ010000135.1:0-3470 GCA_039800465.1 Verrucomicrobiota bacterium
GCCCCGCTGGGGCCGCCGCGATGGAGGAGATGGCGACGACATCGCGTCCCGAGGACGTCCGCACCGAGGGCGACGCGACAGCACCCGTTCCGGAACCGGCCACCGGGGCGGGGCGATTCCACTCCAGCAGGGGTTTGGGTTCGACCGGCACCCGCTTGGGCAGGACTGCGGCCTGGGCGCTCGTTGCGATGACCGCCAGGGGCGAGCCCACGGGGACCTTCTCGCCCTCGGCGATCCGATCCCGGATCACGCCGCCCACCGGGGCCCGCAGCTCGAAGGTGGCCTTGTCGGCCTCGCAGTCGGCAATCAGGTCGCCCGCCTGGATCGTCCCGCCCTCCGCGACCTTCCATTCGATCACCGAGACCGACTGGTCGGCCGGGCTCGATCCAACCGCCTCGAGCACGAAGCGTTCGGCATCCGCCGGAACCTCCTGGGCCCAACGGACCGTGACACCACAGAGTTGCCCGGCCTCGTCGAGGATCCGTTGGAAACTGGGCAGGACGTCGAGCTGGTTGACGTAGTTGCAGGGGACGTAGGTGTCGGGACGCGTCACCCGACGAGCCTGGATCGGGCGGGTCACCCGCTCGGCGACCGTGGCGAGGATCTCGGCCCCGAACCCGCACGTGAGGTTGTCCTCGTGGACGACCATCAGGCGGCCGGTCTTCTCGACGCTCGCACACACCGCATCGGAGTCCCACGGACTGAGCGACCGGAGATCGAGGAAATCCACGCCCACGCCGGCCTCCTGCAGGGCGGTGACGACGCGCTGGCACAGCGGAACCGTGCCGCCCCAGGTCACGAGGGTCAGCCCCCCACCGCGGGCCACCCAGCGTCCGGTCCCCGGCAGGACGATCTGCTCCGCGACATCACGACTGGTCGCGAGCGTCGGGTCGTTCAGGCAGACCTTGGGATAGAGGAAGACCGTGGGGCGTCCTCCGCGAAGCGCGGCGTTGAGGAGCCCGACCGCATCGGCTGCCGTGCTCGGAATCACCACGTCCACACCCGGGGTGTGGGCCACGACACTCTCGAAGGTCTGGGCATGGAACGGACCGAGTCCGGGACGATAGCCGCCACACGGCGCCATGAGGATCATCGGGACCGACCACCCGCCCTCGGTCCGCCACCACAGCGATCCCATCTCACTAGCGATCTGGTTGAAGGCCAGCGGGAGGAAGTCGGCGAACTGGAGGCAGGACACGGGACGACCGCCCGCGAGGGCGCGACCGATTCCAACCCCGGCGATGGTGCTCTCCGAAAGGGGCGCATTGGCGACGCGTCCCGGGAATGCGGTGGACAGCCCGCGGGTGAGACCGAAGACATCGCCCTTCGGATCCTCCAGGTCCTGTCCATATAGGCTGACGCGCGGATCCTTCTTCAGCCACGCCCTCAAGGCCTCGCGCAGGGCCTCCAGCATGGTCCACCGCGGATCGTCCCCAGTGCCGCGGTATTCCGGGACCCGGACCAGATGCGCAGGAAGCGGTGGACGGGCATCGCGGTTTGCCTCGGGGTTCGGGGTCGCCAAGGCCCGGTCAGCAGCGGCCCGGACCTCACGCTCCACCTCGACCTCCAATGCCGATAGGTCCTGCGAGGACACTCCTGCGCCGACGAGCTGGGAGGCGAGGCGACGAATGGGGTCGGATTCCTCGCGGACCCGTTCCATCTCGGCCTTGTCCCGATAGACCCGTTCGTCATCGGCATTGGTGTGGTGGGTCAGTCGATCGACCTCGAGCACCACGATCGCCGGACCCGCACCGGAGCGGAGGCCCTGAACCAGGGGCGTCAGGCGACGGAGACATCCGACCGGATCCCGTCCGTCGAGACGGTGGATCGGGATTCCATAGAATTCGGAAGCCGGTCCATCCGGCCGGTCATAGAAGGTCTTCCCCCGGGTCTGGGTGGAGATCGCCAGATGGTTGTCCTCGACCCAGAACAGGACGGGGAGCCGGTTCCGGACCGCCTCGGCGACAGCCTCGAGGAATTCCCCCTGCTGGCTGGTGCCATCCCCGACGGCGCAGAGCACGAGTGGGTTCCCCGGGGCGTTCCGGGCCTTCAACTCGGTAGCCACGCCGACCGCCTGGAGGGCGTTGTTGCCCACGGGGCCGACAAGGCTGAGGACCTTGAGCTTCGGGGCGCTCAGGTGGGCGCTCATCTGTCGACCGGCCGAATGGGATCCGGCGGTGCACAGGAGGCTGTGGAAGAACTGCTCAGGCGGGATGCCCCGGGCGATCATCAGGGCCTTGTCCCGGTAATGGAGGTGCAGCCAGTCGTCGGACGTCAGGAGGGGTGCCAGGACGGCCGAGGCCTCATGACCGGCCCCGCCCACGTGGAAGAACCCTTCGCCCCGGTTGACGAATTCCACCTCGACACGGTCGACCACCCGGGCGGTGACCATCGTCCGGTACAGGTCGAGGAACTGCGAACGTTCCCCCGGGGCCAATGGAGCGGCCGAAGCGGGTTCCACGGCTGACGAGCCTGAGGGAAAACGGGCGACGCCGGAAGAGGGTTTTTGGTGGAGCCTGCAGTACCCATCCCAGGCGAAGGGGCGCAGGAGACGGATCGCGCCGCCCTGCGCCCCGACAACTCCTCCAGAGCCCAGTGCTCCGGGCTCCGGGGCCTAGGCCACCTTGCGGAGCTTCGACACCCGGCCGACAGAGACCCACTCCACGACGAAGAGATTCCCGTCGCGGTCGAAGCAGGCGTCGTGCGGGTGGATGAAACGGCCGTCCTCCCAGGTCTTGGGCTGGGTCCGCATCACGAAGCCCCCCTGCCCCCCCTTGTTCAGGACACGGTCGGTCCAGGCCTGGTCATATCCCAGGTGCGAGATCACCTGGTTGTTCTTGTCGAACAAGGTCACCCGCGCATGGAGGTCGGGGCAGACCATCACATCGCCCCGGATGTCGAGGTGGGCCGGATAGCTGAGACCCGACACCGTGCTGACGTACTGGCCGTCGAGGCTGAAGTACTCGAGACGCGCGTTGGCGCGGTCGCAAATGCAGAGCATCGGCTCGCGTCCCGGACGGTTGTCGACCCAGAGCCCGTGCGGCGTGGAGAACTTCCCATGCTGGTCGGCGCCACCCCGCCCCCCGAAGCTCGAGAGGTACTTCCCGTTCGCATCGTAGCGGTGGATGTAGCCCGAGCCATAGCCGTCGGCGATGTAGAACGACCCATCCGTCGGATGGAACGCCACATTCGTCGGGATGAACTCCTTGCGGTCCTTGTACACGCCTGATTCCCACGGCGTGCTGAGGGCCCAGACGATCTCGCCGTCGAGCGTGGTCTTGGTCACCAGATTGGCCCAGGTGTGGGTGAGATAGAGGTACTCGGTGCCGCCCTCCTTCCGGATGTCGATGCCGTGTCCGACGGTGTGGATGTTGTAGGCGCTGTACTCGTCGCCGAAACTGCGGACGAACTTCCCGTTCGGATCGAACACCACGATGCAATCCTGATGCCGCAGGCCGGACGGACCCGTG
>JBDLQQ010000136.1:0-5519 GCA_039800465.1 Verrucomicrobiota bacterium
GCAGCTCCGTGGGTTGCCGTCGACACGGAGGCGGACAGCCTCCATGCCTACCCCGAGAAGCTTTGTCTCCTCCAGGTGGCCATCCCCGGGGAGGAGCGTCTTGTGGATCCCCTGGCGGACATGCACCTCGAGCCTCTCTGGGAGGCGTTCGACCGGCATGAGATCATCTTCCACGCGGCGGACTACGACCTGCACCTGCTGTCGTCGGGCCACAATTTCCGTCCCTCCTCGATCTTCGACACGATGTGGGCGGCCCGGCTTCTCGGGGAGAGCAAGTTCGGCCTTAACGACGTGCTCTCGACCCATCTGGGCCTCCGTCTGGAGAAGGGTTCGCAGAAGGCCAACTGGGGCCGCCGTCCCCTGACGGACAAGATGGTCGACTACGCCCTCAATGATGTCCGCCATCTGAATCCGCTGAAGACGCTGCTCAAGGAGCGGCTCCAGGAATTGGGTCGGCTCGACTGGCACCGTCAGGTGTGCGAGCGGATCCTGAGGGACGCCACCCAGCACACCCCGGACGACCCGGATGGGGTCTGGCGTCTGCGGGGGCACGACAAGCTGGACGAGACGGGCCTCGCGGTGCTCCGTGAGCTCTGGCACTGGAGGGAACGGGATGCGCTCCGGACGGGCCGCCCGCCGTTTTTCATCCTCAAGCACGAGAGCCTGTGCCATCTGGCCGATCAGGCCTCACGGGGCGGAACGCGCGCGGTCCGGCTCCCGCCCTACCTGACTCCCAAACGCCGTCAGGGTGTCCTGGATGCGATCCACAAGGGTCTGGCCGTGCCACCCGACAAGCGCCCGAGGCATCGTCGCAATTCGACGCGCCGGATGACCCGGAAGGAGCTCGACTTCGCGGAGACCCTCCGCATCCGCCGGGACTACCGCGCCAAGGAACTCCGGATCGACCCCACGATCATCGCCTCCCGCGGCACCCTCATGGCCCTGGGTAGAACCGACAGCGGCGAGTGGTCCCAGCTCCTTCCGTGGCAGCGGGAGATCCTCGAGACGCCCCTGCCGGCCGGCGCGCACGTGCCGGAGGCGTCCGGGGAATCCCAGCAGGAATTCCAATTGGAATCCGAGAACGAGGCTGGGCCGGAGTCGGAATCCGATTCGGGTTCCGAAGCCTGAAGCCCGACGGCCTCTTCGGAACGCCCATGGATCGGCGCCAGTTCCTCAGGACCACCGGTCGTGGGCTGGCTACCTCTGTCGCCTCATCCCTGGTCGGGTGTCGCACCGTTCCTGAGGCGTCCGACAGACCGACGGGCGTCATCGACACCCACACCCACTTTTACGTTCCAATCCGACCCCAAGGGGTTCCGTGGCCGTCCCCGGACGATCCGACACTCCACCGGTCCTACCTGCCCCCCGAGTTCGAGCGTCTGGGACGACCCTTGGGTGTGGCCGGAACGGTCGTGGTGGAAGCCAGCCCCTGGGTCGAGGACAACGACTGGCTGCTGAACCTCGCCGACGACCATCCCGTCATCCTCGGCGTGGTCGGAAACCTGCCGGTCGGGACCCCGGAGTTCGCCGGACACCTCCGACGACTCGTCCGACGCCGGGCCTTCAAGGGCATCCGGATCGGCGCCGACATCGTGTCCGCCGCCCTGGTTCCCGGGCCTGCAGTGGAGGATCTCCGCCGCGTGGCCGATGCGGATCTCTCGGTGGATCTGCTCATTCCGCCGGATCGACTCCAGGACGCCGCCCGGTTGGCGGCCCGACTGCCCGACCTGCGGGTGGTCGTCGACCACTGCGCCAACGTTCCGGTGTGCGGCCCCCTGCCGGAGGCGTGGAGTCGTGGGCTCACCGACGGTCACTCCCAACCCAACCTCTTCATGAAGTGGAGCGGCCTGGTCGAGGGGACCGGGCGACGCGGCGGCCTGGCTCCGAGGGATCCGGCGACCTACCTCCCCGTGACCCATGCGGTCTGGTCGGCCTTCGGCCCAGACCGGCTCCTGTTCGGCAGCAATTGGCCCGTATCGCTGCTGTTCGCGCCGTACGACACCGTCCTGGGGATCGCCCGGCAGACCGTGGCGGCAGAGACACCCAGCGCAGCGCCCGCCGTGTTCCGCGACACCGCGATCCGGGTCTACCGGCTCGACCCCGGCGTCGTCACCACGGGAGGCTGAAGGTCTTCACGTAGCTGTAGGCCTTGATGGCCTCGATCACACCTTCCTTGATGCCGAGGCCGCTGTCCTTGATGCCCCCGAACGGACTGCTCTCGACGCGGAACCCGGGCACCTCGTTGATGTTGACCGTCCCGCACCGCAGCGTCCTGATGGCCTTCAGGGCGCTGTCGAGGTTCCGCGTCACCACCCCGGAGCTGAGCCCGTAGGCGGTGGCATTGGCGAGCTGCAGGGCATCATCGAGATCCCGCACCGCGAGCACGGGAGCCAGGGGTCCGAAGCTCTCACAGACCACCATGCGCGAGTCCCGCGGCACGTCGCTGATCACGGTCGGCGGGAACAGGGCACCCCGGCGCGCACCGCCGATCCGGACCCGGGCGCCGGCCTGCACGGCCTCCGTGACGACGGTCTCGAGGTGACGTGCGCTGGCCTCGTCGATGACGGTGCCGACCCGGGTGGCCTCGTCCATGGGATCGCCGCACAGATACTCGCGGGTCTTCTCCACCAGACGCTCGGTGAACTCCTCGAGGATGGCCTCATGGACCAGGATCCGTTTGACCGCCGTGCAGCGCTGGCCCGAGTTCCGATAGCTTCCCTCCGCGGCGAGGGTCACGGCGAGGTCCATCGGGGCATCGTCGAGGACGATCAGCGGGTCGTTGCCGCCCAGCTCGAGCACGAGCTTCTTGTAGCCGGCGGTCGCGGCGATCCGCTTGCCGACGGGCACGCTCCCGGTGAAGGCGACGAGTTCGACCTCGGGGTGGGTGACCAGACGCTCGGCGACCTCCGATGTGGGCCCGAGGAGGACACTGAGCATCGGGCCCGGAAGCCCGGCCTCGTGCAGCAGCTGGGCGAACCGGAGGGCCACCAGCGGGGTCTTCTCCGAGGGCTTCAGGATGATCGGAGTCCCGGCCGCGATGGCGGGGCCGACCTTGTGGGCCACCTGGTTGAGCGGGTGGTTGAAGGGGGTGATCGCGACGGCACACCGGAGGGGTTCCCGCGTGGTGAAGATCTTGCGGGTCTTCCCCTGGGCGGAGATGTCGCACGAGAAGATCTGCCCGTCGTCACGGAGCGTCTCCATCGCGGCGAACCGGAGCACGTCGACCGTGCGCCCGACCTCGTAGCGGGCCTCCCGGAGTGCCAGGCCTGCCTCGGAGGTGATGATCCGGGCGAACTCCTCGCGCCGGGACTCCAGCGCGATACGGGTCTTCTCGAGGATCTCAGACCGCTGATGACGACTGGGCGTCTCCCGGAACCCCAGCGCCGCCGCGATGGCGGCGTCGGTGTCGGCCTGGCCGGCCATCACCACGGTTCCAGAGACCGAGCCATCGTACGGACTGCGGACGGTGAGGACATCACGACCCGCGACCGGCTTGCCGGCGACCAGGGAGGAGAGCGACTGCATGGCTGCGGATGATGTGGACCCGCCGGGGTCGGATCAATCCCTGCATCCATTCGGGGCACACTCCGTAAGGTGTGGGGCCCGGGAACCGTTGCAGGGGAGGAGGAACCATCATGCCGCTCTACGAATACGTCTGCCGAAAGTGTGGGAAGAAGTTTGCCGAGGTCCTGTCGATCGACGAGCACGAGACCAAGAAGGTGGAATGCCCGGAGTGCGGGAGTCGCGACCTCGACAAGGTGATCGAGCCGTTCTTCGCGAAGACGACCAGCAAGACGGGGCATTTCTAGGAGTGTTCCTCCGGGTCCCACGACCCGCCGTGTCGAGAACTCGGAACTGGGCAACAACCGAATGGGAGATCCATGCTGCCGGGGTCCATGAACCCCGGAAGACCAAGTGCCAAGATCACCCTGACCCACTGGATCCTGATCGCGATGGTCCTCGGGGTGCTGGCCGGATGGCTGTTCCCCGGGCCGTCCAAGGATCTGAAGGTCCTCTCGACCCTGTTCCTCAACCTGATCAAGTGCATCCTCGTGCCCCTGGTCTTCTCGACTCTGGTGGTCGGGATCGCGGGACATGCGGAGGATCTCCGGGCGGTCGGTCGGCTGGCCTTCAAGTCGTTCGTTTACTTCGAGGTGGTGACCACGTTGGCCCTGGGGATTGGCCTGTTGGCCGTGAACCTCGCGCGCCCGGGTGACGGCCTGACGCTCCCCCCGCCCTCGACAGCCACGCCGGCGGCTCCGGCTGCCCCGGTCACCTTCACGGGCATCCTCGAGCACCTGGCCCCCAAGAGCTTCTTCGCCGCCGCGGCCGCCAATGACGTCCTCCAGGTCGTGGTCTTCGCCATCCTGTTCGGCGCCTCGCTGGCCCAGGTCCCCGGTCAGCACCGGGTGACGATGCTGGCCTTCTTCGAGAGCCTGACCGAGGTGATGTTCAAGTTCACCGCCCTGGTGATGAAATGCGCGCCCATCGGGATCGGTGCCGCCATGGCGGCCACCGTCGGCCATGGCGGACTGGACGTCCTCAAGAACCTCGCCCGACTCATCCTCACCCTGTACGGGGCGCTTGCGGTGTTCTCCGTCCTCGTCCTCCTGCCCGCCGCCCTCTGGGCCAGGGTGCCGGTGGGACGATTCCTCCGACTGCTCAAGGAGCCCATCATCCTGGCGTTCACCACAACCTCGTCGGACGCCGCGATGCCCGACGCCATGAAGCGGCTCGTCAGCTTCGGGGTCCCGAAGCGGATCGTGTCGTTCGTGATGCCCATGGGGTATTCGTTCAACCTCGACGGGTCGACCCTCTACCTGGCCATCGCCTCCGTCTTCGTCGCCCAGGCTGCCAAGGTGGAGCTGTCGATCGGGCAACAGCTGGTGATGATGCTGACCCTGATGCTGACCAGCAAAGGGATGGCTGGGATTCCCAGGGCGTCCCAGGTGATCCTTGCGGGAACCTTGGTGAGCTTCGGGCTCCCCCTGGAGGGGGTCCTGCTCATCATGGGGGTCGACGAGCTGATGGACATGGCCCGGACGACGGTGAACCTGGTGGGCAACTGCCTCGCGACCACCGTGATGGCCCGGTGGGAGGGTTGCCTTGAGATCCAGTCCGAGCAGCAGGTCGAGGCGGCGATGCGCCAAGGGTGACCTTCCCGGAGGCGTCCGTAGGGCCGCATCCGTCGTGGCGAAAACGTCCCGAGAAAAACCTTGCCCGACCCTTTCTTCATGGGAACGGTCACGATCAGACCCGGGTCTCCCGAGCCTCGACGACCCATGGCTTGGGCATCCGGGTCTCCAGATACCATGATTCGTTCCCTGTCCCCATGGAGCCACGGCTCCCGCATGCTGCTGGCCGTCGGCCTCCTCATCGCATTCGCCATCCCTGGAATCGCCCAGGAGAAGCCGGAGGAGGCCCGCGCCTATCTGACCTCTCCGAATTCCGGGGCGATCTTCGTGGAGAAGGGCCTCCCTCTGGAGGCGGTGACTGTCGACGGCACGGATCAACCGGTG
>JBDLQQ010000137.1:0-3286 GCA_039800465.1 Verrucomicrobiota bacterium
CGCATAGAGGGACGCCTCCGGAGCGACACCGGGACCCACGGAGAAGGATCCGAAGTTGAGGTCGTTGGTGTAGGGACCTTCGAAGGGCAGACCGTTGGTCAGGACTCCCGTCCCCGCTCCAATCCCAGCGACATGGGTTCCATGTCCGTCGAGATCGATGGGGTTCGGATCGGGATGAGGCACCGCATGGGCGGGATCGTCAGCGTCGTAGTCATCCCCCACGAAGTCGAAGCCTCCCACAACCTTGGCCGTCGGGAAGGTCCCAGGGATGATCCGGGTAGGATCCATCGCCTGAGCCTCATAATCCTCTACACGGCCCGAACCTCCGAAATCCGCATGGGTGTAGTCGATACCCGTATCAATGATCCCGATGCGGATACCCTTTCCAGTGCCACCCGAATACCCCGGGACCTGACCCGACCAGATCGCAGGCACCTTCAGGAAGGGGATCGTCCGATCCATCTGGGTGACATACTTCGGCGCCGGTTCCACGGAGACCACTCCAGGAAGCGCCCGCATCGACTCCAGTCGCGAGGTCGGGACCCGTACCCGGAAGGCATTCACCAGACGGATCAACTCCCCGGTCACCACACCCCCACCCGCCTCGATCTGAGGTCTCAGCGCAGCATGCTGCTCGAGCACCCGGCGCCCTCGTTCCCGATGGGCATCCAACGTGGCAGCCGACGCCGACGTCGCACCAAAGGCAGGTTCCAGGTCCAACACCAGGTAGACCGAGACGATCGGGTCGTCAGCACTCGCCATTCGGGACGAACCGGAAGTGGGTGGGACAGCCTGAAGTCCAAGGAAGAGCATCCCCATCCCAACCACCCAGCATCCCATGCGAACGAAGGATTGGATCCAGGTGAAGACGCCAATTCGGGTCTCTGAGGAATCGAGGCAACTCAACATGCCAAAGCGATATCGCAACGCATTTGAACCGTAAATCCTCCGACTCGGAGACCACGACAATGAAACCTCTCCATTGCCGTTACCCCGGGGCATCCGCCAGCCGACCAGGCTAAGAGACGGGACGCGAGGTTACCTCACGGAAACGGGACTCGTAGTCCGGGTGATTGGTTCCCATGAGCCGGTCCCAGATGTTGAAGTAGAGGCCGTAGTTCCCCCACATCTTCTCGTGATGCATCACATGGTTGGTCGGGGTGTTGAGGATCAACCGGAGCGGCGTGTTCATCAGCCACCTCGGGTGGAACTCGAATCCCGTGTGACCCGCGACGTTGAAGACGATCTGCCACAGCATCGCGAGACCGAAGGCCGCCGGGTGTATGGGCAGGACCATTACGGCGAGAGGGAAGATACCCGCCTCCACCACCGCCTCGGCCGGTGCAAAGGAATAGGCCGCCCAGGGTGACGGGTTGGTGGAGAGGTGATGGACCCGGTGGAAGAGCGGGAAGAGCCTCCGATGATGCATCAACCGATGCGTCCAATAGAAATAAGCGTCATGCAGGAGAATCGTGCACGCGACGCTTCCAAAGAACCAAGCCCGGCTGTGATCGGAGAGTTTCCAGTACATCTGGGTCCAGCCCAGCCGTGCCGCAGTGATCGTCGCGGCCCCGACCAGACCGAAGATTACGAGGGTCAGGAGGGAGTAGCGGATTTCTCGGAGGACCTCCGCCGACAGAGGGAAACGGGCGATGATCTTACGGTGGAGCCATCGTCTCCGGAACAACCCGTAGGCGAGCACCCACGCAACTCCAGCGAACAGGAAATAGCGGAGACCGACCTCGATCGTGGTGAAGAAGGACCGCGCGAGAAAGGAGCGCTGACTCCCAAAGAGCAGATCGAAGACGTTCACAGGGTGTTCTGGGGTCCGGAAGACGTCATTGTGGACCAGGTCATCAGTCGGCTCACAGATCGAATTCCTGCTCTCCATTTTCGAGGGTCCTCTGCCTCCGCGCCTCGGCGGGAGTCCATTTCCCTCTTCCCCAACCCGACCACACCACCCCTCACCAACAACCAGGAAACCCGTTGATTGGCCCGCAGAGGCGCCGAGGCGCTGAGAAATCAGGGAATCATCCCTCCTACGATAAAGGGACAGGCCCTCAGTCACCTCTACGATAAAGGGACAGGCCCTCAGTCACCTCCCTTCAAAGGAATGCCGGAGGCATTCCAGCATGTAGCCGGTGGTTGAGCGTAGCGACACCACCGGATGCGGATTTGAAAGCCCCGGGCATCCCGGCAGGGATGCCAGACCAGCCTTCCGGGAAGGTGACGGTGACATCCATGGATTCCAGAATAGCGAGATAAAGGGACAGGTCCTCAGTCAGCCCTCTTGTTGAGATCCCCCGGTTTCCTCAGAGGTCATCGGATTCCTCGAGGAGGGCCTCGAGTTCGGCGATGGATTCCAGGTCCTTGGGTCGCCCCGCCGCCCGTTTGAGACGGACCAAGGTCGGCAGATCCACGCATCGGAAGGTCACACCGAAGGCTTCGACCTCGATCGACCGAGGCAACAACTCGCGATAGGTGCCACCCCCCACAACCTCACCCAGAAGGTCCAGATCCCCCACGCTTGTGGTCAGCGTGAAGTTCAACCCATTCCTCAGGGTTGGAAGATCGAGCTGGAACGGCAATCCCTGGGGCGCACCCCGCAGGTAAGGGGCGGTTGAGGCCAAGACACTAACCAACCGCTCAAGATTGGCCCTGCCCCGATGGTAGACGATGTCGACGTCGTAGGTCAGTCGAGCCGCGCCGTGGAGGTTTCCCGCGACACCACCGACGAGGATGAAATCGACCCCTCCTCTTACGAGCAGCGGCAACAGCTCATCGAATCGGGCGCTCATGACTTGCGGGAGGCCCGCGCACGGGCGCCGGCGGCCCGGAGCTCGGCGGCAAAGGTGCTGAACCGGACCAGCTTCTCGAGGCGCTGGCCCGGGGTGAGTTTCAAGTTCTCGCGCAGGAGGGAGCGATCCACATCCTTCATGTAGAACTCCACCACCGGATCCCGATGCCCCTTCGCCCGCATACGCAGGACGGTATGCCTTCCATTGCAGCGCGTAAACCTCCGGACCTCCGCAGAGAGGAACCGCAGGGCGACAGGCACCCAACTCCCATCCATCTGCACGGCACCTGGAGATGCCGGGGCCCCGAATAGAGGGACACGAATAGAGGGACAGGCCCTCAGTCAGCTCCATGGCTTTCCTCCAACTTTGGACCAGGTCATCCATCGACACTCCCGTTGGATTGGCCCGCAGAGACGCCGAGGCGCTGAGAAATCAGGGAAACATGCCTCCTCCGATAAAGGGACAGGTCCTTATGGGATCCCCCCATC
>JBDLQQ010000138.1:0-19322 GCA_039800465.1 Verrucomicrobiota bacterium
CAAGGACAGCGACGTCCCCTGACCGACGGGCAGCTGGCGCTGATGGGATTGAAGTATCCGCTGGTGACCCTGCGCGTCATCACACTGATCCATTGGCAGGCGTTCCGGCTCTGGTGGAAGCGCCTGCCCTGGTACCGCAAGGCAGCGGATCCTGAGCTGCAGCGCGACGTCCTCCGTCCCCACGCCTCCATCGCTGGGATCGCCAGCCCGGCACCGATCCCGGTTCCCCTCGGCCCCGCGCCGCACACCCCTCTCTCCTAAGTCCTCGTTGCCTCGTGAACGACCTCGAAACCAACCCCCTCGTCTTCGCCGACACCCCTGGCGCGACCCCCGAAACCCAGTCCTCCGGCGCCACCCCCCGATGGTCCGAGCGCCTCTGCCAGCGGCTCGTCCTGCGCTCGTTCGAGCCCATGACCCGAGGCCGCATGACGGTCCGACTTCCCGACGGCACGGCGGTCCGGTTCGGGACCGGCGTCGCCGGACCCGAGGCCGAGCTGCACATCCGCAGGAACCGGTTCTTCATCCGGGGCGTCCTCCAGGGGGACATCGGGTTCGGTGAGGCCTACCAGGATGGCGACTGGACCACGCCCGATCTGACCGCAGTGATCGGCTGGTTCTGCGCCAACCGCGACCATGCGCCGTCGATGTCCGGTTCCGGGGCGAGGGATTGGCACCTCGGCTTCATGCAGGGCATCAACCGGATCCGGCATCGGATCAACAAGAACTCCCTGCGCGGCTCCCGGTCCAACATCCAGGCCCACTACGACCTCGGGAACGACTTCTATTCCCTGTGGCTCGACCCGACGATGACCTATTCGGCGGCCCTGTTCGAATCCCCGGACCAGATGCTGGCCGAGGCCCAGACCGCCAAGTACGACCGCCTGTGCCGTCAGCTGCGGTTGGAGCCCGGCGACCACGTCCTGGAGATCGGGTCGGGCTGGGGTGGCTTCACCGAGCATGCCGTCACCCGCTACGGCTGCCGGGTGACCACCGTGACCCTGTCGGACGAGCAGGCCCGCCATTGCACCCAGCGGTTCGAGCGGGGCGGCTATGCCGACCGGGCCAAGGTCGAGATCCGCGACTACCGCCACGTCCAGGGGCAGTTCGACAAGATCTGCAGCATCGAGATGCTCGAGGCGGTCGGTGACGAGTTCCTCGAGACCTACTTCCGCCAGGTGCAGGCCCTTCTCAAGCCCCACGGCCGGTTCGCCGCGCAGTTCATCACGTGTCCCGACAACCGCCACGAGGAGCTGCGGAACGGGGTCGACTGGATCCAGAAGCACATCTTCCCGGGATCCCTCCTGCTGTCGATGAACCGGGTCGGACAGGTCGTCCAGAGGACCGGTGACCTGTGGCTGGAGAATCTCCACGACATGGGCCTCGACTACGCCCGGACGCTTCATCTGTGGCGGGATCGGTTCCACCAGTCCCTCGGAGAGGTGCGGAAGCAGGGATTCGACGACCGGTTCATCCGGACCTGGGACTACTACCTGGCCTACTGCGAGGCGGCCTTCGCCTGGCGCAACATCAGCGTGGTCCAGGCCACGTGGTCACGACCGGGTCAGGCGGACTGCCCCCAGTACCTGGCATGATCGGGGCCGTCATCGCGCTGGCGCTACTGTTCGTGGCGGTCGAGATGGCCCTCACCTTCCTGGTGGCACGGCGACTCAACAACTACGGCATCGTGGACGTCGTCTGGTCCGCCGGATTCTCGGGGTTGGCGGTCCTCTACTATGTCTCCGCTCCCCGCGTTGCTGCATTCCAGGGGATCCGGGACGAGGTGATCACGATCCTGGCCGTGCTGTGGAGCCTCCGCCTTGGACTCCATCTGGCGGTGCGCGTCTCGAAACACCACCCGGTCGAGGATGTCCGCTATGCGCGGCTCCGGGAACTGTGGGGGGAGCGCACCGCCCGGAGGATGTTCGGCTTCTTCCAGGTCCAGGGCGTGCTCCAGGCGATCCTCTCGATGCCCTTCCTGCTGGTGTGTCTGAACCCCGAGGCGCCGCGAACCAACTGGGCAGGCCTCTCCCCGCTCGAGTGGGCCGGTGCGGCCCTCTGGCTGGTTGCACTGTGCGGCGAGTCGATCGCCGACCTCCAGCTGTCCCGGTTCCGGAACGACCCGGCAAACCGGGGCCGGGTCTGCCAGGTCGGACTCTGGCGGTGGTCCCGGCATCCGAACTATTTCTTCGAGTGGCTCATCTGGGTGGCCTGGGCGGTGTTCGCCTGGGATTCCCCGCTGGGCTGCCTGTCGCTGATCTGCCCCGTCCTGATGTGGCACTTCCTGGTGAACGTCACCGGGATCCCCATGACGGAGGAGCTCTCCGTCCGCTCCAAGGGCGACGCCTACCGCGAGTACCAGCGCACGACGAGCGCCTTCATCCCCTGGTTCCGCAGACCTCTCCGATCCCCATGAGCACCGCCACCACGCTGCCCTCGCCCATGCCCTCCCTGCCCCAGCCCCGCGTGGGAACCCGGGTGGAATCGCCCAACTTCCTCGACCGATGCCTGACCCGGGACCTGATCCCGGACCCGCTTCTGCGCTTCGGCATCCGACGGCTCCTCCAGGAGCGTCTCAACGAGGAGAACCGCGGTGGCGTGGAGGAACAGCGGCGCCATCTGCAGGCGCTGATCGAGACGCTCCGAACCTCCCCGATCGCCCTCGAGACCGCCGCCGCGAACGAGCAGCACTACGAGGTGCCGACCCGTTTCTACCAGCTCTGCCTCGGACCCCGGCTGAAGTACAGCTCGTGCCTGTATCCGACCGGTCGTGAATCCCTCGCGGAGGCAGAGGAGCACATGCTGGCCCTGACGGCGGAACGGGCCCAGCTGGCCGACGGCCAGGACGTCCTGGAGCTCGGCTGCGGCTGGGGTTCCCTGACGCTCTGGATGGCCGAGCGGTTCCCACGGTCCCGGTTCACCGGGGTCTCGAACTCACGGACGCAGCGGGAGTTCATCCTCGCGGAGGCGGCGCGGCGGGGACTCGGCAACATCGAGATCATTACCTGTGACATGAACCGCTTCGAGCCCCCCACGGCCACGGGCCGGGCCGCGGACCCGTCGACACCCTGCCTCGGGCGGTTCGATCGGGTCGTCTCGGTCGAGATGTTCGAGCACATGCGGAACTACGAGGCGCTGCTGGGTCGGATCGGCCGGTGGCTCAAGCCGGAGGGCCGTCTCTTCGTGCACATCTTCACCCACCGCGAATACGCCTATCCGTTCGTCGCGCGTGACGCCTCGGACTGGATGGCCCGGTACTTCTTCACGGGTGGGATCATGCCGAGCGACGACCTGCTGCTGTATTTCCAGAAGGACGTGGAGCTGGTGGAGCACTGGACCGTGAACGGACGGCACTACCAGCAGACCGCAGAGCACTGGCTGCAGAACATGGATTCCCACAGGGAGGAGATCCGTCAGATCTTCGCCCAGACCTACGGCAAGGAGGAGGTCACCAAATGGTGGGTCTACTGGCGCCTGTTCTACCTGGCCTGCGCCGAGCTCTGGGGCTTCCGCGGCGGCAACGAGTGGCTGGTCAGCCACTATCTCGTCCGTCCAAGACCCTCGGCGTGAGGCGGAACGGTCGTCTTTCGACCGGAGAGCCTCCCTACCTCGAGGGGAGCGACGGTGTCCGGTTCTCAAGGCACTCCTCCCAGACCGCGCGGATCTCTCAGCCGAGTCGCGGCTGCCCTTCTCCCCGAATCCAAGGGTGGCTTCGCATCCGGGTTCCCACCATGATCCGCCCGTCATGGAGTTGCGTCTCGCAGGTATTCTTTCCCTAGTCGGCCTTCTCGCCGTTGGATGTCAGAAGAAACAGGGTGGCACCGGGGGTCCCCCGATGGGGGCCTTCTCCGTCCAGGTCGTCACGGCCCCGGTGAAGGTCGAACCCGTCGTCGAGACCGTCTCGCTGGTCGGCAACGTCATGGCCAACGAGATCATCGACCTGACCTCCGAGACCGACGGGATCGTGAAGGAGATCCGGTTCGACGAGGGCACAGCCGTGAAGAAGGGCGACGTCCTGGTGCTCCTCGACGAGACCAAGCTCGCCCCGCAGGTCCAGGAGGCCGAGGCCCAGCTGGAGCTGGCCCGCACCTCCTTCGAACGCGTGAAGCTGCTGTTCCGGGACAAGCTGATCTCCCAGCAGGAATACGACACCGCTGCCGCGACGTACTCGGGCAACGAGGCCTCGGTGGACCTCAAGCGGCGCATGCTCCGGGACGCCCGGATCCTGGCCCCCTTCTCCGGCATCGCCGGTGCACGCCAGATCAGCCCCGGACAGGTCATCACCCGGTCCACGCGGATCACCCAGCTGGTCGACCTCGACACCGTGAAGGTCGAGGTGGCCGTGCCCGAGCGCTACCTGAGCCAGGTGCAGGAGGGACAGAAGGTGCGATTCCGCGTGGCTGCGTTCCCGAAGGACACCTTCGAGGGTGAGGTCTACTTCGTCTCACCCCAGCTGGATGCCAGCACCCGGACCGCCCTCGTGAAGGCGCGGATCGCGAATCCGTCGCGCCGGCTCCGCGGTGGGATGTTCGCCAACCTCGAGCTGAGCCTGCAGCTGCGCGACGCCGCGCTGGTGATCCCGGAGTCCGCGGTCTTCAACAACGGCGATGCCACCCTGGTCTTCCTCGTCACCTCGACGAACACCGCAATGATCCAGCCCGTCCGCACGGGACTCCGCCTCGCCGGCAAGGTCGAGGTCCTCCAGGGCCTCGCCGATGGACAGTCCGTCGTGACCGAGGGGCTCCAGAAGCTCCGTCCGGGCGCCCCCATCACGATCCGCAGCAACGGGCCCGCCATGACACCCAAGCCCTGAACGTGTCATGATCCTTCCCCGCCTCTCCATCCAGCGGCCGATCCTGGCCACGATGCTGAACCTCACGCTGATCCTGTTCGGCGTGATCGGCCTCTCCCGTCTCCCGGTCCGGGAGCTGCCCGACATCGATCCCCCCATCATCTCGGTCACGACCATCTATCCCGGCGCGAACGCCCAGGTGGTCGAGACGGAGATCAGCGAACGTCTCGAGGAGGCCCTGAACAACATCAGCGGCATCAAGACGCTGCGCTCCGAGAGCCGCGAGGGCGTCAGCAACATCTCCATCGAGTTCGACCTCTCCCGGGACATCGACATCGCCGCGCAGGATGTCCGGGACCGGGTCTCCCGGGTCCGTGGCGCCCTGCCCGACGACATCCTGGAGCCGATCGTGGCGAAGCAGGATGCCGATGCGCAGCCGATCCTCTGGCTGGCGGTCAACAGCGACCGGTATTCACCGCTGGACCTGACCACGATGGCCGAGCGGATCCTGAAGCCCAGGTTCCAGGGCATCGAGGGGGTGTCCTCGATCACGGTCGGCGGCGAAAAGCGGTACGCGATGCGCCTCTGGCTGGACTCCGAGAAGATGGCGGCACGTGGGGTGACGGTGCTCGACGTCCAGAACGCCCTCCGGGCCCAGAACATCGACCTGCCCAGCGGCCGGGTGGAGAACCTCGACCGCGAGATGACCATCCAGACCCGGGGTGAACTCGCCTCGGCGACCGAGTTCAACGACCTGGTCATCCGGGCCGACGGCGCGAACCTGATCCGGCTGCGGGACATCGGGCGCGCCGAGGACGGCGTCGAGGACTACCGCACCGTGGCCCGTGCCCGCGGGAAGCCCTGCATCTTCCTCGGCATCGTGAAGCAGGCGAAGGCCAACACCGTCGCGGTCGCGGAAAAGGTCAAGGCCGAGGCCGATGCGCTGCGCCCCAGCCTGCCCGAGGGCTGCGAGATGTGGGTCGCATTCGACTCCAGCACCTTCGTCGCCAAGGCGATCAACGAGGTCTGGGAGACCCTCGCCATGGCGTTCGTGCTCGTCGTGCTCATCATCTTCATGTTCCTGCGCGACGTCCGGTCCACGCTCATCCCGGCGGTCGCCATCCCCGTCTCCCTGATCGGCACCTTCGCCCTCCTCTACGTCTTCGGCTACTCGGTCAACATCCTCACCATGCTCGCCCTGGTGCTGAGCATCGGCGTCGTCGTCGACGACGCCATCGTCGTCCTCGAGGCGATCTACCGTCACATCGAGGAGGGCATGCCGCCCATGAAGGCCGCCTTCAAGGCGATGGAGGAGATCAGCTTCGCCGTCATCGCCATCACGATCTCGCTCGTGGCGGTCTTCGCCCCGCTGGCCTTCCAGAAGAGCGCCACGGGACGCCTCTTCATCGAGTTCGCCGTCACCGTCGCCGGCTCGGTCGTCATCTCCGCGTTCGTCGCCCTCACCCTGTCCCCGGCCATGGCCTCGCGGATCCTCAAGCCGGTCGCCGGACGGAAGCACGGTCCCGTCTTCCTGTTCTTCGAGCGCCTCTTCGACTGGAGCACCCGGCACTACCTTTCCGGCCTCCGCTGGGCGCTGGACCACAAGACCGTCATGGTCGGCATCACCGCCGGCACCATCGCCCTGCTCGTCTTGGCCTACCGGGGTCTCGAGCAGGACTTCCTGCCCCAGGAGGACAAGGGCCGCCTCTTCGCCATCGTGCTGACCCCGAACGGCTCCACCAGCGAGTTCACCGACCGCCAGCTCCGCAAGGCCGAGGAGATCATCGGCAAGATGCCCGAGGTCTGGAGCTACGGCGCCATCGTGGCCCCGGGGTTCAGCGGACCCGGCCAGGCCAGCTTCGGGATCGTCTTCGTCACGTTCAAGGAGCGCGAGGACCGCGAGCGTTCGGTCCAGGAGATCGTCAACGGCCCCGGCGGACTCGCCATGCGCCTCATGCAGGAGGTCGAGGGCGGGCTCGCCATCGCCAACCTGCCGAAGTCGATCGAGACCAGCTTCAACAGCTCCCCCTTCGAGCTCGTGCTCCAGAACCAGGACCTCAAGGCACTGAGCACCACCGCCGATGGGGTCGCCAACCGTCTCCGCGGGCTCACCAACGCCGCCGGACAGCCCCTGCTCAAGAACGTCCGCGTCAGCTACGAGGTCAACAAGCCCGAGCTCCGCATCGCCATCGACCGCAACCGGGCTGCATCGCTCGGCGTCAGCGTGTCCGAGATCTCCCGCACGCTGCAGATCCTCTTCGGCGGACTGGACCTCAGCCGCATCAAGCGGGACGGCAAGGAATACGACGTCATCGCCCAGCTCGAGCGGACCTCACGGCTCACGCCGTCCGACCTCGACAAGGTGTTCGTCCGCAGCACCACCGGGACCCTCGTCCAGCTCAGCAGTCTCGTCACCCGGTCCGAGGGAGCCGCCCCGAACTCCATCTTCCACTACGGACGTCTCCGCTCCGCCAGCATCACCGCCTCGCCGGGAGCCGTGCCCATCGGCACGGTGGTGGAGCAGGTGGAACCGTGGCTGTCCCGGGAACTGCCGCAGGGCTTCCTGTACGCGTGGGAGGGCGATGCCAAGAACCTGGCGGAGTCGACGAACGAGATCTGGTGGGTGCTCAGCCTGGCCGGGATCATCGTGTACATGACCCTGGCGGCCCAGTTCGAGAGCCTGGTCCATCCCTTCACCGTGATGCTCGCCCTGCCCCTCGCCTTCGTCGGGGCCTTCGGGTCGCTCTGGCTGCTGAACTGGATCGGCCTGATGGGATTCATCCCGCCGATCCCCGCGATGAACTTCAACCTGTTCAGCCAGATCGGACTCGTGCTGTTGATCGGGCTCGTCACCAAGAACTCGATCCTCCTGGTCGAGTTCGCCAACCAGGAGATGGAACGCGGTGCGACCGCCTACAACGCGATGGTCGAGGCTGGACGGGTCCGTCTCCGCCCGATCCTCATGACCGCGTTGTCCACGATCGCCGGCATCCTGCCGATCGCGATCGGCTTCGGAGCGGGTGCCGAGAGCCGGCGTCCCATGGGTGTGGCCGTGGTCGGGGGCATGATCTCCAGCACGTTCCTCACCCTGTTCGTGATTCCGGTCGTCTACCTGCTGCTGTCGCGACTGACGAGGCGGCATGCAGAGGGGAAGTTGAGTGTTGAAGGTTGAGTGTTGAGAGAAGACGCGGTCCGCATCGGTGGAGCTGACATCGTCGTCGGCCCCATCTCGTTCCCGGGGCGGCCCAGCCCTGACTCAACACTCTCGGCATGTGCTGGGACGTCGGGGGAATCCCGTGATCCGACAGATTCGCTCCATCCCTCGTGGAATACGGGAATGCCGGCGACGGAATCCCCACCATTCCCTTGCTTCTCAGCGCCTCGGCGCCTCTGCGGGAGAGCCCTCCCGCCCATGCACGCGCGGGAGTCGGAACCTCAGCGCACGAAGACCACACAGACCGGACTGCCGACGGTCACGGGCTTGCCATGCGGGGTCAGACGACCCGATTGGGAGTCCACCCGGAAGATCGAGATCGAGTCCGAGGACTGGTTGGCCGCCCATAGGAAGCGGCCCGAGGGATCGAGGTTGAAGTTCCGCGGCGTCCTGCCACCGGTCGAGGTCCGCTCGACGAACGACATCCGACCGTCCTTGCCGACCACATAGACCACGATGGAGTCGTCGCCCCGGTTGGATCCATACACGAAACGGCCATTGGGATGGACGCACACCTGGGCCGTCGAGTTCCCCGCAACGGGGCCGCCCGGGAGGGTCGTGACCGTGTCGACGATGCCCAGCGCACCCGTCTTCCGGTCCACGCTGAACCCGGTCAGGGTCGACACGATCTCGTTGATCACAAAGGCGCGCCGCCCATCCGGCCCAAAAGCGAAATGGCGCGGTCCGCTGCCCGGTGGCAGTGCCACCGAGTCGGGCGCCGCTGGAGTCAGCGTTCCGGCGATGGGGTCAAAGCGGTGGATGTAGACCCGGTCGGTCCCGAGGTCCGCCACGTAGGCGTGTCGTCCATCGGGCGAGAGGTTCACGGAATGGGCGTGGGGTTCCTTCTGACGGTCGGCATTCACGCTCGAGCCCCGGTGCTGGATCAGCATGGAGCGCGGCTTGAGGGATCCGTCGGCGTCGACCGGCAGGACGACCGTGCTGCCGCCGGTGTAGTTGGCGGCGAGGACGCACCTGCCGGAGCGGTCGATGGTCAGATGACAGGGAGCCCCGCCACCGGCCGACTGCTGATTGAGCTCGCGCAGGGAGCCGTCGGCACCCTGGATGGCAAACGCGGTCAGGTATCCGCCCGACTGTCCCTTCCATCGGTCCGTCTCGTTGACGGCATAGAGGAACCGGCCATCGGGCGAGGCCACCAGGAAGGACGGATTCTCGGATTTCGCGGCGAGGATCTTCCCCGTCACCTCGCCAGATCGGTTGTCGAACCCGAGGGCATAGATCCCCTCGCTCGAGCCTCCGGTGTAGGTCCCGACAAACACCCGCAACGTCTCCGCCTTTGAATGCACGAGACACAGAAGGCCCAGGGCGACGACACGACCGCAATTCCAAACCGGGTTCATGGGTCGACGCTATGCCGAGCCACCGAGGGTTGCGAACGAGAAACTCGGGTCACTCGCCTCCAGCCGGGAATCACCGGCCCAGGTCGGATCAGGCAAGGATCCGCGTGCGGTCCGGGTCATGCCAGGGCTTCAGCGACACCCGGGCCGGGAGGTCACGACCGTTGAGCCGGATGTGGTAGGTCCCCGAGAGCACGTGTTCGGCGGTGACCGGTCCGGTCCCCTTCACATACCCCAGGGCGATGGCAGAACCCACGGTGTGGCCGTAGCTGCCGCTGGTGGTGTAGCCGACGGTGGTGCCGTTCCGGAGGATGGGTTCGCTGCCCCAGAGCACCGGCTCCGGATCCTCGAGTGCGAACAGGGCCAGCCGCTTGCCAACCCCCTTCTCCCGCTGACGCAGGAGCGCGTCCCTCCCGAGGAAGCCGCCGACCTTGTCCCAGGCCACGGCGAATCCGAGTCCCGCCTCCAGCGGGGTCTCGTCCGGCGACAATTCCGCCCCGAACGCCCGGAACCCCTTCTCCAACCGCAAAGAATTGATCGCATAGTGTCCCGCCTGGGTCAGCCCCAGGTCGGCTCCGGCTGCACACAGGGCGTCGAAGGCACCCGCCATCTGCTCGACCGGGACGTGGAGTTCCCAGCCCAACTCGCCCACGTAGGTGATCCTAACCGCCCGGGCCGTCGCCATGCCCACCGCGATGGACTGAGCCGTCCCGAACGGGAACGCCCCCGTGGACAGGTCCACGTCGGTCACCCGACCCAGCAGCTCGCGGGAGCGGGGTCCCATGACGCCGATGACGCCCCAACCGGAGGTCACATCGAGCACCTCCACCCGGTCGACCGGCCCGAGGTGGCGTCGGATCCAGTCGAGATCCCGCCGGGGTTGGGTGGTCCCCGTGATGAGGTAGAACTCGTCACGGGTCACGCGCACCACCGTGAGGTCGCTCTCGAACCCGCCCCGCTCGTTGAGCATGGCGGTGTAGACGACACGGCCCGGAGCGACTGCGATGTCATTGGCGCACAGGCGCTGAAGGACCTTCTCGGCATCCGGTCCCCGGACCACCAGCTTCCCGAAGCCGGTCTGGTCGAACAGCGCGACGGTCTCCCGGGCAGAGCGATGCTCGGCGGCATGGTTCGGGAACCAGTTCTGGCGTCCGAAGCTGTAGTCCATGGCCGGCGTCTGGGCGCCCCCGGGCCGTGTGAACCAGTTGGGACGTTCCCAGCCGCCCTTGACCCCGAAGCTGGCTCCGAGCCGGGCGAGGCGGTCGTGGAGCGGGCTCATCCGGACATCCCGGGCGGTCTCGGGCTCCCGGTTGGGCCAGGCCATCTGGTAATGCAATCCCAGGACCTCGACGACCCGGGACCTGAGATAGGCCCGGTTGTTGGCCCAGGGTCCGAAGCGCCGGACATCGACGCTCCAGAGATCGAGCGAGGGCTGCCCCTCGAGGATCCACTCGGCCAGGTACTTCCCGGCGCCGCCGGCACTGGCGATGCCGACGGAATTGAAGCCACAGGCGACGAAGAGCGACCGCAGCTCGGGCGTCTCCCCCATGAGGAAGTTGTTGTCGGGCGTGAAGCTCTCCGGTCCGTTGACGAACTTCTCGAAGCCGCTGGACTGCAGCGCCGGGATGCGGTGTCTGCCATCGGCGAGCGGCACCGAGAACTTCTCCCAGTCCGGCTCCAGCAGCTGGAACGAGAACCGGTCCGGCACCCGGTCGACCATCCACGGCTTCGATGCGGCCTGGAAGGCGCCGAGCATCACCCGGTTGCCCTCGCCCCGGAAATACAGGCAGCGGTCCGGATCCCGTCCGACCGGCAGCTCGTCGAAGGCCCCCTCGATCGGGTTGCTCACGAGGTAGTGATGTTCCACCGGATGGAGAGGCAGGCTGATCCCGCAACGGAGTCCGATCTGCCGGGCCCACATGCCCCCGGTGAGGACGACGATCTCGGCCTCGAGGATCCGTTCCTCGACGCCGCCGTCGGGATGGGTGAGTGCGACCCGCACCCCGGTCGCCCTGCCCTCCTTGTGGAGGATGTCGAGCACGCGGGCATTCTCGACCAACCGGGCCCCCCGCATGGAAGCCCCCTTGGCCAGGGCGATCGTGACCTCCTTCGGGATGACCTTGCCATCGTGCGGCAGCCAGGCGGATCCGAGGACGTCATCCACCCTGAGGAGCGGCCACCGTTCCCGGGTCTCCTGGGCGTCCACCAGATGCGATTCCACCCCGAAGTACTCCGCCATTGCACAGGTCCGCTGGAGCTGTGTGAGCCGGGCGGGCGTGGTCGCCGCGATCAGGCTTCCGACCTGCTTCCAGCCGACGGAGTGTCCGGTCTCCTTCTCCAGGCCGGCATAGAGCTCGGCACTGTACTTGTTGATGGCGGTCAGGCTGGTGGAGGTCCGGAGACGGCCCACCAGTCCCGCTGCATGCCAGGTGGTGCCCCCGGCCAGCGCGGTCTGCTCGAGCAGGACGACGTCGGTCCAGCCCAGTCGGGTGAGATGGTAGGCCACGCTGGCACCGACGATGCCGCCGCCGATGACAACGACGCGGGCGGACGAAGGGAACGGGGATGACATGACGCCGACTGGGTACCGAAGCCGGACCACGACAACCATCCCGAATTTGTTCCATCGGCCACCCGGACCTTGGGTGGCCATCCGACGCCCAGTGCCAACCGAAGTCAGGGCTCCGAGTCCGTTCGCCTCCAACCTGCAAACGGCGGTTGGAAGGCCTGCCGAGAGTTTGAAGGTACTGTCCTGCTCGGTGGATGAGTGGTTTTCCGGCGGTTGCTGGGGCTCACCCTGGGGGTGAAGCCAAATCGTTTCGCCCGGTGGGCCCGCCCCCCCCCGATCATTACGATGATGGGGAAAGGGCGCACGGGACGGTGAATCTCCAGCAGGGTGGATCGTCGTGGTTTCATGCCAGCGATCGCCAAGAAGGAGACCCGTCTGCGGCTCGAGTTTGTGGAGAACAAGGATCACTCGATCCACGCCGGTCTGGTGGCCGTGGAGGCCATGGCGCAGCGGTTCGGTCTCTGGCAGCGGATCCGGAAGCTCTCGAGTCTGGATCCCCGACGTGACAAGCGCCGGGGCTACTCCCCGGAGGTCATCGTCGGGCAGTTGGTCGATGCCCTGTGCACTGGCGGGGGATGCCTGTCGGACTCCGAGGCCCTCAACGAGGATCCCTTGGCCGGCAAGCTCTTCGGGGTCGATCGCTTTGCTGATCAATCCTAGGTCGGGGAATGGTTGCAGGGCCAGTCCGACCAGAGTGTCGAGGATCTCCGGAAACTCCTTCGGGAGTTTGTGGAGTGGGTGTGGCAGCAGGCCGATCCGCGACGTCTGCTCCATTGTGGTCAACGGGAGGTGTTCTTCGACGACACCCAGTTGGAGGTGCGGGGCAGGCACTTCGAGGGGGCGGCCATCAACTACAACGGAGATCTGGCATTGAGCTGGCAGACCTTGTGGGTGGGCCCCTTTCTTGCCGACAGCCACATCGGCAGCCCGAAGGATGTCAGTGACCAGCTGCCCTCCATGATGGATCGCAACCGTCCACCGTGCTCGGCGCTGATCGCCAACCCGGTCTACTACCTGATCGGCGCCCTGGCCTACGATCTGATGACGGCGATCAAGATCCTGGACCTCCAGGACCAGAGCCACGGGTGGAGGGTCAAGATTCTGATGAAGAAGCTGGTGATGTTGCCGGGGCGTCTGAGTCAGCGTTCACGACAGTGGGTGACCGAGGTGATGGTGCCTGGAGTGTGGATGAACTCGTGGCAGAGGTGGGCTGCCCGGGTGTGGCCGCACCATGAACGGGGACGCCCCAACGTGGTGAACATGGCACTCTGAGAGTGCTGGAATTGAATCCAAGGGGTGGAGGATGTCCTCGGGTGGGGCGTAGCCCGCCCACAACCTGCCTCAAACCCGTCCAACTGCCCGCAATCGCCCAGCATCAACCCGGCGGGAACCTCGCCAACGATCCAACAACCCTAAGACCGGCAGTTGAACCCGCCTTTCAAAATCCTTAAATCGGACTGTAAACAGCTCAAAAGCAGAGTGTTACATCGAAAAGAACAATTCAGCGCAAAGGAGCGCTCGGAACACCCTCCCCACCATGTCACGGAACCATCACGATCCGATAGTACCGCTCTCTGCTGGGCGGGCGTGAATCCACGAGCTCGCCCAGGGCGCCGGTGCCCTCGGCCTGCTGCGGAAGACGGACCCAGGCGCCCCCGAGCGTATCCATCGATTCGGCGACATAGCGGCGTCCGGCAAGTGTCCGGAACGTCAGGCGTGTCGACTGCGGCAACGACTCGATCCGGCGCACGACCGGTGCCAGGACCGCATCCGAACGCTGGGAGAGGTTCTGATTCCCCACGTCCTCGGAAGCGGGCAATTCACGCTGGGTGGCGACACCAATGGTTTTCAGATACTGCGCCACGGCGAGTTGTCGACGCCCCACCACATTGAACTCCTTCGAGCTGTTCGCGGCAAAGAGATGCACCCGCTCGGTACCCTGGCTCAGCGGCAGATAGCCATCCCCGCCGTTGGCCATGTAGTCGATGGTCACCACTCGGAATGGACGGGCCGGATCCCCTTGGAGGACGCCATTCTCGACCACCAGGTCCTGGCGCTCATCCGGATCAATCACGACAAGATTCTGGAGACGCTCCCCGGGGAAATCGATCCGCACCGGATCGCCGTTGTCATCGGTGACATAAGTCATGGGCTTGTTGGCTGGGTGGTAGCTGAAGAGCGCCGCGGAGACGTGGGGATACCGTCCCGAGGAACCCGAGGCCGAGACTCCCCATTCGATGCAGTCCCGGAGCTGCTGGGCGGTCAGGGTGAGCAGGGTCAGCCCATCGTTGAAACGAAGGGCGTTCTCGATGTCCAACTGACTGATGTCACCGTCTTTTTTGCCGACTCTGGGATTGGCCACGGGAGGACCCACCTCGGCATGGCCGCCCGTGGAGCTGTATCCACCGATGGAATCCCGGACGCCACCACCATCCTGGAACCCGATGACGGTCTTGGGATCGATCTGGCGGGCGTACCAGAGGTACGCGTCCACGAACAATTCACCCAGGTTCGTCTCCTCGGACCGCACCTGGACACTCCGACCATCCAGAAACTGGGTCGTCCGACCGAAGAGGTTGCCATCCTTGGCATCGAGGATGCCGCCGATGCTCTGGACGATCTCCACCACCGCAGGTGTCGCGGCACGACCGCCCGTGTCGAGGACTCCCTGGGCATCCGTCGCATAGGCACCACTGCGGCCATCCAGTGCCGTCACAACGCCGGCGTCGTCGAACGTCACCATCAACCGACCCACATAGCGGTAATTGGACCCGGTGTTGACGACGTACACGGGCTCGCCGTCCGCCGACTTGAAGACCGCGGGGTAGGCGTGGGCCACGACGTCCCCCTTGCGGACCCGGTCGCTCGGCTTGGCGAAGACGGCATGGGAGCCCCCGGCCACGATGATGTCGACCCCCCGGAGCCTGGTGGCGAGGTCGAATTCGTTGCGGTAGTCCTGCAGGTGGGCCAGGAGGATGACCTTGTTCAGCCCCTGGGCCACGAGGGCATCGACCGCCGCCTGGACCTTGCCCACCAGGTCCGTCGACACGACGACAGCGCCGGTGCTGGCCAGGGTGTTGAGTTCCTTCGTGATCGCGCCCACGACACCGATCTTCTGACCCGCCACGGTCAGGACCGTGCTCCCGGCGATCTTGTTCCTCACCGACGACGCGTCCTGTCCATCTGGAGTGACCAGGTCGGCCAGGTTGGGGTCGGGGGAGAAATCGAGATTGACGCCCAGATATGGAAATCGGGCCCCGGAATAGTTCACGGAGGCGTCGGGAAGGATGATCTTCCGGATGTGTTCCGTGGCGACATCGAACTCGTGGTTGCCGATGCACGAGGCCTGGAAGCCGAGGGCATTGAGGATCGCGATGTCACCCCGCCCCCTCACCCCATTGAACGGGGCCGCCGGATCCGCGCTCGCCGTGAAGAACGGCCCGGCGATGTAGTTGTCACCGGAGGAGAGGAGGATCGTCTCTCCGTCGAATCCCTCGCGGAGGGCATTCAGCACGGACGAGAACCGAGGGATATCGTCCAAAGCCGGCACGCCAGCCTCGAAGTCCGAGGCGTGCAGGAGTTGCACGGTCAGAGGAGCCCCGACGAGGCGCGCTGAAAATCCCACCCCGAAGGTCACGAAGGCGGCGATACAGAGTGCGATTCGATTCATGCCGGAGAGCCTAGAAATCAAACGTGCTGACGCACGCCCAAAGCCCGGACCCCGCCCGACTCCCCCACCCGCGCTCAGGGAGCCCATCACCCCCGGAAGTACCCGCCGGCCTCCGAGTCCGGAACTTCGACCGGCCCGGCATCCGACACGTCCTGCCACTCCGAAGACGTCAGGCTGGGAGACCTCCGAGGCCTCACTGCCGCAATGCGCCCCGTGCTGCCACAAAGTCATTCTCGTCATTCCATTCCCTCGGAACCCGTGATTGGGTCCCTGGGGTGCAGCCATCACGCGTCGTCCTGCCGGGTCCCGCGAAGTCCTTCATCTTGGGCTGTGCCCTGGTCGTGTCGCTGGCCACTCCGAGCCGGGCGGAGACCGACCATGAGACTCCGGAACAGGCTGCCCTCCGCGCCAACGCCACGAGGATCTTCAAGGAGCAGGTCGAACCCTTCGTGAAGACCTACTGCACGAAGTGCCACGGCGGCGGACGCGCGAAGGCGAACGTCAACCTCGAGGTCGACCTGAAGGATCCCGGCCGCGGCACCGCATTCCTGCATTGGAAGAAGGCCGTCGCGAACGTGAGGGTGCACGACATGCCGCCGGAGGACGCCGCGAGGCAGCCCACCGACGAGGAACGTCTCCAATTCATCGGGTGGATCGACCAGCTCAAACACCTGAGCCCACGGAATCCCGGCCCGTTCGTCATCCGCCGGCTGTCGAAGGTCGAATACGCCAACACGCTGCATGACCTCTACGGGGTGGACCCGTCGATCGCCGACAGCCTTCCGGAGGAGGTCGTCGGAGAGGGCTACCTCAACTCGGTCTCCCCGCTGCAATCGGAACTGTTCCTCGAAATCGCCAACGAGGTGGTCGGGCAGATCGTCGCGCCGGAAGGCAGGGCGCCGACCGCAGTCCAGAGGAGACTCTTCGGCAGCAGGCCACCCGAAGGCGTCGACCTTCGGCAGGCAGCGCGCCAGGTCGCGCGCTCCCTCGCCCGCGATGCCTACCGTCGACCACCCACCGAGGCGGAATTGGACGTCCTCGTGGACATCTTCGACCTCGCCCGGGGGAATCAGCTGGATTACACGGCATCGCTGGGCCTGATGCTCAAGGCGGTCCTGGTCTCCCCCCAGTTCCTCTTCATCGCCCCCGCCGGAGAGGCCGGATCCGGCGAACAGTCCGTCCCGTTGGATGACCACCATCTGGCGGCGCGCCTGTCCTACCTGCTGTGGTCGGCGCCGCCCGATGCCACGTTGTCCGCCCTGGCCGACCAGGGCGAATTGCACAGGCCCAGGACACTGCATGCCCAGGTGAAGCGACTCCTGCTCCACCCTCGTGCCCGGGCCCTGTTCGACGGGTTCGGCGCGCAGTGGCTGAGGGTGAACGACCTGCAGCGCCAGGTCTTCGATCCGAACCTCTTCCCCCAGATGACGCCGGCATTGCGGGAAGCAATGGTCGATGAGGCCCGTCTGTTCTTCGAAAGCATCGTGCGCGGGAACCAACCGGTCATCCGGTTTGTCGACAGCGACCACACCTTCCTCAATCAACCGCTTGCCGAGTTATACGGCCTCGGATCACGCGTCAAAGGTCCCAGGATGCGCCGGGTCAAACTGGAGAACCCAAACCGGGGCGGTATCCTCGGCATGCCGGCCACCCTGGCGGCCACCTCGTTCCCCACCCGGACCAGCCCCGTCCGCCGAGGTGTGTGGGTGCTGGAGCAGATCCTCGGTGAACACGTGCCGCCGCCCCCGCCCGACATCCCCGAACTCGACGCACAGGAACCGAAGCGGGTGGAAGGCCTGACCCTGCGCCAACGGACCGAGCTCCACACGAAGGATCCCGCCTGCGCCAACTGCCACAGGACGCTCGACCCGATCGGTTTCGGCCTGGAGAACTTCGACGCCATCGGCCGCTGGCGTGACAGGAATGAATCCGGGCTCGCGATCGATTCGGCGGGAAGACTCCCCACCGGATCCGCCTTCTCGGGCCCCGCGGAATTGAAGCGCCTCCTGGCCGGGCGGGAGTCCGACCTGGCCCGCAACCTGACCGAACGGTTCATGGCCTACGCACTCGGACGACAGTTGGAGGGGTACGATGAGGTCGTCATCGACCAATTGATGACCCGGATTGCGGCAGACAAATACCGGGCAGGGACCATCATCACCGAAGTCATCACCAGTTACCTGTTCACCCACCGCAGAGTCGAGAGGTGACCCCGATTCACAACGAGGCCAGCATCGACATGAACGCCATGAAACACCCCGCCACCGTGGATCGCCGCACCTTCCTGAAGGGAGTGGGCGTCTCCCTCGCGCTCCCGTTCTTCGATTCCCACGCCTGGGCGGCCGGCACGGCTTCCTCCAGGCCTCCGGTGCGCATGGCATTCATGTACATGCCGCACGGGGTCATCATGGACCAGTTCTGGCCCAGGAGTCAGGAGGAGTTCCTCAACTCGCCGCCGCCCATCATCCAGTCGCTGCAGCCGATCATGGACCAGTGTCTCATGATGAAGGGCATCTCAGGCGTGCCGACCGCGCCGTTCGGCGGCGCGCCGCATGCGCTGGAGCTGTCCACCTGGCTCACGGCGCGGCTGCCCGACCCCGATTCCCGAGACCGCATCAACATCTCCATCTCCGCCGACCAGATCATGGCCAACTATGTCGGCGCCCAGACCCTGCTCCCATCGCTGGAGCTGGCCACCATGCCCCAGACCTGGAAGGAGAACCAGGAGGGCCTGCACGAGGGATACTACAACCACTGCAGTTTCCGCTCGCCCACGCAACCGGTGCCGGCCGAGACCGATCCCCGAAGCGTGCTCAACCGGCTTTTCGGGAAGCGCGGCAGGGAAGGCAAGGCCACGCAGGCCAACCCGCTGGATCGCCAGATGCTCGATCGGGTCCTCGGCGGCGCCCGCGACCTGCGCCGCACACTGGGCCGGGGAGACCAGCAGAAGCTCGATGAATACCTCGACAGTGTCCGCTCGCTGGAACGCCGCATCGCCGCCATCGAGACCCGCCAGCGGGAGGCGGCCCTGGAGAAGAACGGTGTCGCCCCCTCCCGGCGCCACGCCAACGACACGGTGCCCATCGAGGTGAAGATCCCCGAGGGCGACAAGCGCAGTGAGTACATGCAGGTCATGTGCGACCTGACCATCCTCGCCTTCCAGACCGACACCACCCGCGTCAGCACCTACATCAGTTCCCGGCCCAACGGTGCGTCCTACCCCGAGCTGGGGTTCTCCGACCAGCACCATTCCCAGACGCATTACGGCAGCAACCAGGAGATGATCCGCAAGGTGGCGGCCATCAACAAACTGAACGTCGACCAGTTCGCCCGCATGGTGACGAAGATGAGTGCCCTGAAGGAGGGGGACGGCACCCTGCTCGACCACTGCATCATGATGTGGGGCTCGGGCCTGGAGGACGGCGACAAGCACCGGCGCGACAATCTCCCGTTCATCATCGCCGGAAAGGGCGGCGGTTCCCTGAAGACCGGCCGATTCCTGTCCAACATCCAGGGCAACCAGGGCGACCTGCTGACCACGCTGCTCTCCTGCGCCGGCATCCCGCTGGATCGACCGATTGGCATCGCGACCCGGCAGATCACCGAAATCAAGACGTGAACGAGGCGGCACCCGCCCTTCCCAGCAGCCATCGGAAGCCCTTGCCACGGGCAGGTCGGGATCGACACCGACACGGTGGAGAACTCGATCCGGCCGTAGGCTCTGG
>JBDLQQ010000139.1:0-6414 GCA_039800465.1 Verrucomicrobiota bacterium
GGCTGCTCCGCAGCCCTCCCAAGCTTCGCTCCACCAGCCCAGTCGGGAGGAAGCCATGGTAACACCATTTTGGCGCAACGATGAAGACCGTCGGGTAACAGATACTTCTGGCGCACGGCGAGGGGTGGCATTCCACGGGATGCGGCAGTTGCCAACACCCGCGGACCCGGGGTTCTCGCTCGCGTCGAGCAGGCAGACCCTTCAGCGTCGGTGCATGCGTTCCATGACCGGCTTCGGCCGTGGTGTCCACGTGGCGGATGGGGTCCGCGTGGGGGTCGAGATCCGCTCCGTCAACCGCAAGCAGGCGGAGGTGCAGACACGCCTCCCCCCCGAGCTGGAGCCCCTCGAGTCGCGTGTCCGTGAGGAGGTCCTCCGGGAGGTCTCCCGCGGACGGGTCGAGGTCCGGGTCGATCTCGACCTCCCCGCCAATGCCCTCGCCCTGCAGCTCAACCGTCCGCTCGCCGAGGCCTATGCCCGGGAACTCGCGGTGCTCGCCCAGGACCTCCGTCTCGAGGGGGCCGTGACCCTCGACGCGCTGCTGCGATGCCCCGGGGTCCTGCGTCCAGGAGCCTCCGTCTCCGACGGCGAGGCCTTCTGGCCCACCATCCAGGCCGCCCTGAGGTCCGCCCTCCACGACTTCAACGCCACCCGAGACCGTGAGGGTGGCGCTCTCGAACGGGACCTGGCCGATCGCATCGGAGCCCTCCGGTCCTCCACCGCACGGGTCCGCGACCGTGCCCCGGCGGTCCAGCAGCGGTACCGCGAGGGACTCCTGCAACGGATCCACGCGGCCGGACTCGAGGGCGTCCAGGCCGATGATGAGCGGATCCTGAAGGAACTCGTCCTCTTCGCCGACCGGTCCGACATCAGCGAGGAGCTGGCGCGTCTGGAGAGCCACTTCGCCCAGTTCGAGGACTGTCGACGCAGCCGGGATCCGGTCGGTCGCAAGCTCGACTTCCTGGCTCAGGAGATCCACCGCGAGATCAACACGATCGGGTCCAAGGCCAACGATGCGCAGATCGCGGTCGAGGTGGTGGGCTTGAAGACCGAACTCGAACGGTTTAGGGAACAGGTCCAGAACGTCGAATGATCCGCAGAACCCCATTGATCCTGCTCGTGTCCGCCCCGTCGGGCGCCGGGAAGACCACGGTCGGCGAGGCCCTGCTCGGCCACGCCCCGAATCTCCGTCGGGTCATCACCTGCACCACCCGGGCCCCACGGGGTTCCGAGGTCCCCGGGGTGGACTACCATTTCCTCTCGGCCGACGACTTCTCCGGGAGGGTCGGTCGCGGGGAGTTCCTCGAGCACGCGACCGTGTACGGCCGGAGCTATGGGACGCTGAAGTCGAGCGTCCTCGAGCTGCTGGGGGAGGGACATGATGTGCTCCTGATCATCGACGTCCAGGGGGCGGCGTCGGTGCGGCAGGCGGCGCAGTCGGATCCGATCCTGGCGCGGGCCCTGGTGACGGTGTTCCTGACGCCCCCGACGCTGTCGGAGCTCGGGTGCCGCCTCCGGGGGCGGGGTTCGGATTCCGAGGACTCCCTCCGGTGCCGGCTCGAGGCGGCCCGTTCCGAGGCGGCCCGGTGGGCGGAGTTCGATTATCTGCTGCGGAGCGACACGCGCGAGGCGGATCTGGCCCGCCTCCGGGCGATCTACGAGGCGGAGTCGCTTCGACGGGATCGGCAGGATTTCCAACTCGCCGACTGAGAGCTAGCCTCCCCGAGTCATGGCCTCCTCACCGCTCGTCGTCCTGGGTGTCACCGGATCGATCGCCGCCCACAAGGCCATCGACGTGGCGAGTCAGCTGACGAAGGCGGGGCGGTCGGTGAATGTGGTGCTGACGAGGGACGCCCAGCGGTTCGTGCTGCCCCTGCCGTTCAAGACGCTGTCCAGGAACCCGGTCGTCACCGACCTCTATGACGAGGAGGAGGGATGGCGTCCGGTCCACATCCGTCTGGCGGATGAGGCGGCCCTGCTGCTGATCGCCCCGGCCTCGGCCCAGACGATCGCCAAACTGGCCCTGGGACTCGCGGACGACGCCCTCGGATGCATTGCGTTGGCGTTGAACCCGGGGGCCCGGATCCTGGTCGCCCCGGCGATGAATGGCCGGATGTGGCAGCATCCTGCGACCCAGGGGCATGTCGCGACCCTCCGTTCGAGGGGTGTGGAGTTCATCGGGCCGGAGGAGGGGATGCTCTCTTGCGGCTACGAGGGTGTGGGCCGGCTCTGGCCGGTGGAGGGCATCGTGTCGAGGGCCTTCGAGATGACCCCGCTTCCTGGATGACCCGATCCCTCCCGGACCTGAGCGGGGCGTGGTCCTGGTTCCGGGCCCTCGCCGCGGTGCCGCCGCCGCCGCAGGAGATGGTCCACGACCGCATCCGGTTCGTGGAGCGCGGTGTCGGGATCCCCGTGAAGGGGGTCATCCTCGTCTTCCTCACGTTCCTCCTCTTCTTCTCCGGCTGGCTCGGGGACCTCCCCGGGATCCAGCAGGAGGTGCTGGGCTACGTCCGCACCTTCTTCCTGCTGTACTTCGCCCTGAGCGTCGGGGCGGGACTCATCCACTGGGAGATGGAGGAGGTGTCGACCCGCCTGCTGATTCCGGTGACCTCGGCGATGGCGATCCTCGACGGGGCCATGCTGTCGCTGCTGACCCTGGTCACGGGGGGATTCGACAGCATCCTGTACTGGGCGTTCCTGGGGCTGGTCGTCCGCAACGCGGCGGTCATCCCCAGCGCGGACGTGCAGATCACGATCAACCTGGTGGTGAGCCTCGGGTATCTCCTCGCGGGGGTGCTGGACCACTGGGTGGCTGGGACGGAGCTGGAGCTGATCCGCACGACCGGTCGCGGGACGGTGTCGGGTGGCTTCTTCGACGAGGGGGGGATGCCCATCACCGAGTCGCTGGTCCTCCGCATGCTGCTGCTGCTGCTCCTGACGATCTGTTGTGCGGGCATCCAGATCCTGTCGGACCGTCAGCGCCAGCGGGAGCTGGACGCCCAGGAGTTCCAGATCAAGCAGCAGCAGCTGGAGGCGGCGGGACGATTGGCGGCGGAGATCGCGCACCAGCTCAAGAACCCGCTGGGGGTGATCAACAACGCGGCGTTCACGCTCCAGCGGACGGTCAAGGAGGGGAAGAAGATCACCCAGCAGATCTCGATCATCCAGGAGGAGGTCGGCCGGTCGGATCGGATCATCACCGAGCTGATGGGCTATGCGCGGCTCTCGGAGGGGCGTGTGGAGCGGGTGGATCTCAACGACGAGCTGGACCGGGCCGTGGCGGAGGTCCTGCCGCCGGGGGCCGAGTTCGCGATCCGGGTCCATCGCGACTACACCCCGGGCCTGCCGCATCTGCTGGGTCAGCGGGGCCATTTCGCCGAGGTGTTCGCCAACCTCCTCACCAACGCCCGGGAGGCCATGGAAGGGCGGGGCCAGCTGTTCCTCGCGACCCGGACCGGGCCCGACTTCTCGGTCGTCGTCACGGTCCGGGACACCGGTCCAGGGATCCCGCCCGAACGGCTGAAGCAGGTCTTCGAGCCGTACTTCACCACCAAGAACCGCGGCACGGGCCTCGGGTTGGCGATCGTGAAGAACAACACCGAGCTCTATGGCGGGACGGTGGTGGTGGATTCGGAGCTTGGAAAGGGCACCCAGTTCACCGTTACCCTGCCGGCCCGTTCATTGATGCGCCTCCGGACATGAAACTCCCGCCATTGCTCGTCGTGGACGACGAGAAGAACATGAGGCTCACCCTCGAGACGGTCCTCCGGGACGAGGGCTATGAGGTGCGCCTGGCGGAGTCGGCGGAGTCGGCGCTCAAGGCGATCGCGGTCGAGGAGCCTTTCCTGGTGATCAGCGACGCCCGGCTGGGCGGGATGAGCGGGTACGAGTTCCTGAAGGAGGTCGCGAAGCGGCATCCCCAGGTCCCGGTGCTGATGATCACGGCCTATGCGACCCCGAAGCTGGCGGTCGAGGCCATCAAGAACGGCGCGGTGGACTACCTGGCGAAGCCGTTCGAGCCGGGCGAGCTGCTGCATGCGGTGGCGCGGTGTGCGGAGCGCCACCAGTTGCTGGCCGAGAACGCCGCCCTGAAGGCCAAGGCGGGGGAGCCCTACCGGCTGGAGCACCTCATCGGGGAGAGCCCCAAGGTCGTTGAGCTGCGTCGGCTCGTGCAGACGGTGGCCCCGACCGATGCCACCGTGCTGATCCTGGGCGAGAGCGGCACGGGCAAGGAGCTGATCGCCGGCGCGATCCACACGCTCAGCCGGCGCGTCGGGAAGACCTACGTGCGGCTGAACTGCGCGGCCATCCCCGAGACGCTCCTCGAGAGCGAGCTCTTCGGCTATGAGCGTGGGGCCTTCACCGGGGCACACCGGACCAAGCGCGGCCTCGTCGAGGAGGCGGATGGCGGGACGATCTTCCTCGATGAGATCGGCGACATGAGCCGCCCGCTGCAGGCGAAGCTGCTGCGGTTCCTCGAGGATGGGTCCTTCACCCGTGTGGGGGGTACCCAGGAGCTCCGGGTGAACGTCCGGCTGATCGCGGCGACGAACCGGAACATCGTCGAGGCCATCCAGAAGGGGGAGTTCCGGGAGGACCTGTTCCACCGGCTCAACGTGATGCAGTTCCGTCCGCCGCCGCTCCGAGAGCGGGGAGGGGACATCCTGCTGCTCGCCCGATCCTTCCTGCGCCAGTTCGCGGCCCGCCTGGGCAAGACCCTCCAGGGCATCGCCCCCCCGGCCGAGTCGGCCCTCCTCGCCCACTCCTGGCCGGGCAACGTGCGGGAACTCCGCAACGTCATGGAACGGGCGGTCATCCTCGAGACCGCCGACCAGATCCGTCCCGCCAGCCTCCCGGACTTCGAGATCGAGTCCCGGCTTCGGAACGTCGGACCGGAGCGTCCCCCGGGAGGCCGGTCGACCCCTACAGCCACCCCGGGAGCCGCCGTCCCCCTGGGTGACGCCCTCGTCCAGTTCGAGCGGGAACTCATCCTTGCCGCGCTCCAGCGGACCGGTGGCAACCTCTCCCGGGCCGCCCAGCAGCTCGACCTCTCCCGGCACGCCCTGCGATACCGCATGAGCCGCCTGCAGCTCCGTTCGGAAGGGGTCGTTGACGACGACGCCGATTCCCCGGCAACCTCCTCTGCCCGATGACGTTCCCCGCCCAGATCCTGGCTGCCAACCTCCCGGACGGGACCCCTCTGCCCAAGAATCTCGCACCGGGGGCTCAGCATTCCCTGCAGAGCTTCTTTCCGATCGCCCTGGTGGTTGGCTCGATCATCCTGGGCCTGTTGGTCTGGGCGGTCTTCATCCGTCGCCGTCCGAAATCCCGAAAGCGCGGTGTGATCCTGGATGACGGCACCTCTTCCGGTGGGGAGGAGTCGGGCAAGCGCCGTCGTCGTCGCCGTCGTCGCGAGCATCGGTCCCGCAACCCGACCCGTGCCGAGACCGGGGGGCTTCCGCCCAAGGGGGCCGCGAATGTCGAAGAGCCGCCCCTGTGAGCACCGAGGTCAGCGACCAGATCACCCAGCGCAGCGCCTCGAATCTCGCGCTGGCCTTCGTCGTCCTGCCTCCCGAACGTCGCGCCGCCATGAGCGCGCTCTATGCCTTCTGCCGCGAGGTGGATGACGTGGCGGACGAGGAGACGAGGCCGATCCCGGAGCGTCGATCCGCCCTCCAGCACTGGCGGGCCGACATCCGTCGGGCCTGTGATGGGGGAGTCCCCGAGCTTCCGGTGAACCGGGAACTCCAGCCGTTCATCGCCCGGCACCATCTGCCGTTCGACCTCTTCAACGAGCTCCTCCTCGGGGTGGAGCAGGATCTCGAGCCCTCGGTGTATGCCGACTATCCGGATCTCGACCGTTACTGCTATCGCGTCGCCTCGGTCGTGGGACTGCTCAGCATCGAGATCTTCGGCTATCGGGATCCGCGGTGCCGGGAGTACGCCGACGCCCTTGGGAAGGCCCTCCAATACACCAACATCCTGAGGGATGTCGGGAATGATGCGGTCCGGGGTCGGGTCTATCTGCCGCGGACCGAGCTCGAATCCCACGGCGTGACGGTCGAGGAGGTCCTCCAGCACCGGGATTCCCCGGGATTCCGTCGGGCTGCCGCGGTGTTTGGTGCCCGCGCGAGGGACTACTTCAGGAAGGCCCGGGAGCTGTTGCCCGCCGGGGAACGTCAGTCCATGGTCGCGGCCGAGATCATGGGTGCCGTCTACTGGACGCTGCTGCTGCGCATCGAGGCCTCCGGGTTTGCCGTGCTGGCGCCCGAACCTCTGCGGCTCAGCCGGCTGCAGAAGCTCGGCTGCATCGCCCTGGCCTGGACCCGGGTCAAGACCGGTCTACCCCTTGCCGCCTATGGAGTTTGAGGCCTTCCAGCCGCGCACACGGGTCCTGTTCACGGCCGACAATTTCGG
>JBDLQQ010000140.1:0-42027 GCA_039800465.1 Verrucomicrobiota bacterium
CTGCTCTGATGATCACCTATCCCAGCACCCATGGTGTGTTCGAGGTGGCGGTGAAGGATATCTGCCAGTGGGTCCATGAAGCCGGTGGCCAGGTCTACATGGACGGGGCGAACATGAATGCCCAGGTTGGTCTGACCTCCCCGGGAACCCTCGGAGCCGATGTGTGTCACCTGAACCTGCACAAGACATTCTGCATTCCGCACGGCGGAGGTGGCCCCGGCGTGGGGCCCGTTTGCGTGGCCGCACATCTGGTGGATTTCTTGCCGGGTCACGCTGTGGTGAACCTGGGAGGTGAGGATCCGATCGGCGCGGTGAGTGCCGCGCCCTGGGGCAGTGCTTCGATTTGCGTCATCTCATGGATGTACATCCAGATGATGGGTGACGTGGGGCTGACTGCGGCCACTCGGGTGGCCATCCTGAACGCAAATTACATCGCTCAGCGACTGCAGCCCTATTTCCCCACGTTGTACCGTGCCAACGGGTGCGTTGCCCATGAGTGCATTCTGGATCTTCGCCAGTTCAAAAAGGTGACCGCCGAGGACGTGGCCAAACGATTGATGGACTACGGGCTCCATGCGCCCACCCTGAGTTGGCCAGTGGCGGGAACGTTGATGGTTGAACCGACCGAGTCGGAGCCTCGGGCTGAGTTGGATCGGTTCTGCGAGGCCATGATCGCCATCCATGGCGAAATCCTGGAGGTGGAATCGGGCCTCGTGGATGCGAAGACCAACCTGCTCAAGAATGCTCCCCATACCGCAGACCAGATCGCGGGGGATTCATGGGATCGCCCTTACACCCGCGAACGGGCAGCATTTCCGGTAGCGGGTCTGAAGGATTTCAAGTTCTGGCCGGCATCAGGTCGGGTCGACAATGTGTTCGGCGACCGAAATCTGGTGTGCTCCTGCGTCGGGATGGAGGCCTACGGCGCGCCCGTCTCGGAGCGGTGAGGCTGCTGGTCTTCTAGTTCAACGGATCTTTGTTCAAGACCAAGACCGCCTTCGGGCGGTCTTGTTTTGGTGCGCCCGGCAGGGCGCACTCTCCAACGGGTTAAAGTCCCGAGCAGGCCCGACAAGGGGAACTGCATAGCTGCACGACAAGGGTGTCCGCCGCGAGGCGGGATCTAAAGGAAGTCGGAGGCAAAGCACTGGATCGACGAACAGGAAGCGGATACGAGGCGAACGTGGGGGATAAGAAGGCCAAGATCTTCAAAGTCCAAAACTTGTACGGAACCCACGGGCGTAGATCCGACGGTCATAAGTGCGGAGGAGAGTGCGCAATACCCGGGGAGATCTCTGGCGTTGCGATAAAGCTAGCGCTGCCGAAAGGCGGTGACGATGACGCTGGAGAAGTCAGCCGAGATCATAGTAGGTCGTCTTGCGACTGAAGGATCGAACGTGAAGACACGGTTGGTCGACCGAGGACGCGATGCGAGAGGGAGAGCCAGAAGTGCGGGCTGAAACGCCCGTGGTGGATCTGCAGGGATCGGGCCGGAAGCCCGGATCGGGGCAGTTCCGCGGCTCAAGTCCGACGCGTCCCTCGGCAATGACTGGACCTGGAGAGCCGGGGCTGTTCGAAAGAATGCTCGGGCAAGAGAACATGCTCAAGGCCCTCAGGGCCGTGGAGACCAATCGCGGTGCCGGCGGTATCGACGGCATGGAGGTTGGGCAACTCCGGGGGTTCCTGAAGGAGCACTGGGCAGGCATCAAAGAGCGACTCCTGACTGGGAGCTATGAACCCCAGCCGGTGCGAAGGGTTGACATACCCAAGCCCGGCGGAGGGACACGCATGCTGGGGATCCCGACGGTCCTAGACCGACTGATCCAGCAGGCGATCCATCAAATACTCAGCCCGATCTGGGAGGGTGAGTTCTCGGAGCACAGTTACGGGTTTCGGCCCGGACGCAGTGCTGCACAGGCGGTCAGAGCGGCCCAAGGACACGTCAACGCCGGCAAACGCTGGGTGGTGGACCTGGATTTGGAGAAGTTCTTCGACCGAGTGAACCACGATGTGCTGATGGCCCGGGTGGCCCGAAGGGTGAACGACCGGCGGATGCTGGCACTGATCCGGGGCTATCTGAAGAGCGGGATCCTTGCCGGGGGAGTGGTCGAAGCGCGGACGGAAGGGACACCGCAAGGTGGCCCGTTGTCTCCGCTGCTCTCGAACATCCTCCTGGACGATTTGGATCGGGAACTGGAACGACGTGGCCACCGGTTCTGCCGGTATGCCGATGACTGCAACGTTTACGTGGGCAGTCGGGCAGCTGGAGAACGGGTGATGCGCACGTTGACCCGGTTTCTGAAGGAACACCTGCGTTTGAGCGTGAACCTGACGAAGAGTGCGGTGGATCGGCCTTGGAACCGCAAGTTCCTGGGCTTTTCCTTCACCTCCCAGCGGGTGAGCCGGATCAAGGCGGCGCCCCAGTCGGTGGAGCGGTTTCGGGACAAGCTCCGACAACGTTTCCGTGAGGGACGGGGTCGGGACCTGAGGCGGTTCCTTGAGGAGCTCCAGCCCCAATTGAGAGGTTGGGCTGGCTATTTCAGCATCGCGGAGACGAGAGGGGTATTTGATGAACTAGACCAATGGATCCGGAGGAAACTCCGATGCATGGAATGGAGGAAGTGGAAGCGCCCACGACGACGAATGCAGCGATTGACCGCCCTGGGACTGGATCGGGAGAGAGCCCGGTCGAGTGCCTTCAATGGCCGTGGCCCGTGGTGGAATGCCGGTGCATCGCACATGAACGTAGCGCTGCCCACCGCCTACTTCCGGAAACTAGGTCTTGTCTCCCTGATGGAGGAGGTCAATTGGCTGACTCTGAAGCGCGAGCTTCGGTCTTCATGAACCGCCGGATACGGAACCGTATGTCCGGTGGTGTGGGAGGACGGCGGGGGTGGCAACATCCCCGCCTCCTACCCGATGCGTGGGGGCGGCGGGGACGAGGGGATCCTCTGCCGGGGGCGCGATCCGGAGCTCCGGGACCGGAGTGGATCGGTCACCGATCCCGCTCGAGCAGGTACTTGGCGAGGGCCTCGAGGGCGACTGCGCGTCCACGGAAGGGCTTGAGGGCCGCGAAGGCCTTGGCCGTGAGGGACGCGGCGATCTTCTTCGACTTCTCGAGGCCGACGAGACGGGGGTAGGTCGCCTTCTGTGCTGCGACATCCTTGCCGGCCGTCTTGCCGAGGGTCTCGGTCGACTGGGTGACGTCCAGGATGTCGTCGATCACCTGGAAGGCGAGGCCGACATGGTAGCCGAAGTCGGTGAGGGCCTGGAGCTGGGCTGGGGTGCAGTTGGCGCTCATGCCGCCGAGGCGGACCGAGCAGCACAGGAGCGCGCTGGTCTTCCGCTCATGGATGTACTGGAGCTGGGCCAGCGAGACCTTCTTGCCCTCGCCCTCGAGGTCGGCCACCTGGCCGGCGATGAGCTGCAGGGAGCCGGACGCCTTGGCGATCTCCAGGACCAGATCCCTGTGGGAGTACCGGGGCCACGACTGCGCCTGGGCGGCGATCTCGAAGGCCTGGGTCAGCAGGGCGTCCCCGGCGAGCACGGCGATGCCCTCGCCGAAGACCTTGTGGTTGGTCGGCTTCCCGCGACGGAAGTCGTCATTGTCCATCGCGGGGAGGTCGTCGTGGATCAGGGAATAGGTGTGGATGCACTCGACCGCACAGGCGAGCGGCAGGGCCTGCTTCGGATCCCCGCCGCACGCCTCGGCCGCGGCGAGCACCAGCGCGGGTCGCATCCGCTTCCCGCCGGCAAACAGCGAGTAGCGCATCGACTTGTGGATGGTGCCCGGACGGGTCGAGGCCTTGGGCAGGAAACGATCCAGGGCACGGTCGACTTCCTTGGAACGGGCCTGGACCCAGGAACCGAGATCGAACGGGGAGGACTTCGGCGAGGACATGCGGTCGGAAAGGCTAGAGAAGTCCGCCGAGGGAGGACAAAGCTGTTTTTCCGTCGGCACTCACCGGGCGGCGGTCAGCGGGGACGACGACAGCGGAACGGGTAGGAAAACGGCGACCAGGGATCCGTCGGCCGGGTTGAACACGCGGATCAACCCGTCGAACCCGCCGGTCAACAGCCGCTGGCCATCGGGCGTGAACCCGAGGGCGAATACCGCCCCGCCATGGCCACCCAGCGTGGCCACCCGCTTCCCGTCGGCCGTCTCGTACAGGCGGACCTCGCCGCCGACGCCCCCGACGGCGATCCGGGATCCATCGGGACTGAAGGCCACGCTGTGGACGGCACCGGGCTGGCGTTCGAACTCACGGACGAGGTTGACGTCATTGTTCCCGGCGGTGCGCTCCTGGTTCTCCTTCATGCGGTATAGGCGAACGCCACCGTCCGCCCCGCCATAGAGGGCCAGGTCCTCCTTGGGGTGGCGGGTCATGGAGGTGACCGGTTCCAGCAGCTTGTTGATGTCGTCGATGAACTGCCCATCGGCGGGATTGATCAGCTTCAGGGCGCGATCCCGGCTGCCGCTGAGGAGACGGCGCCCGTCCACGTTCCACGCGGTCCGGAGGGTCCAGTCGCTGTGGTTCTCGAACTTCATGGTCTCCTTGCCGTCGGGCAGGGCGAGGACCCGGACGGTCTTGTCGGCGCCGCCGAACGCGAGCTGCCGTCCATCGGGCGACCACGACACGCCGTAGGTCGAATCGGTCCCGGTCCGCCAGGCGTGGACCTGGTTGGTCGCGGCGACATTCCAGACCTGGATCTCACCGAACCGTGCGGGTGCTCCGGCCGCGACGGCGAGGTGCTGGGAGTCGGGCGAGAAGGCGAGGGATTCGACCCGCGGGGATTCACCGAGGAGACGCCCCTTGAGGGAGAGGGTCTGGGCGTCGACCAGGAACACCTCGTGATAGCCGGAGATCGCGAGCCAGCGTCCGTCGGGCGACACCGCGAGCGCGGTGGTCACGGAGGGCACGGTGTAGGTCGGCAGCGCATTCAGGCGTGTCGACAGGGCCTCGGCCGGGGTGTCGTCCTTCGCCCCTTCCTGGATCCAGCGGGAGATCAGGGCGACCTCGGCGGCCGACAGGGGATCCCCCTCCTCGGGCATCTCCGGCTTGGGGCCGCTGATCTCCTGGACGAGGAGCGATTTCGCGGAGTCGCCGGCCACGAAGTTGGGACCGTGTTTTCCGGCCTTGAGCAGGCCTGCGTAGGTCGAGGTGTCGACCTGGCCCTTCATCTTGTTCGGGTTGTGGCATCCGTTGCAGGACCGCTTGAGGATGGGCGTCACCTCGCGATGCCAGGAGACGGGCGCCGTGGCACCGAGGGTGGGGAGGGTCAGGAGGAGGGTGATCGCGGTGGTGGCGGCACCGGTCCAGAAACCTCGTGCGGCGTTCCGGGCTGGACGAGCTGGGGAGGCGCTGTGGGTGGGGGCGTTCATGGTCGCGGTCGGGTTGATCCGGTCGGGTTGAGGTCGGCTATTTGCCCGGCTGGGCTGCAGGGGCGTTGGTGGCGGCCGATTCCGGGGCAGTGAGCGTGAGGGTGATGGGCTGGGTCTTCTGGCGCCAGATCCGGTCCTCGTGGGTCGCGGTGCCCACGATGTGGAGCGAGTGGTCCTTCCCGGTCTCGGCCGCGTCGCTGACCTTCAGCCGGACCGAGGCCTCCTTCTTCCCGGCGGGGATGGGGGAGACGGTGGCTTCGACCCCCTTGGGCAGGCCTTCCAGCACGAGGGCGATCTCACCCTCGACGCCGCGTCGGTCCACCTTGACCACGAACTCGGTCTGGTTGGCCGAGGAGACCGCGTTGGTCGGGAGCGCGACGGCGGACAGTCGGACGGGGTCGGTCCGGAAGAAGGGCGATCCGGGCAGCATGGCGGTCAGGAACATGGCGATCCCCCGGGTCTGGAGCGGCACGGGTTGGGCGGCGTGGCTGATCGTGGTACGTCCGTCCACCGTGGCTTCCCCGCGGACGAGGAGCGGTCGGATCCCCACCTCGGACCCGTTGGACACCTGCAGGTTCAGCTTGGTCCGGGACTGTCCGGCCGGCACGGCGACGGCGGGGATGGAGATGCCGGGAAGACCCTCGGCCGACACCCGGACCTCTCCGGTGAAGCCGGGCCGGCGCACCACGCTCACGTCGAGGGCGGCGCTACCGTTCTGCTCGGCGAGCAGGGAGGGCTGGGCGACCTCGATGTCGAAGGGCGCGGGGGGCAGCACGGTGAGCCAGGGTGATTCCGGGAAGACGACCATTCGACTGGCGGCCTTTCCCCCGAGTTCACCGATGGCCTCCAGCTGGAAGGGGAGGAACCCGAGGGTGGTGATGTCGTTGGCGGCCAGCACGATCCAACCGGCCCGGTTCTGCGGCCCCAGCACCAGGGGGGAGGCTGTGACGCCGGGTGGCAGGTTGACGGCGTTCACCCGCACCATGCCGTCGAATCCGTTGCGGGCGTCGAGTTCGCATCGGAGGGCGGTCCGTCCGCCCTGGGTGATGCGGATCCGCCCGGCCGAGGCCCGGACCGTGAAGTCGGGCGTTGGCGCCAAGGGGCGGAGGACCAGCCGATAGCCGAACCGGGGGCCGCCCCGATCGGTGAGGTCGCGGATCGAGAGCCCATATTCCGTGCCCTTCTTGGCGTCGAACTCAATCCGGGCATCCTGTTCCGCGGCATCGTCGTTCCGGGTGATCACGCCTCCTTGGCCATCCATGAGGGTCAGGAGGGAGTCCAGCGGGGATCCGAACCGGCGGGCCTGGACCTCGATCGAAAGCCGCTGGTCGGCTGGGGCGGTGAACCGGAAGGTGTCGGTGTCCTTGGCCTCGCCGATCCGTCCATCCACCACGATGGGGAGCTCGAGGCGCATGGCCTGGGCCGGGGCGTTGTTGGGTTCGACCTCCAGGAGCTCGGGCAGGTCATCGGTCTCGAACGGCTGGGGATTCGACACCCCCTTGGCGGTCCGCGCCCGGAGGTCCTGTCGTCCGAGCTGGGCGTCGGGAGCGATCCGGAGCTTCAGGCTCTCGGCCCCCTCGAGATTGGATCCCTGGAGGGACACCGTGACCTCGGAGCCCCGGCGACCGCCGAACGGGAAGAGGGACTCCAGGTAGGGCAGCTCGCCGATGAGGAGACGGTACCGGTAGTTCCCGGCCCCCTGGAACCGCAGGTCGTGGAGTGCGAGCTGATAGGTCCCGTCCTTGGGCACCTCGAACGCGAGGAAGGGGTCCAGTCCGTGGGCATCCTCGCTCTTCGCGAGGGTCTTCCCCTCGGCGTCGGTGATCAGGAGCGTCGGATCGAGCGGGGAGCCGAACCGGTTGGCCTGGACGTCGAGGATCAACCGTTGGCCGGCCTTGGCGGCGAAGGCGAACCGGTCGGTCTCGGCGGTGGCACCGATGGTTCCCGACACCGCTGCCGGGAGCGGGAGGGGGGAGGGGGCGGTGGATTCCAGCAGCTCTGGGACGTCGCTGAACTGGAGGGTGAGGGGGTTCGAGACGCCGTCGGGTCCGGCAACGCGGAGTTCCCGGGAGGCCGGGCTGGCGTCGGGTTCCACGACGAGACGGATGCGACGGGAATTGACCGTGCCGGCCGATTCGGATCGGACCCCGGCACCATTGCCTTCGAGGGCGACGGCGGGGGTTGGGAGCGCCTCGAGGGTCGCCGAGACCCCGATTCCGGTGAGCAGGACCTCTGAGAGGTTGCCGAGGGCGTCCCCCGAGAGGGTGACCAGATTGGTGGTTCCCCGTTGGAACCAGTTGGCGGACGCGGAATCCAGTCGTGGCACCGGCTGGGCCCGGCAGGCCCATGCGGACAGCAGGCCCACGAGGAGCGTCAGCGTTCGGAGGGTGATCACCCGACGACGATGCGGAAATCGGGCTGCGGGTGGCAAATCCCGAATCCCCGGAGACGGTCATCCGGGGTCGGCCGAGGCAGCGGCCTCAAGGACGCGCAGCGGGCTTCGTGGCCGGGGCGGTTCCGATGCTGTCGCAGGTGAAGCTGTCGACGCAGTTCTTGAGGTTCGGGGCGACCTCGACCCAGTTCTCCTCGAGGGCCGTGGCGGTCACGAGATAGACCCGCCCCTGGGATTTCTGGGCCTTGGCGTACCAGTGCAGTCGGCGGTTCTGGATCTCCCCGTGATACTCGAAGACGGCGCCGGAATCCGTCGTGCGGCCCTGCTGGACGATCTTGAGGTTGGCGGACTCGAACTGCTTGAGGGAGAGCTTGATGTAGTCGTCGAGGCTCCCCTCGTAGGGTTGGATCTGGACGTTCACGTTCGGGGTGAAGTCCCCGCTGGTGGGCAGGAACATCAAGAGGACCTGCTGCGTGAGCTGTCCCTTGGGAGCCTCGAGGGGGGCGATGGAGAAACCGCTCGCTGCGAAATGGAGTCTGTTGGTGGTTTCGGCCCCGAGGGAGGATGCCATCAGGACCAGGGCGGGGAGGAGGCGGAGAGGCAGCAGGTTCATCGGGCTTGGATCTCGGCGTGCCAGCCTCATCGCCGGCACCGCTGCAGAATGCTTCGTCCGACCGGTTTGCACACCTGGATTCCTGTCCGGGAGCCGCGGGACGGGATCGGGTTCGGACCAAGGTTGGGGAGCAGGACCTGTCCCTCATCGGCACCGAAATTGACACCCGGAGGGGCCGTTCGCTAACCTCCAACGTGGAAGGAAGCCGGATTTCAAGGTCCGGTGAACTCGATGTTATGGCTGAAGGATACTGCGTACGGTGCAAGGCGAAGCAGCCGATTGCTGAAGCCGTGGAAGAGGTCATGAAGAACGGGCGAAAGGCCGTTAAGGGTAAATGCCCTGTCTGCGGCGTCGTGATGTTCAAGATCCTCGGCGGCAAGGCGACGCCCTCGCCCGCCGCGGCCCCGGCGGCCCCGGCTGCGGAATCCCCGACACCGTAGCCGACGTCTCCACGCGATCCGATCCCCAGGGCGACCCGAGGCTCCGCGATTCCTGATTCTCCATGTCCACACTATCCCGTCGCCAGTTCGTCACCCGCTCCGTGGCCACCGTGGCTGGAACCTCCGCGCTGGTGCGTTCCTCGGCGGCCCCCATGCCGCCGATGGCCGACCTGACCGACACCGCACCGCTGATCGTCTCCACCTGGCCCTTCGGGAAACCCGCGAATGAGGCGGCCCTGGCGCGCCTGAAGCAGGGGGGCACCGGGCTGGATGCCATCGAGGCCGGGATCCGGTTGACCGAGGCGGATCCGACCAATCCCAGCGTGGGGTTGGCGGGCATCCCGAATGCCGAGGGGATCGTGCAGCTGGATGCGTGCATCATGTCCGGCCCGGGGCATCGCGCGGGTGGGGTGGCGGCCCTCGAGGGGTTTGCCCATCCGATCAGCGTCGCCCGCCGGGTGATGGAGACCACTCCTCATGTCCTGCTCGTCGGGGACGGTGCCCGGGCGTTCGCCGCGAAGAACGGGTTTGAGCGCGGTCCGAAGGTTTCCCCAGGCCAGAAGAAGGCCTGGAAGGAATGGGCCCGCCAGCAGGCGGAGGCCCGACGGAAGACGGACAACCACGACACCATCGCCATGGTCGCCCTCCTCCCGGATGGCAATGTCTTCGGCGGCTGTTCCACCAGCGGCCGCGGCTACAAGCTCCCCGGCCGTGTCGGGGACTCCCCGATCATTGGAAGCGGGCTGTATGTCGACAACGAGGTCGGTGCCGCCGGGGCGACGGGCCTGGGCGAGAACGTCATGCGGTACTGTGGTTCCTTCCTGGTGGTCGAGTTCATGCGACAGGGCCTGCATCCGCAGGAGGCCTGCATCGAGACCATCCGCAGGATCGCCCGGCTCGACCCGCTGGGTTTCGACCTCGCGATCAACTTCATTGCCGTCGACAAGAAGGGTCGCTTCGGTGCGGCCGGGACCGGTCAGGGTTTCGAATACGCCGTGACCTCCGAGCGGTCGAGCCGGGTGCTCCAGAGTCCCGGTCTCACCGCGAAGAGCGTGGGCCCTGTGGGCGGCAATCGCTCCCAGTAGTCCGGGGGGCGGACGCCCGGTCGATCAGCCCGTGGGTCGATGCGGGAGTGAGAACCCGAAGGCGGCGCCCTCGCCGACCGTTCCCTCCGCCCAGACCCGCCCGCCGTGGCGCTGGATGATCCGGTTCACGTTGGCCAGGCCGATTCCGTTGCCCTCGAACTGGTCGACGCTGTGCAGCCGCTGGAAGGTCCCAAACAGGCGTTCCACGAACCGCATGTCGAAGCCCACGCCGTTATCCCGGACCGTGAAGGCGATCCCTTCGGGTGATGATGACGATTCGATCCGGATCACGGCGAGGGGACGGTATCGTGTGAACTTCAGGGCGTTCCCGATGAGGTTCCACCAGACCTGACGGAGCAGCGGACGGTCTCCGAAGGTCTCGGGCAGGGGACCGATCTGCCAGTCCACCAGGCGTCCCCGGAGGTCGGGGGCGAACTCCCCGATCACCTCGGAGACGAGTTCGGTGGTGTGGATCGTGGCGGGGTGCAGCGAGGAGCGGCCCGTCCTCGAGTAGGCGAGCAGGTCGCTGATCAGCTGGTCCATCTTCTTGGCGGCGAGCACCGCGGACTCGAGGTCGCGACGGGCCGGCACCGGCAGTTCCGGGCCGGATGTCTCCAGGGCGAAGCCGATGAATCCGAGCACATGTCGCAGGGGCGCCCGGAGGTCGTGGGACACCGACGACGTGAATGACTCGAGTTCCCGATTCGCGGCCTCGAGTTCCTCCGTCCGCTGCAGGATCCGCTGCTCGAGCTGTGCATTCTCCATGCGGAGCGATCGCACCGACAGCGCCCGCGCGAGCACGGGGAGGATGATGCTCAGGCGGAACGGCTTCTGGATGTAGTCGAGGGCACCCGATTTCATGGCCTCGACCGCGGTGTCGATCGAGCCCTCGCCGGTCATGATGATCCCGACCAGGTCCCCGTCGACCTCCCGCAGGGCCCGGAGCAGGGCGATCCCATCCATCTCCGGCATCATCAGGTCGGCCAGGACGAGGTCGAACCGTTCCGATCGGGCCGCGGCGAGGGCGTTCCGCGGGGAACTGAATCCCCGGGTGTCGTAGCCATGGTCCTCCAGGGTGCGGCACAGGGCCTCCATCTGGGCGACCTCGTCGTCCACGATCAGTATCCGGGGCTGTGTGGGTTGCGGGTCAGCGGGAGGCATTGGCATCCGGGGTCGGGGGATTGCAGAGCAGGGCCATCCTCTGGCGGAGCTCCGGGATCCGGGGCGGCTTGGAGAGCACGCAGTCGGCATGGACCGGGAGATCCTTCATGTCCACCTGGCCGGCCCAGTCGGTGAGGAGGATCACCGGGGTGGAGGGCGCGTTGGCCTTGACCATCGACGCCATCTGGGCGCCGTCGACCTCAGGCATGTGGAGGTCGGAGAGGACCAGGTCGAACCGTTCGCCCCGGGCCTGGGCGGCGAGGATCAGGTCGACGCCTTGTCGGGCTCCCCCGGCCAACTCGACCCGATGGCCGTCTGCCACCAGGGCCTCCCCGAGGGAGTGGAGGAGCAGGGGATCGTCGTCCACGACCAATAGGCGGAGGCTGGGGCAGGAGGCGGGTTGGGATTCTGGACGCCGGACCGGTCCCGAGGACGGTTGTCCGGCGTGGGACTGGAAGGCGATGCGGACGGTCGTCCCCTGGCCCGGTGTGCTGTCGATGTCGAGGCTCGCCCCGTGGCGTTGGACCATTCCGAACACCATGGCGAGGCCCAGGCCCGTGCCGCGTTCCCCCTTCGTGGTGAAGAACGGTTCGAGGCAATGACGGCGCGTGGCCTCGTCCATCCCGACCCCCGTGTCCGCAACCTCCAACTCCACGGGTGTCGGCGGGGAACCTCTGTCATCCGGGTCGGGACGATGACGGGTGGTCACGGTGACGGTGCCGCCCTCCGGCATGGCATCCGCGGCGTTCAGCAGAAGATTGGTGAGGGCGTCCCGGACCTCGCTGTCGACGCCTAGGATCTCGGGCATGTCGGGTTGGAGGCGCAGGACGACCTCGATGTCTCGGGGTGTCGGCGTGTCGGACCGGTTCCAGCGGACCCGGACGAGATCGAGCACCTCCTGGACGATCGGTTTGAGTTCGATCGCCACCAGCTCCGTCTGTCGGGGCTGCTGTCGGCAGAACTCCCGCATGCGGGCGACCGTTTGGGCGACGTTGTCGATCGCGACCTGGATGGTCCCGAGGTAGGTCCGGGCGCGGTCGCTGAGGTGGGGCTCACTGGCGAGAAGGGCCTCGGTGTAGAGCGAGACCGGCGAGATGGCGTTGTTGATGTCGTGCGCGATGCCGCTGGCCATCTTTCCGAGCGCGCCGAGCCGCTCCTGCCGCACCACGGTGTCCTGGGTGTGGCGAAGCTGGTCGTAGGCCTTCTGGAGGGCGTCCCGGATGCGGTCCCGTTCCGCCTCGCACTCCTCGAGGCGGCGCGTGGTGTGCTGGAGATCCACGTCCACCCGTTCCCGCCCTGCAGCCGCCTGCGTGACATCCTGCCCGATCTCCAGGACCAGTTCGGGCTCCTCCCCTTTCCCCCGCTGGAGGTTCCAGGCCGCCTCGATCTGGAGGCGCCTCCCATCCCTCGCGGTCTGGATGAGGGTGCCGGTCCAGGTCCCCGACGCACGCAGATGTCGGTTGATCTCGCCGCGGGGGATCGGGAATTCGGTCGACAGGAGCTCGTAGGCGACCCGGCCGATGGCCTCCTCCTCGCGCCATCCATAGAGGGCCTGGGCTCCGCGGTTGAAGAAGCGGATCCGGTTGCCGAGGTCGCAGACGATGATCGGGTGTGAGGCGGCATCGAGGAGTCTGGAACGCCATCGCAGCCGCTCCGCGTCCTCGATCCGCTGCTGCATGAGACGTCGCCAGCGACTCCAGGCGAGTGCCATCCAGCCGACGGATCCGGCACCGCATGCGGTCCCCCCCACGAGTCCAAGGACCCAGACCTCCCGGGATCCCCTGTGGTTCTGATCGGAGGACTCCTGGATGAGGGCCGTGAGGATGGAGAGCTGGTCCTGGATCTCGGTCGCCGGCCACGGGACTCTTCCCTGACGTGCTCCACGTCCGGCTGTTCCCTGGGGTCGGGAGGCCTGGGCCCGCATCACCAGGGACTCGAGGCTTCCGAGGGCCTCCTTCCATTCCCGCGCGCTGGATGATCCGGAGTGGGGCTGACCGAGGGCCTCGATCTGCAGCAGGACCCGCTGGGACTCCTCCGTCCAGGTGCGGCCCTCCTGCGGGGAGCCGCCGCTGGCGAGCGATTGCAGACGGTCGAGTCCGTCTTCCAGCTGCCGAAGGGTGTTGGATAGTCCCTCGATCCGCCGGCTCTGCAGGGAGTGGTCCACCAGAAGGCGTCCGAACGGGTAGGCCGCGAGGAGGAGGAACCCCAGGCAGACGGCGGCGAGGAGGAGGCAGACCCTGGGGCTGGCCCTCATGCCCGGGCGGGCCAGCCATCCGGATGACCTGACGGTGGCGCCCTGCGGTCGGAGTGACCTGGGCAGGAAGGGACTCGTGCCCAGGAGCACATGAACCAGAGTGCCGTGTTCCGGTCCGCGATCCGCCAGGGTGGCGACGGTCCAGGCTGCGAGACCGAGGGCCGCTGTCGTCAGCAGTCCCTTGGTGTGATCTTGGTCTCGGTGCCCCATCCTCCTGAACCCGGTTGGTCGGGGACCCTTGCACTCGAACCGGGAGCTTCAAACGAAAATTCCCGACGCCGATGCACCATGCCGATGGGTCGGGATTGAGGCGACGGGAACGGCGCGGCGGAGCTCGCGAAAAACGGGAAGCGGGGCAGGATCCGGGGATGAAGACGGTGATCCATTGGTTCCGACGCGACCTCCGGGTGTCCGACAACACGGCCCTGCATGAGGCGTGGAACCGGGCCGAGACCCTGGTGCCCGTGTTCGTCTGGGACGATGCGATCCTGAAGTCCCCGGATGTCGGCCCGGCGCGGGTCGCATTCCTGCTGCGATCCCTCGAGGCGTTGTCCAGGAACCTCGAGTCCCTGGGCCATCGGCTGATTGTGCGGCGTGGGAACCCTGCGGAGCAGCTGGTCCTGCTGGCGGGACAGGCCGGGGCGTCGGCGGTGCTGACGAACCGGGACTACGAACCCTATGCGGTCCGCCGGGATCGGAAGGTGGCCGAGGCGCTCTACGGGGTGGGAATCCAGTTCGAGTCCTTCAAGGATTCCGTGGTGGCGGAGGGACGGGAGGTCCTGACGGGGGCCAAGCAGCCCTACACGGTGTTCACCCCATACTCGAAGGCCTGGAGGAGCCGTCCCATCCCGGCTCCGGTCCCGAGGATCGGGTCGGCGAAGAAGCCGATCCCCGCTGGGATCCAGAGCCTGCCGCTGCCGTCGGATCCGGCCACGCTCGGGCATGCATTGAACCAGGACCTGTTCCCCGCCGGGGAACAGGCGGCCCAGCAGGCCCTCAAGGCGTTCCTCGCGGATGGAATTGCCGGGTACGACACCGGGCGCAACGTCCCCTCCCTGCCATCGGGAACCTCCCGTCTGTCGCCGCACCTGAGGTTTGGCACCCTGAACATCCGGACGATCCTCTCGAGGCTTCCGACGATGGCGGCGTCGGGCCCCGGGGTCCGGACCTGGGAGACGGAACTGATCTGGCGGGAGTTCTACCTGCAGATCCTGGCCAACTTTCCCCATGTGGCCGAGGGGGCCTTCCGACCCGAGTACGACCGCCTCGAGTGGTCGGGAACGGACGAGCAGTTCCGGGCCTGGTGCGAGGGTGTCACCGGATTCCCGATCGTCGACGCCGCGATGCGGTGTCTCAAGGCGACGGGATGGATGCACAACCGGCTCCGGATGATCGTCTCGATGTTCCTGACCAAGGACCTGCTCATCTCCTGGCAGCGGGGCGAGCGGCATTTCATGCGGGAGCTGGTGGATGGGGATCTCGCCGCGAACAACGGGGGGTGGCAGTGGAGTGCCGGGACCGGGACGGATGCGGCGCCCTATTTCCGGATCTTCAATCCGGTCTCCCAGGGGGAGAAGTTCGATCCGGAGGGGACCTTCGTGCGCCAGTGGGTCCCCGAGCTGCGGGAGGTCCCGGCGGACGGGATCCACCGGCCATGGGAGAATCCGCTCCTGCTGGGCCGGTCCGGATATCCAGCCCCGATCGTGGATCACGCCCGCCAGCGGGAGCGCTGTCTGGCGATGTTCAAGGCGGTGCGGGGCCGGTGACATCAGAAATGGCTTCCTCGCTTCGGGTGGGGTTCCTAGCGTCGCCTCCCAATGGCTGATGTTCCTGCCCATGCCGGGTCGACCCGATGGAAGACGCGGTTGGTGGCCCTGACGCCACGTCGGTTCCGGGGCCACTGGGAGCGGCTGGAACAGTCGCCGCTGGGGGAACGTCTCGCCCGGGGCACCTTCTGGAGCATCGTGGGAGGCGGGGCCTCGCGGGCCCTGGGCCTGGTCGCCTGGATCCTCGTGGCCCGTCGTCTCGACAAGGAGGCGTTCGGGGAGATCGGCATGATCCAGAGCACGGTCGGCATCTTCGGCGTGTTGGCTGGGGTGGGCATGGGGATGACGGCGACGAAGCATGTCGCCGAGTTCCGGCTGCGGGATCCGGCCCGGGCCGCGCGCCTGATCCGTCTCTCGAATCGGATCGCCTGGTGGGCCAGTCTGGTGGTGGCCGGGGCCGTCTGGCTCCTGGCCCCGTGGCTCGCGGAACACACCCTGGGTCGTGCGGACCTGACGGGTGTCGTCCGGATCTCCACGGGTCTCCTCCTGCTGGGTGGGGTGCAGGGGGCCCAGGGTGGGGCCCTCGCGGGGCTCGAGGCCTTCAGGACCGTGGCCCGGCTGAACATCGTCTCCGGACTCGTCTCGTTTCCCCTGCTGGTGCTGGGGGCGGTCTGGGGCGGGGTGGGTGGGACGATCTGGGCCCTCAACGCCAATGCGGCCGTGGGGGTCCTCCTCCATCATGTCGCCCTGCGGCGGGAGATGGCCCTTGCCCGGCTTCCGGAGGGGCATTCGTGGGATCGTCGGGATCTCCCGGTGCTGTGGCGGTTCACGTTGCCGGCGGCGCTCGGGGCGCTGGTGACCTCGGCCGTGCAGTGGGGCTGCTGGGGGATCCTGGCCCGGCGGCCCGATGGCTACGATGCCCTCGGGGCCTTCAATGGCGCGAACCAGTGGTTCCTCGCGCTGATGTTCCTGCCGAACCTCCTGGCCCAGTCGGTCCTGCCCCTCATGGCTGAGCAGCTGGGACAGGATCGGCATCATCAAGGGCGTCGGCTCCTCGGCTTCGCCATGAAGGTCAATGCGCTGGTCGTGGTGCCGGTGCTCCTGCTGTCCCTGGCCAGCCCCTGGATCATGGGGCTGTTCGGACGCAGCTTCCGCGGCGACTGGCCGACCCTGGTGGTGGTTCTGCTCACGGCGGTGTTCCTGTCGGTGCAGACCCCGGTGGGACAGATCATCACGGCGAGCGGACGGGTCTGGGCGGGGTTCTGGATGAACGTGGGCTGGGCGGTGGTCTTCGTGTGGGCGACGTTCGCCTGGGCCTCGTGGGGGGGGCTGGGGCTTGCTACGGCCCGGCTCGCTGCCTACGCTGCGCACTCCATCTGGGCCCTGTGGTACGCGCTTCGCCTCCTCCGTCGCGAAGAATGATCCCCCTTCGGTCGCGGATGATCCCAGCCGAATGAAAGCCCTGGCCCGCGCGATCCTGACCGGCGTCCGATCCCTGCTCGATGCGGATCCGGCGGTGCGTCTCCGGGGTCGGCGCATCCTGACCCTCGAGGTCCTGAAACGCGTCCGGACCGAGCTGACCTTCCGACGCCAGGGTTTCCTGTGGACGGGTGCCGCCGCCAGCAGCATCACCCAGTCGATCTACGTCGACGAACACTACCAGGACGCCCACATGGGCCCGATGGTCGAGTGGTTGAAGGCGAACACGGCATTCTCCCGGCCGGTCATCGTGAACGTCGGGGCCAACCTCGGCGACGTCGTCCTGCCCCTCACGCGGACCGGCAAGCGGGTCGTGGCGGTCGAGCCGAATCCCGAGACGTTCGCCCGGTTGGAGCGCAACGTGCGTCAGAACGGCCTGTCCGACCGGGTGACCTGCTGCAACGTCGCCATCGCGGCCTCGGCTGGGACGGCGGAGCTGGTGACCGCGAGCGATGCGGGCAACAGCGAGATCAATGAGCCGGGAGGCCGGCTCGGCTTCGATGGTGTCGACCAGCGGGCCGGTGTGGTCGCGGTGAAGACCGTGCGGCTCGATGATCTGCTGGCCAGCCTGGGGGTGACCCCGGACCAGGTCGCACTGGTCTGGTCCGACACCCAGGGATTCGAGTCCCAGGTCATCGAATCGGCGACCGCCCTCTGGAAGAACGGGGTGCCCCTCTGGGTGGAGATCTGGCCGAAGGGGCTCATCTGCCATGGGGGTGTGCCGCGCTTCCTCGACCTGTGCCGCCAGCACTTCCGGTCGCTGTTCCCGGAGACGCGGTTCGACGGGAAGCCCGAGCCGATCACGGCGTTGGAACCGATCGTGGCCCGGCTGAAGGGCGCCGAGTTCACCGACGTCCTGCTGATCCCCTGATGCGACCAGGCCGGTCGGCTGGCCTCAGTTCCGTTCGGCCAGCCGCTTGAACGCGCGCACGCCGTCCACGATCGCGTCGGCCATCTTCGCCCGTTCGCGGTCGCTCAGGATCCGCTTCAGGTCCTCGGGATGGTCCATGAATCCCCCCTCGATCAGGATGGCGGGCATGCGGGCGTCGCGGAGTTCCGCGAAGTTGGCCCTCTTGATGCCCCGGTCGGCGAAGTCGAGGGCCTCCACGAGGGAGCGGTGGACCTGGTAGGCGAGCAGGAGGTTCTCCTTGTCGAACCGATTGCCGGGCTGGACCCCGGTCGAGTTGCCGCCCCCGGTGGACCGTCCCCCGGGCAGGGTGAGGCTGAAGGTCTCCAGTCCATTGGCGGTGGTGCTGCCTCGTCCTCCGGCCCCGTTGAAGTGGATCGAGAGATAGAGGTCTGCCTTGAGTCGGTTGGCCTTCTCCGGCCGGTCATCGAGCTCGATGTACTCGTCCTCGTCCCGCACCAGGATCACCTCGAACCCGGCGGCCCTGAGGCGTGCCGAGAGCTCCCGTGCGAGCTTGAGGGTGTAGTGCTTCTCCTGTCGGCCTCCCTCCATGTTGCCGGGATCCTTGCCACCATGGCCGGCGCTGATGGCCACCCGCCGGATCTTGCGTCCCGGCGTGGCCTTCGGGGGCTTCAGCAGGGGCATGAGGGTCATGTCGAGGTCCCGCTGGGACACGTAGGGTCGTCCCCGCTCGACCGCGACGGGGAACTCGAGCCACACGAGGACGCCGTCGAGCTCCACCCGGGCGGTGTCTGCCTTGAAGAGGAGGTTGATCCAGCGGTTGGAGAACCGGAGTTCGCCAGAGGTGGGATTCCAGCTCCCGCGGAGTCCGTTCCGGGCGCCCCAGAGACCGAGGTCGGCGTGGAGTCGGCCCTTGATGAGCACCAGGTCGCCCCGGGTCGATTGGGCGTGTCCGGTCCCCGACCCGAGACCGAACCACAGCAGGACGCACATCCATCCCAAGACGCGTCGGCTCATGGACGTAGGGACGATGGGGTCCGGCCCGGAGGGCGGCAAGCCGGGAGGCGCGTCACTTCGCGTTGAAGCGGTGGAGCGCCCTGGCGGTGCGCACCAGGATGCCGCCCTGGACGGGCACGACGCTGGAACGGGTCGGGGCCTCGTCGAGGGCCAGACGGTTCAGCACCTTGAAGTCATCGCCGGCCGAGGCGACCAGCACGGTGCCGTTCTCGCTGACGATGTAGATCTTGCCGTCCGCCCCCGTCGGTGAGGCCCAGATGGTGTCGGGCGTCTCCAGCTTGCCAGACCACACCTTGGCCCCGGTCCTGGGGTCGAGCCGCGACAGGATCCGCTTGCCGCCATCGAGCACGAACAGCTTGCCGTCATACAGGAGCGGGGTGGCCCAGTCGGTTGGCGCCTCGGTGAACTGCCATGCCCGGTGGGAGGTGGTCACGGTGCCGGTGCCGCCATCTCGGAACGCCACCACGGGCTGGCCCTTGGGGCCCGCTCCGTAGACGAGTCCGGGTCCGGACACGGGCGAGGTGACGATCCGATACCAGTCGTCCCGCTTCTCGTAGAGCCGGGCGCGCCAGATCTCGGAGCCGTCCTTGGGACGATGACCGCTGATGTGGTCGCCCCCCACGATGAGGATCTCGGTGCCGTGGGGTCCCTTGTGGGGAACGGGGGTGGCATAGCTCTCGTGGCTCTCGAGCGTGGAGTCCGTCACCCGCTTCGCCTCCCAGAGCGTCTTGCCGGTCTTCGGGTCCAGGGACAGCAGGAACGAATGCCTCTCCGGTGCGCCACCCGCCAGCGGGTAGTCCGGCGGCATCTGGTCCCGCTGCAGGACCGGGATGATGAGCTGCCCGTCATGAAGGAGCGGGCTCGCCCCGTAGATCCACATGATCGCGAACCGGCCGTAGTCCTTGTACAGCGGCCGTTTCCAGAGCTCCTTGCCCTGGAAGTCGTAGGCTGCGACGTCCCCGGTGCCGAACATCACGATGACCCGCTTCCCGTCCGTCACCGGTGAGGGTGCGGCCATGTTGTTCTTGCCCTTCTCCTTGTCGCCGACCGCCACGGTCTGGCTCCAGAGGATCGCCCCGGTCTTCGCATCGAGGCAGAGCAGGTTGAGGTTCTTCGCGGAGTCCGGGGAGGTGAGGAAGATCCGGTCTCCCCAGACGACCGGAGTCGAACCGGCCTGTCCCGGCAGCGGGGTCGACCACGCGGCATCCGCCTTGGTGAAGGTCGACGGCAGGCCCCGGACATCGCCGCTGCCGTTGTGGTGGGGACCACGCCATTGGGACCAGTTGGAGTCGGCCTGCACGGTCACGAGCAGGGCGGACAGGGCGGCGGTCAGGAGCGATGAGGTCTTCATGGGGAACGGAGTCTGCGTTCGATGCTCGGGATGTTCGGTCGGGACAACAAGGGTGTTTCCGGGTGTGGGAGACCGCCTATGGCTTGGCGCCCCGCGGGATCCCGCTGCCGGAGGCGAGGAAGGCGAGTAGATCCGCCAGCGGCTGCTCGCCGAGCTGCTCGAACCCGGTGGGCATGATCGACTGGCGCGACGCCTCGAGGCGCGCGATCTCGGCACGGGGGAAGACCTGCTTCTGGCCCTGGAGGTCGTAGAGCTCGATGCTGGTCGCGGATTCCGTGTCGAGACGCCCCGAGAACGTGTCCCCGGACTTCGTCTCGACGGTCCAGAGGACGTAGTTGGATTCGACCGACCGGTTCGGGTCGAGGATCTCGCCGAGGAGTTCCGCCTTGGGGCGCACCCCGATGCCGCTGAGGTCGGGTCCAACCTTGCCACCCTGTCCGTAGAAGAGGTGGCAGACACCGCAGTTGGCGGTGAACACCTCGCGTCCCCTGGTGGAATCACCGGCCTTGGAGGCCGCGGGGAGGAGACGCTTCAGGACCTCCTCCCGGTCGGCGGACACCGGCGCCTTCCGGTTCTGGACGGCGGCGGCTCTTTGGAGAATCGCCGTGTCGGAGTGGTTCCGCAGTGCCTGCCACTGTTCCCATCCGAGATCGTTGGCGTGGAGTTCGCCCGACTCGAGGCCGGCCAGCACCCGGTTCGTCCAGGCCACGCGTCGCAGGAGCACGGTCAGTGCGGCGCGCTTCTGCGCGGGGGTCAGGGTGCTCCACCGTTCCAGGAGGGTGTCCCCCACCGAAGGTTGATGGCTGTCGCCGAGGACCCTGAGCAGTCCCGTCGCAAGCTCCGGTGAGGAGCGGGGGGTGATCTGGGCGACGATCGTGGCGAGGGTCTCCGGGGTGTCCTGGAGGTTGATCCAGGCCCGCGCGGCGGCGATCCGGTCCGCATCGGGACGGCCCGCGGATCCGACGGTGGTCTGGAGACGCCGGGTGGCGGCGGCCACGGCTTCCTTGAAGAGATCCAGGCGTCCCCAGCGTTTCGCGAGGATCAGCAGCCGGTCCTGTCCGTCCTCGGACAAGGTGCGCATCGAGTCCCGCAGGGCAGCCTCGGTCGAGGCATCCAGGGTGGGCCTGAGGTCTTCGGGCCATCCCTGGGTGAGACCGTCGAGGACCGCCCTGGCGGTCGCTGGGGCGGATCCGGCCGCCTTCAGCCAGGCCGTGATCGCTGCGTTCCGACGACCCGCCTCGTGTCGCGCGACGATGAGCACGACCTCGTTGGCGGCGTCTGGGAGCGGTGTGGGATTGCCGGCCAGTTCCCCGAGGAATCCCTCGCCGTGGCGGACGGCGGCGCATGCCGCCGCCTCGCGGAGCCATCGATCCCCGGCCGTGGAGGGATTCCGGAGGGCCTGGGCGATCGCCTGTCCGGCAGCGCGGTCGGAAGGGGTCGAGGCGAGCGCGAGCAGGGTGGCCAGGCGGACCTGGGCCTCCGGGTCGTCGACCAGCCGCCCCTGCAGCAGATCCCGGGTGGCCTGTGCATCGGAGGGCAGCACGGAGACCGCTGCCCTGCGCACTCCCCAGGCCGGGTGTTTCAGGGCCCGGGTCGCGACCGGTCGTGACGAGGGTTCCCGCAGGGCACCCAGTCCCTGGAGGGTCCAGAGCGCGTGCATCGCCCCGGGGTTGAGCCCTGCCTTGTCGACGGAGCGGTCGCCCACCAGAGCGTGGAGTCTCGGGGTCATGTCCCTGGAGTTCCCCTCCACCAGCAGCCGCTGGGCGTGGAATCGCCACAGCTGGTTGTCGCTCGACAGCGCCATGACGAGTGACCTGGGATTCGAGGGGTCGAGGCGGGGGGCCTTGGTGGGTTTGCCGCCGGTGGCGGTGACCCGATAGATGCGTCCATGCCGCTGGTCCCGGAGGGGGGTCTCGTAGGCGTTGCCCTTGCCGTTCTGGAACCCGATCGGGGTGGGGTTGTGCTGGATGATGTAGTTGTACCAGTCGATCACCCACAGGGCGCCATCGGGACCGACCTCGGCCACGATCGGGGAGGTCCACTCGTCGTCGCTCGCGAGGAAGCTGCCGCGGTTCACCGCCTGGAAGTCGGCCCCCTTCGGGTCGAGGCGGAACTGCCCGATGAGATGGCCCGTGGGTTCGGCGACGAAGGCGACCCGGTTCCAGAACTCCTTCGGGAAGGAACGGGCGGTGTAGAGCGCGTGGCCGGCACCAGCCGTGTAGCGGCCATGGGCGTCCACCTGACGGACCTTGTCGGTGATGGGGTAGAAGGCCTGCGAGTCCGCGATGGTCTCCATGCGGCTGGGGCCCCAGCCCGAGACGGCCTCGTAGTAGCGGTTCGGGATGGCCATGTACCAGCTGGCGTTGTTGTTTGCGGTCGACCCGAAGAGGATGCCCTCCTCGCTGATGCCGAGACCCCAGGTGTTGTTGTTGCTGGACCGGAGGAACTCGAGGGCCGAGCCGTCGGGACGGAAGCGGAACACCCCCATGCCGAACCGGACCTTCTTCCCGCCCACCTCGCCATCGAAGCCGCTGTAGCCCACGACACCCCAGATCCAGTTGTCGGGTCCGGGACGCAGGTTGCTGGCGGTGGCGTGGGTGTCGCCCATGCCCCAGCCGGAGAAGAGGACCCGACGTTCGTCGGCGACATCGTCGCCGTTGGTGTCGCGCAGGAACACGGTGTGGCCGGACTCGATGACGATCAGCCCGCCGTTCGCGAAGCAGAACGAGGTCGGGATGCTCAGGCGGTCGGCGAAGACGGTGAACCGGTCGGCCTTCCCGTCGCCGTTGGTGTCCTCGCACACCTTGATCCGGTCACGTCCCTGGCCGGCGGGCTTCAACTGGTTCGGATAGTCGAAGGTCTCGGCGATCCAGAGCCGTCCACGCGTGTCCCAGCCGAGGCAGATGGGCTTCATGATCTCGGGCTCGGCGGCCACCAGGGCTGCCTGGAATCCGGGTGGGAGAGCCAGCCGCTGGAGGGATTCCTCGGGGCTGAGTGGAAGCTGCATCCGGGTGATGACCTCGCCCTGCGTGCCCCACTTCTCCCCGGCCAGGTAGTTGGGCATGGCGTCCGGGGCATTGGTGTAGGCGAAGGGCAGGGGGCCGGGCCGTGGCGACAGCTTCGGGAGGGTCTCGCAGAGGGCCTCGAGACCCAGGCTGGCGACGATGCAGAGGAGGATGGGGCGCATGGGAGTGGCGTGCGGCATGGGAACGATGGGTCGAACATCCCCTCCGAGGGCGCCTCCAGCCAACGCAAAACCGCCGTCGACGCGCGACGGGAGGCGGGGGATCCCGAGAACCGATCGTTCAGTGGACGGAGGCGATGGCCTCGACGATCCGCTGGGATGCCTGTCCGTCCCCATAGGGGTTGGTCCCCTGAGGGCGGGGCCACCCGCGTTCGAGGATCTCCGAGCCGCGTTCCACGAGGCGATCCCTTCCGTTCCCGACCAGTTCCACCCAGCCGGCCTCCACACCCTCGGGACGCTCTGTGGTCTGCCGCATCACCAGGACTGGCACGCCAAAGGTGGGAGCCTCCTCCTGGATCCCGCCGGAGTCCGTCAGGATCAGGGACGCTTCCTTCATGACGTGCACCATCTCGAGATAGTCCAGGGGCTCGACCAGATGGAGGTTGGTGGAATCCCCGAGGATCTCGAGGACGGGTTTCCTCACCTGGGGGTTCAGGTGCACGGGGTAGATGAAGTGGATCCCCGGGAATCGCAGGGCGAGGTCCCGGATTCCCGAGCACATGTCCCGGAAGGGTTCGCCGAAGCTCTCCCGCCGGTGCGCGGTGATCAGGACGTGACGGGTCCCGGCAGGCACCCGTCCCAGCACCCCGCGGGAGCGGTCATGCGGCATGTCGGCGACGGACAGCAGCGCGTCGACCACGGTGTTCCCGGTCACGAGGATCCGATCGGAAGGGATGGACTCGCGCAGGAGATTGTCGCGGGACCGTGTCGTGGGGGCGAAATGGAGGGTCGACACCATGTCGGCGACCCGTCGGTTGAACTCCTCGGGGAAGGGCTGCTCCAGGTTCCCAGTCCGCAGCCCGGCCTCGACGTGTCCAAACCGGACCCGTCGGAAGAATGAGGCCATGGCCGCCGCCATCACCGTCGCGGTGTCCCCCTGGCCCAGTACCCAATCGACCTGTCCGGTCTGCAGATGGCGATCCAGCTCGACGAGCAGGGCGGAGACGAAGCCGGCGAGGGTCTGGTCCGGTCTCATCAGCCGGAGATCGACGTCAGGGGTGATTCCGAAGAGTCCCAGCGCCTGGTCCAGCATCTCCCGGTGCTGTCCCGTGGACATGACGGTGGTGTTGAACTGGTCGGGGTGTCTTCGGAGCTCCCGGATCACCGGGGCCATCTTGATCGCCTCGGGCCGTGTCCCGACGATCACCGTGATGTTGCGTCGGGTGGACATGGGGCTTGGTGGTCCTTCCTGCCGACGATGGGGGTCTCGTCCGGACGGTCAGGCGCCCACCGGCAGGGCATCGGGGAGGGCCGGTGGTTCCTCGGTGGTGACCGAGGATTCCTGCTGCTCCGCCCGCTTCCGGACCTGAATCCGCCAGTCGCACGCCATCAGCATCGAGGCGTGGAGGGCGAAGGTGCGGAGCGCGTATTCGCTGTCGCCGTGGAGGAACACGAACGAACCCGCCTGGGCCGCCCAGAGTCCCGCCAGCACACAGCTGGTCCTGAGGAAGGTGTCCTCCGCACCCACCTCCCGGATATGGCCCAGGATCCGGAACATGAGGACCGTCCCGCCGGCCAGGATGACGAAGAAGAAGAAGAGGCCGGGCACCCCGGTGTTGACCAGGAGGCCGATGGTGCCGTTGAAGAAGATGCCGTTGTCGACGAAGTAGTAGGCCATGTCGTAACGGTAGAAGTAGAGCGAGGTGTCGGGGTTCTTGCCGAATCCCCGTCCGAGCCACATGTAGTCCTGGGCGGCGATCCAGCCTGCGCGGCGCAGCTGGCTCCGGCCGTCCATCGTGGCATCCCCGTCCTCCCTCGCCATGCGGTCCACCTCCATGCCCGGGATGGGTGACAGCGTGCGCTGGGCCGCGAGGGGCAGTTCCTGGACGTAGACCTTGAGGAGCAGGTAGCTGAACGCCGAGAGGAAGAGGAAGATGAGGATCCGCTGGATGGTGAAGAACCGCTGGGCCCACAGGCACACCACCAGCGCGATCACCACGAGCATCACCAGAGCCCGGTGTCCCCCCAGCAGCCCGAGGGCGAAGCAGGCCCCCGAGAGCGGCAGGAACCAGAGGGCCGACTTGTTGGCGTAGTCCCGTAGCGGGCGCCAGACCCAGAGGATCGAGAGCAGGCCGAGCGACAGCAGGAAGAGCGACTGGAAGCGGCGCATGCCGAACTGCATCTCCTGCATCTCGAAGTTCACCCCGTCACCGGGGAGCTCGAGGAACAGGAGGAGATAGTAGAGGCCACCTCGGGAATAGCTGAAGGCGAGGTCGGACAGCACGAAGGTCAGCGAAAGGGCGCTCTGGATGATGAACAGGCGCGTGATCCACCTCTCTGTCGGGGGCCGCAGCAGGAAGAGGAATGGGAAGATCGCGCAGACCAGCTGCTGGACGTAGAGGCGCCCCCCCATCTGGCCGGAATTGGATCCGACGCCGAACACCTTGATGCCGATGCCGCGGTAGTAGATGAGCATCAGCAGCACGAGCACATACCCGATCAGCCCCACGAACAGCATCCGGTTGTTGGCCAGGCGCGTCCGGGCGCCGGGCTCGGCCTGGCGCAGGGCCACGCTGACCAGGAATCCGCTCCAACCCAGTCCCGCAGCCAGTTCCCAGAAGAGGGGTCGGCCCGGGACACCCGGCAGGATCAGGGCCGAGTTGAAGGTCGCCACGCTCAGCGCGAGGGCGAGGGTGGAGTGGTAGGGCAGGGTGAACAGCCACGTCAGCCCGAACATGAAGAGGATCAGGATCAACGGGGCGCCTGCCAGCAGGAGGCCCACCATGACCGCCCCCATCAGGCACATGCCAAACAGGACGATCTTGCCAATGTGGAACTGGATCTCGGGACCGCTCACTTCCAGCCAGTTAGCCCGGAGCCCTTGGACCGATCAATCCTCAACTTGTCGACGGGTAGGTCCGCATCTCAACCCCTCGACGGCCGGCGTCCACGTCCCTCGTGCCCGTTGAGCCCGTAGCCGAAATCCACCTCCACCAGACCCGCCTCCTGGAACCAGCCCTGGAGGGTTTCGAGGGTCTGGGGCTGGTCATACGCCGGCGCCAACATGTCGTAGGTGTCGAGGACCGCCCAGTCCCGCAGGAGCCGTTCATCGAGGGGGTAGAGCCCCCGGTAGTCCGCCACCAGCAGCTTCCAGTTCAGGTTCCTACCCTTCGGCAGCAGGTTGATCCAGCGGCAGAGGGGCCACATGAACCGGATGTAGGCCTCGACCCGGCCGTAGAGCGTGCCCGGATCCATCCGGCGCGTGAACGGACGGGCCCAGTACTTGGTGATTGTCCATTGTTTCCACCAGGGAAACCGCTTGTAGACGTCGACCGCGAGGTGCCCTCCGGGCTTCAGGTATTTCGGTAGCTCGAGGAAGGTCTTCCAGACATCCGGCGTGTGCTGGAGGACCCCCAGGCAGAACACCCGGTCGAAGCTGTCGTGGGCGAATGGCATGGCGTAGGCATCCCCCTGGACGATAAGGACGTTCTCCCGATGTCCGTTCGAGGCCTGGTTGGCGTCGACCGCGGCGCTGTAGTCGAGCGACAGCACCATGGCCCCCGTCTTCGCCACCTGCTCGGTGAACCGGCCGGCGCCACACCCCACCTCGAGGATCGTCTGGCCGGCCAGGTTCCGGGGCCAGCCGGTGGCGCGGAAGAACCGTTCCTCGGTCAGGGGAATCCCCGTGTGGCTGTCCAATTGCGTCGCCGCATGGCGGTTCCACTGGAGACCGAAGCCCGTCGCGTAGTTGTCGACCGGGACGAACCGGGGCACTCCACCCCGCACGGGATAGTCCGACCGGCAGCCACCGCAGACCAGACGGCCCTCCAGGACCGTGTCCGGCACCGGTGCGGACGAGGTGTCCCACTGGAGCGGGAGCCGGCACTTGGGGCACACGAGATGGCGGACGTGGTCGCGTTTCATGACGAGGCGTTCTGGGGCCTGATCGGTTCCGGGATCGGGTTCCGCAGTGGGATCAGGCCGGTCGAGGATGGCCCGGATCGAGAGGCCAGCGCGACTCGTAATAGGTCCCGATGTAGTGCCAGAACGAGGCGATGAAGCAGTGGTAGGGCATCTTTCCGAGGAGGGCGTGGAGCAGGAGCTTGGCCGAGTGGCTGCAGACCACCGACACCCGGGGTCGGGGCAGGACGATCAGCTTCCGGCCTGCCCGGTAGTCGATGCGCCCCTTGTTGAAGAAGTAGGCCGCCCCGCGCTGGGACCGGTAGTACACGGTGGCCGCGTGGACGATGGCGAGCGTCCACCCCGCTCGGATCGCCCAGACATACCATTCGTAGTCTTCCGAGGCCTCGGCCAGCTCGTCGAAGGACCGGCCCGACCAGACGCTCCTGCGGTAGATGCAGTTGGGATTGCCTGCGCCGATGCCGAAACCGCCCGCGAAATCATCCCCATGGAAGAGGGTGACTCCTGCGCCCATGGCGGCATCGAGATCCGAATAGAGCATGGGGCCCGCCGCGGCCGCCAGATCCTCCGGGAACCTCCGGATGGCCCGCCGGTAGATGCCCAGGAGATCGTCGGGACCCGGGATGCAGTGGGAGCTCAGGGACAGGATCCAGTCGTTCCGCGCAACCGCGAAACCGCGGTTCAGGGACCTCCCGTACGTGAACTCTCCGCTGGCGATGTGGACGATCCGGGCTCCGGCCTGCTCGGCGATCCGGACGGTGTCGTCGGTGGATCCGGAGTCGACCACGATCAACTCGTCCCCGTCCTCCCGCCGGAGCCTCGAAAGCACCAGCGGCAGTGTCGCTGACGAGTTCTTGGTCCGGATCACGATTGAGATCCCGTTCATGGGTGCATCCAGGTGGGCGAGGGCATCGACCCTCTGGATCCGAGTGTGGTTCGCATCGGCCTTCGGTGTCCAGACCGTGGGGCGTAGGGGGCGTGGACCCCATGCGGAAGGCCTCGCATCTTGGGGCTGGGCATTTGGCGAATGGCGGCGGTCCAGGACCTTGCGTTGGTCCGGAAAACGGCCCCGGCACCTGCCGTTCCAGCACCGGGACGGGTTGGGACTTGCCTCGGTGCATCCGTGCAGCCAGCGTCGACACGCCCCGTGGAACCCGGAACCGAGATGCCGCAGAACCCCTCACGCGAGACCCCGATCGGCTATGTGGATGGCCATCCCTTCGATCGATGCGGACTGGCCGCCATCTCCGACCTGGAGCATCCGGAATGGCGCGAGATCTTCTCGGGCCTTGAACAGGTCCAGCGGGAGTTCCTGTCCCACGAGGCGGCGTTCCGCAGCCCGGAGTATGCCTGGCCCAGGGATCCACTGCACAACTGGAGCCGCTGTTGGGAGTACCCGTATGTACAACGGCAGCTGGCCCGGTTCCGGTCTTCGGCCCCGGCGGATGCACGCCTGAAGGCCGCGGATCTCGGCAGTGGCGTCACCTTCTTCCCATTCGCCGCGGCCCGCCTCGGCTACGACGTGGTCTGTGTCGACACCGACCCGATCTGCCGCACGGATCTCTCGAGGGCCATCCCGCTGGTGGGTGCGGGCCGCGGGAGCGTGGAGTTCCGGCTCATCGAGGGATCGCGGCTACCCCTCGCCGACGGCGAGCTGGATCTCGTGTTCTGCGTCAGCGTGCTGGAGCACATCCCGGATCTGGCGGGCACCGTCCGGGAGATCGTCCGGGTGCTCCGTCCCGGTGGGACGCTGGTTCTGACCCTGGACCTGGATCTCCGGGGGGATCAGGAGATCGGGGTTGCCCCCTACAAACGACTGCTACGCGAGTTGGATCGACATTTCACCCTGGGACTTCCCGAGATCTGTACCCACCCGGCCGACATCCTCAAGACCCAGGATGGTCCCTACCCGTGGCCGGTGCGGACGGGATTCGAGAAGTATCAGTTCCTGCTGAAGCAGAACGTCATCAAGCCGATCTTCGGACGGAAACCGAAACCGCTGGTCCCCTTCTACCTCTCCGTGAAGGGGTTCACGCTGCTCCGCAGGTAGGATCCCTGTGGCGGACCCGTGCGGGATGGCTCAGGCCTCGCCGGGGAGCTGGGTGAGGTGTCTCGGGAGGGGGCGTCCCTCGAGGCAGCACCGATAGAACTCGAGCGTCCGTGCCACACCGACCTCGAGCGAGAAGCGGGTCTCGGCAATCTGCCTCCCGGAACGCCCCATGCGGCCCCGCAGTTGCGGATCCCGGAGCAGGCGGACGACCTGTCGGGCGATCTCCTCGGGATGGGCCGGGTCCGCCAGGAGGCCAGCGACTTCCGAGGGCACGATCTCTGGACCACAGGTGAGACGACTGCCGACGACTGGGATGCCCGAGGCCATGGCCTCGGCCCAGACATTGCCAAACGACTCGAGCACACTCGGCATCGCGAACAGCGCCGATCGGCGCATCAGCCGGGCCAGGCGGGCCTGCGGCATGGGATAGGACAGCACGACCCGGTCCCGGACGGCATCGTCGAGGGTCGCTTCAAGATCCGGGATCTTCTCGAATTCCCTGCCGGTCACGTGGAGACGGGCTTCCGGGCATTCCCGAAGGAACAGGTTCGCGGCCCTCAGGAGGCTCAGGACCCCCTTGCGCTGCATCAGAGTGCCCGCATAGAGCACCCGGTAGGGATCCACCTGTTCCGGGTCCGTCTCGGGGTGGAACAGGGACAGGTCGACGGGATTGTAGACGACGGTGGCGCGTTCCGGGCGGGCGCCGGTGATCCGGAGCCACTCGTCCATGAACCATCGGGAGACGCCGATCCAATTCGGGATGGTGCGGAGGATCCGGAACTCGAGCTTCTCCCAATGGGGATAGCGCTTGGCGAGACCATGGAGACGGTGGCTGATCCTGGGGCCGTGGTTCCTGAGCACGTCGACCACACCGGGGATGGCTTTCCAGAAGAGGCCCTCGTAGTCGGGCCACTCCACGATGTCGACCCCGGGGCCGGCCTTCAGGCGGCACAGTTCCCTGTGGATGGCCAGACGCCGGAGGTCATGGCGTCGGAAGAAGGGCCGATACCAGGTCGAATAGGCCCGTGTGAGGGGACGCACCTCCACGCCGGGGAGGTTCCAGTGATGGTCCTCCTCGTAGACGCCCACCACCGTCACCGAGTGGCCCTCGCGGGCGAGTCCTCGCGCCAGGGTCGCCACGGCAGGCCCGATGCCCCCGGCGCTCGCCGGAGGCAGCTCATTGCAGACGAAGACGATTCTCATGGGCGTGCTGGATCTCCCGTGGGGGTGCAAAACTCGACCAATGCCCACCCCACGGGCAATCCCGAAGGGCATCTCATCCGCTGGTCGTCCCGAGGCGCCCGATCATTCGCGGACGGCGATGTAGGACTTCGGGAGGATCCAGAGGATGCGTTCGGTGAGGATCTGGCAGTCCGGGAAGAGGGATCCGAATTCACGCCGGGACAGGAGACGGGTGTTGTCGAGGATGTCCCGCATGGATGCGGAGTTCGGCCCGTCGATCCAGGCCCTTGGGGACAGGTATTTCCGGGCGACATATCCCATGCGGCCCGGGATCCAGTGGAGTCCGAGGCAGAGCAGGTGGGGTTCGAACGGACACTCCAGCGCCGGGGTCTGGACCCAGACCTTCCGTCCAACTCGGCGGACCTCGCCAGCGAAGGCGGCCTGCCGATCGGCTCCCCCGACGTGTTCGATGACGGAGTTCGAGAACGAAATGTCGAACGAGCTGTCCGGATAGGACAGCGCACATCCGTCACCCGCGACCTGGCTGACGTTGGGCAGGCCCGAGCGGTCGCTCTCGCCCGCCTCGCCGGGGTTGATGCAGACGATGCTTCCGAAGGCCGGGGCACGTTCGTACCAGTTCCACCAGTAGCCTCCGACATCGACGAGGGAGCAGCCCGGCCCCGGCTTCACCGCTGCCAGGAACCACTGGAACCGGCGCACGCGCCAGAGCCTGAAGGCAAGCCGGTACAGGTCATGGATCATGGGACTTGGGACGATGCTGGGGGCGACACCACCTCTTGGGGCCCCCGGCGGCCTTCCTGTCGCCGAGGAACTACCAACTTGGCATGCACCGGGCAAACGCGGATTCCAGCGTATCGACCGTCGAGCTAGGATCGACACTCCGAGGGCATTGCGGATCCGAAGGGTTGGGCATCACCGATTGTGAGGCCCCGGCTGCTGCGGGGACTTCTCTGCCGGGCGATGGCCGGGCGACCGGTTCGCGGGATCAATGGTTCCCAAGGCTTCGGCAAGCCGTTCAAGGAAGCGGTCCAAGGTGTACCGCTTTTCGTACCGTTCCCGAAGCTGTCGACCCTGGTCGCCTGGAACGGACTCCATCAGGCCCCGTGAGAGCGCCACCGGGTCCCGGGGTTCCACCAGCCAGGCGAGCCTGTCGGGCAGCATCTCCGGGATGCCCCGCCAGCGGGTGGCCACGATCTGCATCCCATGGGCCATGGCCTCGACGAGGCTGAGGGGATGGGTCTCGAAGGCGTAGTAGCTTGGGAAGAGCAGGATGTCGGAAGCGAGCATCATGGCATGCTTGTCGGGGCCCTTCAGGAATCCGACATGCCGCACGCTTCCGGCATGCTCCGGTGATGCCACCAGATCGTGGAAACGCCGCTCGGTCGCGGAGTCGGGAAACCCGCCGGCGACGCTCAGCCGGAACTGCAACCGTGATCCGCTGGTCCGGCATTCGGCATTGGCATGACGCACCGCCTCAACGGCGTCGAAGAGTCCCTTGTCCTCCGAGCACAGGGCGAGGAAGAGGACCTCCACGGTGCCTCCCTGTGAACGCAGCCGTTGGAGCCGGTCACGACGGCGTTCCCAGTCCCCGATGTGGAAGTCCGGGCAGGGATCGAGCACGGCGTTGTTGACCACCTCCACCCGCCTCGATTCGAGCTGGACCGCATCCTTGCGGAGCACCTCCGCCAGGACGAGTGACAGTTCTGGTCTACCCAGGAGGCGTCGGGAAATGGCGCGCTCGGCTGGTGTTGCCGAGGTCTCGATCCAGTCGCCGAGCCCCGCAGAGTGCCAGTGGTAGATCAGGTTCGGGAAGGCGCCGCGGAGCAGGGCGAGGGCGATCCAATCCCGATAGAGGGGTACGCGTCGTGGAGGGCTGGGGACGTAGTAGAGGGATTGGATCCCATTCTCCCGTCCGAGACGGCGCGCCTCCCTGCAGTACCGGAGGAGCCGGGGAATCTTGCCACCGCGGGCTGTCCCGACATCCTGGAGGTCACCCGAGAGTCGCGCATCCACGTGGTGGATCCCGATGCCCAGATCCGCCCGCCGCCGCAGCCCGTCCACGATGTACTGCACCATCTGGCTCTGACCATGGTGAGGAGGCGGGACGTGCGCGAAGACCAGCAGGTTCATCCGTGGATCCAATCCCTGGAGGGTGGTTGTGAAGAGGGCAGGGATGCAAGGCGGCCGGCCACCTCGGCGCGGTCCGGACAAAAAAAAAGTGCGCCGCGAGGCGCACTTTGGAGAGTTGCTGGATCCCGATCAGCCCTTGCGGGAGCGGGAGGCCATGGCCATCAGGCCGACCAGCCCGAGACCGGCGAGGGCCCAGGTGCTCGGCTCAGGAACAGCGGTGATGGTGGCCTGGAAGACCGGGAGCACACCACCTTCCGTCGAGCGCTTCTCCCAAATGCCGGCCGCACCGGACCAGATGCCCTGAGCGGAACCCACGGCCGGGTTGGAACCCGGGAGATAGAGCCCCGCCTTGTTGCCGGCGACACCCGAACCCGCGAATGAGACGGTGTAGGTCAGGGTGTTCGGAATCTGGTTGTCAGAGGAGAACGGGAAGGGAACCGTGACACTGCCGCCGCCGTTCAGGACGTCCAGAGGACCGCTCGACCAGAGCTGGGTTCCAGGGGCGCCGCCCGTTCCGTTGTTCGAGTAGATCTTCAGGGTCAGGCCACCGTTCAGACCGTAATTCGAGTAGTAGGGAACCGTGAGGGAGGAAATGGTCCAAGCCCCGGAAGGATTGCTGGGGAAGGACACCTGGTTGCCGTACTCGGTACCGGAGGTGCTGTTGTAGAAGTTGTTGGCCCCGGGTGCCACGTAGTAGATCGTGTCCGCGGAAGCGGAAGCGATCGCGACAACGGAGGCGACCACGGCGAGCGAAGTGCGGTTCAGCGCGTTCATGTTCAGAGGATGCTTTGGGTTTATGACTCGATTTTTCGACTCAAATCTTGCCGGAGTAAACAAGGGCAATAGGGGGGTGGTCAAGTGGTAAATGCTGGGCACTGAGGTTCTTAGCCCGGCCAACCGATCGAGTCTCAGGCCAGGAGTCCGCGGACGACTTCACCCGCGACGTCGGTCAGTCGGAAGTCCCTGCCCTGGAATCGGTAGGTGAGCTTCTCGTGGTCGAATCCCAGCTGATGCAGGAGCGTGGCGTGGAAGTCATGGACATGCACCCGATCCTTGACCGCATTGAAGCCGAGTTCGTCGGTCTCGCCCCAGGTCAGTCCCGGACGGAACCCCCCCCCGGCGACCCAGTAGCTGAACCCATTGGGATGATGATCCCGTCCATCGTTCCCACCCTGGACCATGGGGGTGCGGCCGAATTCTCCCCCCCAGATCACGATCGTGTCCTCGAGGAGTCCCCGTTGCTTGAGGTCGGCCACCAGGGCGGCGCTGGCCCGGTCCGTGGCGGCACAGTTGCGCTTGAGGTCGGCCGACAGGTTGCCGTGCTGGTCCCACGACTCGTGGAAGATCTGGACGAACCGGACGCCGCGTTCCACGAGTCGTCGGGCGAGGAGGCAGGCGTTGGCGAAGGTCGGCCTGCCGGGGTCGGCCCCGTAGGCCTCGCGGACCGACTGGGGCTCCCGTCCAAGATCCATCACCTCCGGGGCCACCCCCTGCATCCGATAGGCCATCTCGAAGGCGTCGATGCGGGCCGCGATCTCCGGGTCCCCAACCCTCCCCAGGTGGAGGCTGTTCAGCCGGTTGACGGTCTCGACCGTGTCCTGTTGGAGCGGCCCGTCCACGCCCTTCGGGTTCGACAGGTAGAGGACGGGGTCGCCGCCTGTCCGGAACAGCGTGCCATTGTGGACCGTGGGCAGGAACCCGCAGCCCCAGTTGGAGGCACCCCCGCTGGTGCCCTTGTCACCGGTGCTGAAGACGACATAGGAGGGCAGGTCGGAACTCTCGGATCCCAGCCCGTAGCTGGTCCATGCCCCCAGGCTGGGGCGTCCGAACTGCTGGGACCCCGTGTTCATGAAGATCTGTGCCGGCGCGTGGTTGAACGCATCGGTCTGCATGGACCGGATCAGCGTGATGTCGTCGGCGACCCGGGCGAGATTCGGGAGCAGCTCCGAGATCTGCATCCCGCTGTTCCCGTGGCGCGCGAACTTGAACTTCGGTCCCAACAGCGTGCTGCTCGGGTTGATGAAGGCCGCCCGGTACCCCTTGAGGAGTTCCGCAGGAGGGATGGTGCCGTTGAACTTCTCCAGCTGGGGCTTGTAGTCGAACAGTTCCAGATGGCTGGGTGCGCCGGCCATGAACAGGTAGATCACCCGTTTGGCCCTCGGGGCGTGGTGCGGCGCCCGGATCCGGCCCCCAGAGACTCCCGCGGCGGCCACCTTGTCGGCCAGCAGGCCATGCAGGGCGATGGTGCCGAGGCCGACACCGCAGTCCTTGAAGAACCAGCGGCGGGTCATCTGCTGCTGGTGGGACCTCGACGCGTGTTGGAGGGAGGTGAGTCGGTTCATGGCTATTCCTTGGTGATGGTCTCGTCGAGGTTCAGCAGCACGCGGCTCACTGTGGTCAGAGCCGCCAGTTGGCTGGGGGTGGTGCCCGGTGGGAGCTGTGGCGCTGAATCCGCCCCGGTGGCCAGTTCTCTGACGTCCAGCCACCCGTCGGCGAGTCGACGGCGCTGGCGCCCCAGCAGCGCCAGAAGCTCGGCCTTCTCGGCGGGCTGTGGCTTGCGGGAGAGGACCTGGCGGAAGGCGTAGATGATGTGCTGTTCGTCCGTCGTGCCACCGTCCCGGAGGGTCCGGGCGGCCAGCGCGCGCGCCGCCTCCATGAACTGGGTCTCGTTCAGGGTGGTCAGGGCCTGGAGCGGGGTGTTGGAGCGGGCGCGCCGGACGCACGAGAAGTCGCCGTTGGGGGCATCGAAATTCATGAGCACCGGATACGGCACGCTCCGGAACCGGAACGTGTAGAGGCTCCGGCGGAACCGGTCCTTGCCCTTCTCCTCGGTCCAGACCTTCGGACCATAGCTCGCCGGCGGCTGGAACAGGAACTCCGGGGCGGGTGGGTAGACCGCCCGTCCGCCGAGTTCGGGGTTCAGGAGGCCGCTCACCGAGAGGGCGATGTCGCGGACGATCTCGGCCTCGACCCGGACCCGTGGTGCGCGGGCGAGGAGACGATTGTAGGGGTCCCGCTCGAGGCCCTGTGGCATTACTCGAGAGGATTGCCGGTAGGTCTCGGAGGTGACGATCAGCCGGTGGAGCCGCTTGAGGCTCCAGCCGTTGTCCATGAAATCGCAGGCCAACCAGTCGAGGAGCTCCGGGTGGGAGGGCTGGGGGGACTGGAGCCCGAAGTCCTCGGGAGTCTCGACGAGGCCGGTGCCGAAGTAGGCCTGCCAGACTCGGTTCACGGCGACCCTTGCGGTGGTGGGCGACCGCCGGTCGGTCAACCATCGGGCCAAGGTGAGCCGCGATGCATCGGCATTGGCTGGCAGGGGGTTCAGGAACGACGGCACGCCGAAGGCGACCTCCTTGCCCGGCTTCAGCCAATCGCCCCGCTGGAAGAGTCGGTTCGGTCGGGGTTCCTCCCCGGCGCCCGTGCCGGTGCGCATCGCCAACACGAGGGTGGGGGTGCCCTCCGGCCATTGGCGCCAGAGCGACTCGATCCGTGCGTTCGACTCCTGGAACCCCGGGACCGTGGTCCTCCAGTGGCTGAACAGGGTCGCCACCTGGGCTGGGCTGCGCCGGTCTCCCGGGATGGCCAAGACCTCACGCACCCGGGCCGGCACCGTGTCGGCCACCGCATTCGTTTCGGCCGCGACGCTCAGCCGCCACCGCCCGAGGTTGTGGTTCTGGTTGTCGTCGGAATTGTCGCCCCCGTGCTTCTGGTGGAGGAGGAACTTGAGGATCGCTCCCCTCGGGAAGGTGATCGGCTTGTCGGGGATGAACACCGCCTGTCGGGCCACGTTGCGGCGTCCGGGACCGGCGTCGATCCCCCATGCCGTGTCGTCCTTGCCGTCGATCGCGTGGGCCACCGGCCCGTAGGTCCGCTTGTCGCCGTCCTTGCGATTGCGGCTTTCCGACTGGAACTCGGGCTCGAGGAGACGTTCCTCGTTGGAGAAGTCGGCGGTCGCCTTGACGAATTTCACCACGACCTTGTTGGTCGGGTTGGTCACGTCGGTGGCCTCGACACCGAACTCGCTGAGCGCCGACATCCCCTTGATGGACCGCCCTGGCCCCCCGCTCGGCAGGTTCGGATCCGGCAGCTGTTCCAGGCGGAAAGCCCCGATCTGCGGCAGTCCGTTCGTGCCCAGAAACTCGGCGGTCCAGAAGGTCGGTGCATAGCTCGCCGCACGGACCGAGCCATCCGGATAGTGGTAGAACCGTTCCCCGTTGTCCCCGGCGTTCCGGGTCTCGACCACCTGCCAGGCTGGTCCAGGTGCCTGCAGGGCCTTCTCCCACGCCGCCATCTGTTCCTTCCAGTCCGGGGTCCGATGCTGCAGATCCGCCTCGAGTTCACGGATCCGACGCGTCAGGTCGGCCACCAGTGACTGCTGCCTGGGAGTGTAGTAGACCCGGCTGGATTCATGGTCGTTGTTGAGGAACGAGAAGAGCCGGAAGTAATCCTCCTGCGACATCGGGTCATACTTGTGATCGTGGCACTGGGCGCACTGGATGGTGACCCCGAGGACGGATTTGCCGATGGCATCCATGCGGTCGATGAGCCCGTCCGTCCGGAACTGTTCCGGGTCCACGCCGCCCTCCTCGTTGAGCATGGAGTTCCGGAGGAATCCCGTCGCGACCCGCTGGTCGTCCGTCGCCCCCGGAAGGAGGTCGCCAGCGATCTGCTCCGTGATGAACTGGTCGTAGGGCAGGTCCCGGTTCAGCGCGTTCACCACCCAGTCGCGGTAGGCCCAGATGAACCGGGGCTTGTCCTTCTCGAACCCGTCGGAGTCGGCATACCGCGCCGCATCCAACCAGTGGCGCCCCCAGCGTTCTCCGTAGTGGGGCGAGTCGAGCAGTTCCTCGACCTTCCTCGCATAGGCGACTGACGGCCGTTCCTTGAGAAAGGTGTCGACCTCTTCAGGAGTCGGGGGAAGTCCGGTGAGGTCGAGGTGCAGTCGACGCAGCAGGGTGACCCGGTCGGCCGGCGGGGAGGGCTTGATCCCTTCCTTCCGGAGCCGGTCTCGGATGAAGGCGTCGATCGGGTTGGAGGCCGAGGGACTCCCCTTTGGGATTTGCGGCCGTACGGGTGCTCTCCAGGCCCAGTGTTCCCGTCGCTGTGCATCACCGGGGACCGGGGCGGCTGCCGCGGCCGGGAGGATCTCGGGGAGGCAGGCGAGGCCGAGTGCCGCGAGGCACGCGAGTCTTCGGGAATCCATGGTGGGACGTTCGTCGATGGGACTCGGTTTTTCCATGGCAAAACAGCTCCTGGTCCCGAGTTGGGTTTCTCCGGGATCCCCGCATTCGACAGTTTAATTCCTTGCATCATGGCTCATCGGAATCCGGGTCCGCAGGTCGTTTCACTTTTCCTTTGCCACGCCCCGGTCGACCACAGGAGCCTGACAGGCGATGAAGTACATCTTCGTGACAGGCGGTGTCGTGAGCTCCCTCGGCAAGGGGCTCACCGCGGCGGCATTGGGGACTCTCCTCGAGAACCGCGGGCTGAAGGTCACGCTCCAGAAGTTCGATCCCTATCTGAACGTCGATCCCGGGACGATGAGTCCCTTCCAGCACGGCGAGGTGTACGTGCTGGACGACGGCGCCGAGACCGATCTCGACCTCGGCCACTACGAGCGGTTCTCCAACTCCAAGCTGTCCCGGCGGAACAACACCACCAGCGGACAGGTCTACCAGCAGGTCCTCGACAACGAGCGGGCCGGCAAGTACCTGGGCAAGACGGTCCAGGTCATCCCGCACGTCACCGACGAGATCCAGCGTCGGATCAGCCTGCTGGCCGACGAGTCCAAGGCCGACATCGTCATCACCGAGATCGGCGGGACGGTCGGCGACATCGAGGGGCTGCCGTTCCTCGAGGCCATCCGCGAGTTCGCCCTCGACGTCGGCCCCCACAACGTCTGCTTCATCCACGTCACCTACATCCCTTTCATCAAGGCCGCCGGCGAACTGAAGACCAAGCCGACCCAGCAGAGCGTCGCGAAGCTCCGGGAGATCGGCATCGCGCCGAACGTCCTGGTCTGCCGCTGTGAGCACCCGCTCAACAAGGAGCTGCGCCACAAGCTCAGCCTCTTCTGCAATGTGCCATTCGACGCCGTCGTCGAGGAGAAGGACGTCGACCATTCCATCTATGAGGTCCCCCTGATGCTCCAGCGGGAGCGGATGGACGACCTGGTCTGTCGTCAGCTCCAGCTCGACGTGCCTCCGGCGAACATGGCGCATTGGCAGGACATCATCCGGCGGCTGGTCGCACCCCAGAACCGGGTCCGGATCGGCGTCGTTGGCAAGTACATCGAGCTCCAGGATGCCTACAAGTCGGTCTACGAGGCGCTGACCCACGGCGGCATCGCCAACGACTGTGGGGTGCGGATCGAGCAGATCGACGCCGAGGACATTGAGAAGCATGGGGCTGAGAAGATGCTCAAGGACCTGTCGGGCGTGCTCGTGCCCGGGGGGTTCGGGGAGCGCGGGACGGAGGGCAAGATCATGGCGGCCCGCTTCGCCCGCGAACGCGGGCTGCCCTACCTGGGCCTGTGCCTGGGCATGCAGATCGCCACGATTGAGTTCGCCCGCAACGCTCTCGGCCTGGAGGGGGCCCACTCCACCGAGTTCAACCCGAAGACACCGCACCCGGTGATCTGTCTGCTCGAGGAGCAGCGGGGCGTCACCCAGGTGGGCGGCACCATGCGGCTGGGATCGCAGCCATGCCGGCTCAAGCCCGGCTCCCGGGCCCATCAGCTCTATGGCGCTCCGCTCATCCACGAGCGGCACCGCCACCGGTACGAGTTCAATGGATCCTACCGGGAGCGCTTCGAGCAGGCGGGCTTCAGCATCAGCGGGACCTCACCTGACGGGGATCTGGTCGAGATCATCGAGATCGAGCGGCACCCGTTCTTCGTGGCCTCCCAGTTCCATCCCGAGTTCCTGAGCAAGCCCACCGCGCCCCATCCGTTGTTCCGGGGGTTTGTCGCGGCGGCCCTCGAGCGGAGCCATGGGAAGGTCGCCTGATCCGACCTCGGGCGGTTCAGCGTCCGAGGAACACGAAGGCGAACCCGATGGCGGATGCCGCCAGCAGGACCAGGGCGGTGATCCACCAGAGGCCTGCCAGTGGACGCCTGGGCGGCTGACCCGATTCCTCCCGCTCCCACGCCTCGTGGTCGAAGTCGTCTGGATCCTCGATCCCCAGCCGCTGCTCGACGGCGGTGTCGTTCCACCCCGTCTCCTCGTCGGCCCCGCACTCCGGACAGGCCAGCGCACCGTCCGGCACGTCGGCCCCGCAGTTTGGACAGGCCTCTGGGGTCTCGCGCTTCGGACGGGGCATCGGGGGGATCAGGCCTTCGCGGACATGGACGCCTACTTCGAGAGGAAGCCCTTCGGCGTGGAAGCCGGCTTGGGATCCGGGAACGGCAGATGCCGCGGTGTCACCACGACGTCGGTGGTGAGCTTGAGGGGCGTTGCCGCCCCGACGTCGAAGCTCAGTTCGGCGAAGTAGGCCGTCCATCCCGACTTCGGTTCGGGGACGTTCGCGACGTAGACGCCAGGGGAGGACTCCGTGATGGGCACCGACTTGTAGACCGGCCCCGCGACCTCGAGGCGGAAATCCCGGACCGATTCGTTGTGGCCCGTCCACAGCACCACCTCTGCGGGCTTCGTTTCCGTCCTGAGCGTGAGGGTGCCGTGGGATCCGTGGGTCCAGGTGAACCGCGGCAGCGGAACCTTGTGGGCGATGGCGAACTGCCAGGCCAGGAGGGTCTCGTAGGCGTCGCTGTTCCGCATGGAATGGTCGGTGTTGGCGACGTAGCGGAGGTATTTGGGACCTGGCAGCTCGTTGAAGTAGAACTGGGAGGAGTCGGGCAGGAAGAACTGGTCCCCGGCCGCGTTCAGCACCAGCTTCGGCATGGTAAGGCGGTCCCGGTAGGAGAAGGGGTCCTCGATCCTGTCGAGGGCGGCGATCTCGGGCGTGTCCTGCCAATCGAGGATGCGGTGCTGCTCGGCGTAGTTCCCGACGGCCGGGGCGTAGAACCCGTAGGCCCGGTAGTGGTGCTTGATGGACTGGGCCATGTTGAGCACGTCGATGACGATCGGGCAGATCGCGACCACGCGCCGGTCGACCGCCGCGGTCGTCCACGTGGTCCAGCCGCGCTTGGAGCCGCCGGAGACGACGTAGGTGTCCACCGTCGCCTTGCCACCGGCCTCCGAGCCCAGGAATTCCGTGATCGCGTCCATCGCCCGGACCGCGGCCTTGGTCATCGGGAGCCGCGCCGGCCAGGTCTCGTCGCCCGTCCGCAGGAACTTGTCCCAGGTGTAGGCGATGAGGTCGTCCTCCACGCGCGGGCTGCCGTCGTTATTGAAGACCAGTGGCTGGTTCGGGACCATCTTGAGCTCAGCGACGACGCACCGGGTGGCCTTGGCGATCCGGATCAGCTCGGCCGAAGGGGTCGGGGGCTTGTTGCCCTTGTTGCTGCCGCCCGAGATGAAGAGCAGACCCGTCGTGTGGGCGAGGTTGTCCGGCTTCACCACCAGCAGCCAGTGGCGCCAGACATTCTGGTCGACCTCCTGCGGCGTGCGCCAGGTCTGCGAGGTGAGGTCGATCGCATAGCCGGTCGCGCTCTCGTCCCGCAGCGAGACTACCATCTTCCACGCGTAGCTCGGATCCGGCTTGGCGACATAACGGTCGAGCGCGGTCTGACGATCCGTCGGGACGGGTCTGGAATCGGCCGCGAGGTTGGATCCCAGCAGCAGGCTTGCAAGGAGGAGACCTGTGATCCGCAGGCCGGCGAGGCCGGCCCAGCCGGTGGGCAGGGGGAGGGGACGCATCGCTCTCGATGCTGAGTCCAGCGCCTCCCGGGATCGAGTGAAAAGCCTGTCCGGGCTCAGACGAACTCGTGTTCGCCGAGGCGCACGACGAGTACGGGGCAGGGTGCGTGGCGGACGATCTTCTCCGCGACGCTTCCGAGGAGCGCGTGCTTGATCCCGGTGAAGCCGTGGGTGGAGACGATCAGGAGGTCCGCGGGGAGGGTGCGGGCGGCGTCGGTGATCTCCTTCCAGGCCCTGCCGAGGAGCACCTTCGACTCGACAGCGACCCCGGCACCCAGGGATTTGGCCAGGGTGCGCAACTCCTTCCCGGCTCCCTCGAGCCGCTGCTCCTCGAGGTCGTTGGGCAGGATCGGCACGTAGCCGAAGTCGTTGGTGACGACGACCGGCTCTACCACGTGCAGGAGGCAGATCTCCGCCTCGAACTGCTCGGCGAAGTGGCGGGCGTACAGGATCGACTCCTGGCAGTTCGGCGAGAAGTCCACCGGGACAAGGATCTTCCGGAGGTGGAAACGGTTCGGGGTGAGCTGGAGGGCAGGTGCCGAGGCGACCTGCCTCCCGGATGTGTTGGTAATCACCAGCCGGGCGGTCGAGTTGCCGTCCGCGCTGCCGGTGTTCTTCGGTGATCCGAGGGACTTCTTCTTGTTCTTCATGGCGTGTGGGGTCGTGTTTCCAAGGCGTGGGGCTGGTGTCTGTCTCGGTGTGTAGGCTGGATCGCCGCGACGCCTGCCGCTTCCCGGGAATTGCCCAACAACGCCCCGGGGTTGTTGTCTCAGAACAGGTCGCTCCTCAGGGGTGAAGGGCGTTCCCGCCCAGCTGTGAGGGACGGATCTGGCCTCGGAAGCCACACCAAGGCTTGCGGCTGTCGGACGCCCGCCCTAGACGTTACCGGGTGACCGGGACCGAGAATGAACAGCTCC